>CALSAF010000042.1:0-29529 GCA_943372805.1 Rhizobium sp. Q54
GTGAAATAGTCCTCAATAAAGCGGCTCGTCAGCAGGAGGTCGCCGCGCCGCCGCTGCTGTTCCCAACTGAGCAGGCCGTCGGTTTCCGCCTTCTTGAACATGCGCTTCAGATTGGTTGTCGACACCTGGTAGGTTTCGCTGAGTTCTACGAGGGTGACAGGGCCGCAGGATGAAGTCGGTGCTGCACGATCGACAATGTCGAGGCGTGAGAACAGATCATGCAGGATGATGCCGCCGAGATCCGACCAGAGGAAGTGGCCGATCGAGTCCGGAGGGTCTCGCCACATCGGATCGCCCACCATCATGTCGGCTCCAACGGGTTGTGCGATAAGGAAAATCCTGTCCTCGGCGAGTGACGTCATTTCGCGGTTGCCTCCATCAAGCCGGTCGAGGCAGGCCAGATGGCCATTGAACCAGCTGCGAAGGCCATTCAGGCTCAGCTCCGTCGGCTCTAGCACGCGGACGCGCTTGTCCGGCACATCCGGAACGTCGCGCAGGAACTTGTAGGCCACGAGTTCTGCCAAATAGCCGGTGGCCGTGTTGCGGCTCGCCGCACCCAGGCGCATGACCGTCTCGACGAAACGCGTGGCTGTAAGACCCGAAAGCGGATCATCCTGCGTGCGCCGAAGGGCCAGGGCAAAAACCGATTGCGTCATCAGCCACTTGCGATGCGACGCCTTGAGGCGCGACATGCGTGGCGTTCGCATGTGAATGCCAATGAGATGCTGGGCGATCTGCTTTTCGATGGCCGGATACAGTGGGTGTGCAACGATATCAGCACGCGTCATGAGCGGCATGGCAATGGCTCTGATCTCAATTTTGAATGTCTCAAGAGTGCCCGACCGCGCAAGCAGTCGCCAAGCACAGTCGTTGGAAATACTGTCAAGCACCCTGATTTGACGAACAAAAAAAGTCTATGACTGAAATCGGTTGGCGCTGCAATAGCGCCAGCCGTTCAAATCGAGTTTATGGATAATTGTGATCAGAAGTAACGAACTGATCAACTGGCCGGTTGCATCAGATCTGTTTGCTCGGGGAAGAAACGTCCAAGACCGTAGCCTTCGCCGAACATCACGTCGTGCTGTAGCAGGCGATAATCCCGGATCAGGGGATCGATGCGGCCGGACAGGGACCAGTCCGCCTGCGCCTTGTTGTTGCGACCAATCAACTGGTGCCGGTCGATGACCGCGAAGCGCTCCGCCACCCGACCGAGCATGCCGGTGTAGAACGGATGGCGATAGCCGGCCATGCGCACCACATAATGGGGCAACTGGGACGGGCTCACGGTCCCGATATCCTTCTGGACGCCACGCTTCGACGACCAGATCACCAGGGGTGTCTCATGCTCCCGCTTCATCGTGGCAACGGAGGCCTTGCGCGTGGCAACGACATTGGCCATGTAACCGCTCTCGGTATAGACCGCATTGAGCGGCGGAAGGTGATCCCCGAACACAACGATGATTGTCTCCCGGCGGCGCTTCTTGGCCCAGTCCATCAGCGCCTTCAGACTCTGGTCGGCTTCCTTCACGCCCTGGGCATAGGTGGCAAGCGCATTGGTGCTGTCGTCAGAGAGCGTGGGTGCGTCCACGTCGATGGTGTTCTTGACATAGCGGTTGCGCTCGTATGGGCCATGGCCCTGCAGCGTGACGGCGAAGAAGAAGAAGGGTTCGCGCGTGTTGTCGGCTTCCTTGATGATGTAGCGGGTCAGGGCGTCATCCGAGACGAACATGCCACGCTTGTCCATGACAGGCATGGTTTCCTCGGAATGAAACTCCTGGAAGCCGAGCGACTTGTAGACATTGTCGCGATTCCAGAACCAGCCCTGGAAGGGATGGAAGGCCTTGGTGACATAACCTTTCGATTCGAAAAAGGTTGCAAGAGACGGGACAGGGCGGCGGATGTATTGCTGATACGGGATGCTGCCATAGGGGAGGAATGCGTTGGAGAAACCCGTCAGCGCCTCAAACTCTACGTTGGCGGTCATGCCGCCAAATTCAGGCGAAAACACCTGTCCCGACTGGGCAGCACGGATCACCGGCATCGGGTCGGCCGAGTAGCGGACGCTGCTCATCTTGGTCGGATCCCAGAGCGATTCACTCATGACAACGATCACGTCGGCCTGGCGCCCCGAGAAGAAGGAGGCCGGCAGCAGATCGGTCTGCATATCGCTGATCGTCAAGGCGCTGTATCCGTCCGGCGCACCGACGCTTGCCATCGGCACATTGAAGGCGAAGGCGAGCAGGAAGCCGTTGTGACGATAATTCTCCTTCTGGTCCCACATCATGGGGACGATGTTCAGGCGATCGCGGATCGCCGAAAAGGACATCGGGTCCATCAGCGAGATGAAGGCGGCCATCAGCGGAAAGGAGACTGCAAGCCGGGTGCCGCGCCCGATGATGTTTAGGCGGGGGAATACCTTGCGGCTCTTCCAGATCATGGTGACGAAGGCGGCGACGAACAGAATGCCGCCGATGGCCAAGCCGATCGCCTTCAGTGGTTCCGCGGCAACCATGACCGGCAGAAGTTCGATGATCTGGCGACCGAACAGCAGGTCACTGGGGAAAAGCGGGTCGGAAAGAAAGAGCTGCTTCTGGCCCGAGAAGAAGGCGGGGAGCAGAGCAAGGGGACCCACGATGAGTGCCGACTGATAGGCTTTGCCGATGACGGCGTCGGAAAAGGCGAGGAGCAGGAAGACCACACCGGCTGCCACCAGGCCCGGACGGCTGGAGGAGGTCATGTACTCCGCAACGTCGACCAATGTCCCTCGGGCAAGGACTTCGCTTGCAACGACAATTGCGACCGCGATCAGGGTCGTGTTCACCCACTGGATGGCGAGCTGCAGCACCCAGGCTGTACCGAAGTCCCGTTCGCGGATCGCACCGATTGGTTTGAAGATGCTCGCGACTAGCGATTTCGGGCTGGATTGGGCCACGTCGAACTCCGGGGATAAGGCGTGTGTCATGAAAGCTTCGCATAGGTGTCACACAAGTGTCATGAATGCTACATGAACCATGACGCAGAAACCTTTGTTCCCACAATTTCAGGGGGATTGGTTAGCAGCGGCGGACATTGCGGAACAAGGCTGCGCGAAGTGGCGTTGCGATCGGTCACACGAGCGGCTAAATCGGTGTCATGAGCGAAGCAAAAAAGATCTCCGACGTCCTGCGCATAGCGGTGGCACAGTTCAACCCGACAGTTGGCGACGTTTCGGGCAACCTCGCCAAGGCGCGTGCGGCGCGTGCCGAGGCCGCCGGGCAGGGGGCCGACCTGTTGTTGCTGACGGAGCTCTTCATTTCCGGCTATCCGCCTGAAGATCTGGTGCTGAAGCCCGCCTTTCTGAGAGCCTGCCTGCAGGCAGTGGAGTCGCTTGCCACAGACACCGCCGATGGCGGGCCGGGGGTGATCGTCGGGTTCCCGCGTCAGGGCGAGAAGGGGCGGCACAATTCCGTCGCGATCCTCGATGGCGGCAAGATCCTTGCCTTCCGCGACAAGATCGATCTGCCGAATTACGGCGAATTCGACGAGAAGCGCGTTTTCGTCGAAGGCGAGATGCCGGGGCCAGTCAATTTCCGTGGCGTGCGGATCGGCGTGCCGATTTGCGAGGAGATCTGGAACGATCTTGGCGTCTGCGAGACGCTGGCCGAGACGGGGGCCGAGATCCTGCTCGTGCCTAACGGTTCGCCCTATTATCGCGGCAAGGTGGATGTCCGTCATCAGGTGGCGCTGCGCCAGGTGATCGAGACCGGCCTGCCGCTGATCTTCGCCAATCAGCTTGGTGGTCAGGACGAACTTGTGTTCGACGGCGCGAGCTTCGCTTTCAACGGTGACAAGTCGCTGGCCTTCCAGATGAGCCAGTTCGAGGAAACGCTGTCGGTCACCACATGGCGTCGGACGACCGATGGCTGGCGCTGCGATCAGGGCCCGATGTCGCGGATCCCTGAAAAGGAAGAGGCCGACTACCGTGCCTGCGTTCTAGGTTTCCGCGATTACGTCAACAAAAACGGCTTCAAGAGCGTGGTGCTCGGTCTCTCGGGCGGTATCGATTCGGCCATCTGTGCGGCGATCGCGGTGGATGCGCTGGGCGAGGAGCGCGTTCGCACGATCATGCTGCCCTACCGCTACACCTCGCAGGAAAGCTTTGCCGATGCCGAGGCCTGCGCCAAGGCGCTTGGCTGCCACTATGACATCGTGCCGATCCAGGAACCGGTAGAGGGCTTCCTTTCGTCGCTGTCGGAAATGTTCGAGGGCACCGAGAGCGGGATCACCGAGGAGAACCTGCAGAGCCGTACGCGCGGCACGATCCTCATGGCGATCTCCAACAAGTTCGGCTCGATGGTTGTGACCACCGGCAACAAGTCGGAAATGTCGGTCGGCTATGCCACGCTCTATGGTGACATGAACGGCGGCTTCAATCCGATCAAGGACCTCTACAAGATGCAGGTCTATGCGCTGTCGGCCTGGCGCAACGAGAATGTGCCGCCGGGTGCGCTTGGCCCCTCGGGCGAGGTGATCCCGGCGAACATTCTGTCGAAGGCCCCCTCTGCCGAGCTTCGGCCGAACCAGACCGACCAGGATTCGCTGCCGCCCTATCCTGTTCTTGACGACATTCTCGAATGCCTTGTCGAAAAGGAGATGGGCGTCGACGAGATTGTGGCGCGTGGCCATGATGTCGCGACCGTGCATCGCGTCGAGCATCTGCTCTACCTCGCCGAATACAAGCGCCGCCAGTCGGCCCCCGGCGTGAAGATCACCAAGAAGAATTTCGGACGCGATCGTCGCTATCCGATCACGAACCGGTTCCGCGATCGCTAAGCGATCCGCAACGGTCGAGAGGACGCAGCATGCGCAGTTCCGTCGAAATCTTTGACATCAACACCCGTGAATGCGAGGTCGTCTGGCAGACGGAAGACCTCGTCGAGGCGCCCAACTGGTCGCGCGATGGCGAGTTTCTGGTCGTGAACGGTGACGGGCTGCTCTATGCCCTGCCGCTTGATGAGGAAGATCCTGAGCCGGACCTGATCGATACCGGTTTTGCCGTCCGGCTGAACAACGATCACGGCATTTCGCCTGACGGTGCCTCGATCGCCTTTTCGGACCATACGCTCTACGGCAAGTCCTGCATCTATCTCTTGGGCGAT
Organism: Rhizobium sp. Q54; assembly: GCA_943372805.1. GTDB lineage: Bacteria > Pseudomonadota > Alphaproteobacteria > Rhizobiales > Rhizobiaceae > Allorhizobium. The sequence continues at coordinate 5,139 of CALSAF010000042.1, forward strand.
GGCGACGACGAACCGCGCCAGGTCACAGACAAAATGCCGTCCTACTGGCATGGCTGGTCGCCGGACGGGAAAGAGCTCGCCTATTGCGGCGATCGCGGCGGTGCCTTCGATATCTATACGATCGCGACCAAGGGTGGTGCTGAGCGGCGGTTGACGAACAGCGAGGGGCATAATGATGGTCCCGACTACTCGCCTGACGGCCAGTGGATCTATTTCAACTCCAGCCGCACCGGCACCATGCAGATCTGGCGGATGCGCACGGATGGCAGCGACCTGCAGCAGCTGACCTCGGACGGCTACGGCGATTGGTTCCCGCATCCGTCGCCGGATGGAAGCAAGGTGCTGTTCCTCTCCTATGACGCTAATGTTTCGGGCCACCCGCGCGACAAGCAGGTTCGGCTTCGTCTGATGGATGCCGACGGCGGCAATGCCGAAACGCTGTTCGAGTTCTTCGGAGGGCAGGGTTCGATCAACGTTCCGAACTGGTCTCCGGACGGGACAGCCTTCGCCTTCGTCCGATACTTCCCTACAACGGACTGAGACTGTCGCTTTTGCTCTGTCCCAGCCTGCTGCATCCGGATAGAAGACAACTGTCAGGTGCCTGCCGCAAGGTGGGAGAATCGGGAAGCCGGCGAAAATCCGGCACGTGCCCAACGCTGTGAGGCTGACGTGATGTGCGAGGGGAAACCCGACCACTGGAGCAATCCGGGAAGGTGCGCATCAAGGATGATGCCCAGTCAGAAGACCGGCCTGACAAGATAGACCGAACCCGCGCGGACGGCGGGTGGTTGCGCATTGTGGGGATTACGATGCACGACGATCCGAACGAGTTCCTCGTCCGGACAGCGCCCTTTGCCGATCGGGACAAGGACGCCGTCTACCGGGCCATTCATACGCGACGTGATGTCCGCGACCAGTTCAAGGCCGATCCGCTGCCGGATGATCTTGTGTGCAGGCTGCTCGAAGCCGCGCATGCGGCTCCGTCAGTCGGTTTCATGCAGCCATGGAACTTCCTGCTGGTCCGCAGTCCGCAGGTGCGGGGTGCTGTCTGGCAGGCTTTTAGGCGTGCCAATGAAGAGGCCGAGGCCATGTTCCCCAAGGAGCGCCGAAGCGCCTACAGGGCCCTTAAGCTTGAAGGTATCCGAAAGGCGCCACTCAACATCTGCGTGACCTGCGATCCTGATCGTGCGGGACCGGTCGTGCTTGGGCGTACGCATGATGCGAGGATGGATGCCTTCTCTACCGTCTGCGCCATCCAGAACCTGTGGCTTGCAGCCCGGGCGGAAGGGGTTGGGCTCGGCTGGGTCAGCATATTCCACGAGGCGGAGCTGAAGGCGATCCTCGGTATTCCGACGCGCGTCCAGATTATCGGCTATCTCTGCCTCGGCTTCGTCGACGAACTTTACTGCGCGCCCGAACTGGAGGTGAAGGGATGGCGCCAGCGTCTGGCACTCGACGACCTTGTCTTCGAAGAACAGTGGGGAAGCCGGGATTGCGATGTCATTCCTGCAACGGCTGTGGGCCCGGTGCCGCAGGGTTCCTGAGATCGATCGTTCCCTTGTCTGGCGGCAGGAAGGCCGGACCGACACGCCTGACATTGAGGTTGGCCTCGTCGAGATCCCGTTCGAGGACCGGCGGTGCTTCCTGCTGCGTGTCGGTTTTCTTTGCCGGAGCAATGTCTATCACCGAGGATTGGTAGTCCGGAACGGCCGGACGCGGTGTCATCCGCAGGTAGTATTGCTGAAGGTTGCAGGCGCAGGACGGATCTGCGTCCGAGCGGCGGCTGCGGTAGAGGAAGGCATTGGCAAGCTCACGGTAGGGACGGCCCGTCACGGCCGAGACCATGTCGACGGTCTCGCTGCGTTCCGGCGCGTGAAAGAACAGCTCGGTCTCCGTGCCTGGACACATCTGCTGGCATTGGGTCGCATCGCGGGTAAAGTTCATTGCCGATGTCTGAGACGAGATCGGGAAGAAACCACCATCGCAAGTACGCACGCACAGGGTTCGCACATTCCCACTCGGCAGAAGGCCGATTGACGGCGTCGAGCGAGCCGCCTCGCCGACCCTGTCAGGGCGATATGGCTCGGCTAGAGTGTCAAGATAGGGGATACGGGCGGCCTCCTCCGGCTCTGATGCAGCTTCCTGTCCACAGCCATTGGCTTCGAGTGCCGTTACCAGGGATGCCCGGGCGTCCGTCGCACGGGTCGCCCGAAGGTCGGCGAGCTTGGCCGCGAGAAGGTCTCGATTGGCTTCCATGCGCGTGATCGCCCTCGCAAGGTCGCTGCAGTCATTGCCGCCATCCGGTCTGATCTCGATGATCGAGGACGAGAGGCAACGCAAGCGCCGCTGATCCTGTTTTACCTTGCGCAGTTCGAGGTTCTGCTGGGCGATCGCGCTGGCATAGCTGTTGATCTCAGGCGACGGGCCGCCCCTGTCGACGAGGACGAGACGGTCGCGCAGCCGCTCGCAGAGCGCAGAGGCGCCCACCGTGGTCGGCAGCATGGCGCCAATCCCGAAGAGCATCGCGATGGAAGTCGTTATCCTGCTCGGCACATCCTGCGTTCCGGTTGTCGTTTGCAAGGCATGACACGACCCTGACGGGACGCAGGATAGCTGAGCGATGTCCAAAATAAAATGACCGATGACGCGGCGGTCGCGCGTGTCGTGTCGCGACCGCCGGTTTGATCAGGCGGCCCGCGCTGCGTTTAGGGTCATCGGCGTCTCGAGCACGCTGCCGTCGATGGCGGCGATCGCCTTCATGCGATCCAGCAGATCCTGTGAGACCTCCCAGGACACGGCGACCGCCTGTACGACGCCGATGCGTTGCGGTTCGCCGATACGGCGACCTGGGCAACCCATGCGCTTGAACATGCGCTCAAGGAAGACATCGGTCACGGTGACGATGTGGCTCAGGCCGGAGGCGAGGCCCAGTTCTCCGACGCCGCACATCAGTTCCGCAGCGGCGATGGTGACCTGGTTGCTCGCGCGATCCTGTGAAATTGCCGGGTCGATGCAGAAGCGGCTTGATTCCCAGATCGCAGCACTGCGGATCTGTGGGCCGTCGCCCAAGAGGATCGGGAAGGTGTCGTCGAGCATGTTCGGGCCGAGTGTCGGCAGAAGGCGGAGCGCGCCGCGCAGCCGCCCCTCATCGCCGTATGAGAGCACGTAAAGCGGGTTGGCGCGGTCGTAATCGTCAATTTCCCACTCATCCTGGACCTCCACCTCCCAGCCCAAGAGGTCATGGAATACGCGTTTGCGCAGCCTGTGCATTGCGTCGATGTCCGATGGAAACTGGTTGCGGCGGGTGCCGTTGATGATCCTGATCATGCTTTGCTCCTTCTTGCAGAACGGAACAGTCAGGATGCGGTTCAATGGGCCTCTCTGAAACTGACGGTGGCGACAGCTTCTGCAGTTGCAATCTATGATACGATGGACGGTTTGATCCGCTTCACGGTGCCCGGGGCTCCGCGAGGCGCGGGATCAGCCCCCTCCAGACGGCCTCCGCGACGGCCTGGGCATTGTTCACGACGTCAAGTTTTTGGCGGGCATTGGCCATGAAATAACGGATTGTGCGCTCGGAAATTCCGAGGATGACTGCCGCTTCCCAATAGCTCTTACCGGCGGCGATCCAGGCCAAGGTCTCGCGCTCACGTCGCGTCAGCGGACGATGGGTAGCGGATGGTGCGGCGAGGTCGATGGTCGTGGCGCTGACTATGCGGGCATGAAACCTGCCACCGAGACTGACGAGATCCCGGTCGTTTGCCCGGCGCCAGGCCGGCAGTTGCCGACCGGTGATGGTGGTCTGAACGAGAAGGCAGCTGTGGCGCCCCGGCAGGCCCGGTAGCGGATAGGCAAGGATGACAGGGGCGTTGCCCTCGACGCCGGTCTTGGTCCACGGTTCGAGCTGGACGGGCTCCAGTGCCGAGAAGGCTCTGGCGATTTGTTCGACGCCCGGCCTGCGATGCAGGGCACGAGCGATCTGGGGCGTCTCCCGCCTCTGGCTGTGATGCAGGTTGTGTGTACGCAGACGGCCACTGCTGATGGCGCCGTCGAGATAGGTGACGGGTCCCGTGCCGTAGGCCACCTGAAGCCTCTGGAGGAAGGTCGAGGGGTCGAGCTTCTCCTGCTTGTCCAGCCAATCCAACACATCGAAATAAACCCCGAACTGAACCATGAACTATACCCTTGGATTCCAAGGGAAACAGTCTCACGGGTACAGCTTTGGCTTGTCCAGATGCCAGATTTCGCGGAGACGGGTGGCGGCAGAGCCTGCCACCCCTTTTTTATCGGCCGCTTGCCGTCAGACTGCTGGGGTCGAGGCTTCCACGACGGCCAGCGCCGCCATGTTGACGACACCACGCGACGTTACGGAGGTGGAGAGGACGTGTGCAGGCATGGCGGCACCCAACAGGATTGGACCAACATGCAGCGCGTCCATCATGGTACGGACGATCCCTAGCGAGATGTTCGCGGCATCGAGATTCGGAAAGGCCAGCAGGTTCGCTTCGCCTGTCAGGGTGCTGTCGGGCATGGCACGCTTGCGCAGCACTTCAGACAGCGCCGAGCCGCCCTGCATCTCGCCGTCAACCTCAAGGTCCGGCGCAGAACTGCGAATTATTTCAAGGGCATGGCGCATCTTCGAGGCGCTCGGGGAGGGGCGCGAGCCGAAATTCGAATGCGACAGAAGGGCGGCCTTTGGCGTAATGCCGAACCGGCGGATTTCTTGCGCTGCGAGGATCGTCATCTCGGCAATCTCCTCGGCACTCGGATCGTCGGTGACGAAGGTGTCGGTGAAGAAAATCGCTCCGCGCTGCGATATCAGGAGGCTCAAGCCGGAGAAGTCCCGCACGCCCGGACGCTTGCCGATGATCTGGCGGACGTCACGCACATGGCGGTCGAAGCGGCCTTCAACGCCGCAGATCAGCGCATCGGCTTCTCCGCGCTTGACGGCGAGCGCTCCGATGACCGTCGTGTTCGTGCGTACTATGGTCCTGGCCGCTTCCGGATTGATTCCGGCGCGGCCGACAAGAGCGAAATAGTCATCGACATAGTCGCGATAACGCGGATCGTCTTCCGGGTTCACCAGTTCGAAATCGGTGCCCGGACGGATGCGCAGGCCGTAACGCTTAAGGCGCGTCTCGATGATCTGCGGTCGGCCGATCAGGATCGGTTCGCCAATGCCGTCTTCGAGCAGCACCTGGGCTGCGCGCAGCACGCGTTCATCCTCGCCTTCCGCGAAGATCACGCGCTTCTTCGATGCAATCTTGGCCGCCGCGAAGATCGGCTTCATGACGAAGCCCGAGCGGAAGACGAACCGGTTGAGCTGGTCGAGATAGGTGTCGAAGTCGGCGATCGGGCGACGGGCCACGCCGCTGTCGGCGGCTGCCTTGGCGACCGCCGGTGCGATGCGCAGGATGAGGCGCGGATCGAAGGGTGACGGGATGAGATAGTCCGGACCGAAGGTCGGCGTCTCGCCGGAATAGGCACGGGCTGCGACTTCCGAGACTTCCTCGCGGGCGAGGGCGGCGATGGCACGGACAGCCGCCATCTTCATCTCTTCATTGATCGTCGTTGCGCCGCAATCGAGCGCACCGCGGAAGATATAGGGGAAGCAGAGGACGTTGTTGACCTGGTTCGGGAAGTCCGAGCGGCCCGTGCAGATCATGGCGTCCGGGCGGGCGGCGCGCGCATCTTCCGGCATGATCTCCGGCTTCGGGTTGGCGAGCGCCATGATCAGTGGTTTCGGCGCCATGCGTGCCAGCAGTTCGGGCTTCAGGACACCGGCAGCAGAGAGGCCGAGGAAGACGTCGGCATCGTCGATGCTTTCCGCAAGCGCCCGCTTGTCGGTCTCCTGGGCATAGACCTCCTTCCAGGGATCCATCAGCTCGTTGCGGCCCTTGTAGACCAGGCCTTCAATGTCGTGGACCCAGATATTCTCGCGCTTGGCGCCGAGGATCACGAGAAGATTAAGGCAGGCAAGCGCTGCGGCGCCTGCGCCGGACGCGACAATCTTGACCTCGTCGATTGACTTGCCGGCAAGTTCGAGACCGTTCAGGATCGCGGCTGCGACGATGATCGCCGTGCCGTGCTGGTCGTCATGGAACACCGGAATGTTCATCTTGGCGCGAAGCTGGTCCTCGACCTGGAAGCATTCGGGCGCCTTGATATCCTCGAGGTTGATGCCGCCAAAGGTTGGCTCCAAGGCGGAAATGGTCGAGACCATTTCATCGACACCAGGTGCTTCGATCTCGATGTCGAAGACGTCGATGCCCGCAAATTTCTTGAAAAGGACGGCTTTTCCTTCCATGACGGGCTTGGAGGCGAGCGGTCCGATATTGCCAAGGCCGAGTACGGCCGTGCCGTTGGAAATGACGGCGACGAGGTTAGAGCGTGCCGTGTAGTCGTCGGCCGCCGCAGGATCGTCCTTGATGGCGAGGCAGGGGGCTGCGACGCCTGGTGAATAGGCGAGCGCGAGATCGCGCTGGTTGCCGAGCGGCTTCGTGGCCTGGATCTCCAGTTTTCCCGGACGCGGATAGCGGTGATAGAAGAGCGCCTGCTCGTCGAGGTCGGCGGTCGGGTTCGCAGCTTGCGGCTTGTTCTTGTCCTGGGAATTCATCGGGTCACCGGCAGTTTCTGATCATTGGATCTCGTCTGCCCGTCATACACGAATTGACCACAAGTGGTAGACTTTAGTTCTTGCTTTCCCCCACCGACCGCCCCACTCCTTTCAAGGGGAATTGCCGGTTTTGCAGGCCAATCACGCCGATGTCATCTTCCTGAAACACGAGTCTGGTTAAGCGCTGTCGTGACAGCGAAGAGGACCGTGCCGTGGAAGATGCCAGCGAAACACGCCATTTCAGGACCCTGTTTATCTCGGACGTCCATCTCGGATCGAAGGCCGCCAAGACGGATTTTCTTCTGGACTTCCTGAGGACACATGAGGCCGACACCATTATTCTGGTCGGCGACATCGTCGACGGCTGGCGTCTGAAGCGCAGCTGGTACTGGCCGCAGCAATGCAACGACGTCGTACAGAAGTTGTTGCGCAAGGCGCGCAAGGGAACGCGGATCGTCTACATTCCCGGCAATCACGACGAATTCATGCGTGATTTCCCCGGCATCCATTTTGGCGGCATCGAAGTGGCCGAACGCCTCATTCACGAGATGGCTGATGGCAAGAAGTACCTCGTGCTGCACGGCGACGAATTCGATGTCGTTGTCCGCAATGCCCGTCTGCTCGCCTATCTCGGCGACTGGGCCTATGACACCGCTATCGCGATCAATGTCATGTTGGCGGCAATCCGCCGCCGCCTCGGCATGCCCTACTGGTCGTTTTCGGCCTGGGCAAAGCTCCAGGTCAAGCATGCGGTCAACTTCATCGGCGAGTTCCAGCGCGTCGTAGCGGACGAGGCACGTCGTGCCGAAGTGGATGGCGTCATCTGTGGCCATATCCATCACGCCGTGATGGAGGACATCGATGGCATCCACTACGTCAACACCGGAGACTGGGTGGAAAGCTGCACGGCGATAGCCGAGCATCCGGACGGGCGGCTTGAGTTGATCTCTTGGGGGCATAAAGTCAGCGAGGCGCCCGCTGGAAAGCGTCCGGTGAAGATGGTCCCGGTCCTGCTTCCGACATCAATGCCAGAAACGGCGCAGGGCGAGGGTGTCCGGGCCGCGTGAGCAAGTGATTGTTGCAAAGCAGTCAACCGTCTGTGCAATCGGTCGGGACAATGCGATTAACGGTTTGCAAAGGATTTCTTCTGCGGCGGCGATGGTTATAGTGTGCAGCCATCTGTCATGTGATTTGCGCAACCGGATCGTCCGGCGCGGATTTGGAAGTTGTCGCCACCTTGAGTCCGGTTGAGCCAGAAAACGCACGCATTGAGATCGGGACGCAGCCGGACGGGAACGGTCGGCTGATCCGGATCTTCGGTCGCTGGAAGAACAACAGCCTCACAGCGATGATCAAGTCCGCCGGTCCGTTGATCGATGTTGCTGGCACGACCTCGGAAACCATCGATCTCAGCGGTGTTACCGGCATGGATACCGCCGGTGCCTGGCTCATCCGTCGCTTCGTCACCGAGCAGCGGGCGCAGGGACGATCGGTGGAGATCGTCGGTGGGTCGGCGGGTATGCGGCAACTCATCGAGGCGCTTCCCGAAGCCGTGACGCCGCCGGAGAAGCCGATCGACCGCCGCAATCTGTTCGAGCGGATCTTTGAACCAGTCGGACGCGTGACCATCAGCCTGTGGGGCGACATCGTCGCGATGATGTTCGTGCTCGGCTCAGCGGTGCGGGGCGCGCAAACGAAGCTCGGCCGCGGCGCCGGTGTCTCTCCTGCTTCCGTCGTCAACCAGCTCGACCACATGGGGGTGCGCGCTGTTCCGATCATCATGCTGATGTCCTTCCTGATCGGCGCCATCATTGCGCAGCAGGGGGCGTTCCAGCTCAGGTATTTCGGGGCGGAGGTTTTCGTCGTTGACCTCGTCGGCATTCTGCAACTGCGCGAGATCGGCGTGCTTCTGACGGCGATCATGATCGCGGGCCGTTCGGGAAGCGCTATTACAGCAGAAATCGGCTCGATGAAGATGCGCGAGGAAATCGACGCGCTGAAGGTCATCGGCCTGAACCCGATCGGCGTTCTGGTGTTTCCGCGCCTCGTCGCGCTCACCATCGCGCTGCCGCTTCTGACCATCGTCGCCAATTTCTCGGCGCTCTATGGCGCCGCCGTGGTGGCCTGGGCCTATTCGGGCATCACATTCGACGTCTTCATCACCCGCCTCCACGATGCGGTTGACTATTCGACCTTGGCGACCGGGATGATCAAGGCGCCATTCATGGCACTCATCATCGGCATCATCGCGGCGGTGGAGGGCATGAAGGTGGGCGGCAGCGCCGAATCGCTCGGCCGCCACGTGACCGCCTCAGTGGTGAAGTCGATTTTTGTCGTCATCCTCGTGGACGGGCTGTTTGCCATGTTCTACGCAGCCATCGATTTCTGAGGAGGGCGGACGATGCAGCAGACGCGCCCCGATGCACGGGAAGTCGTTCTTTCGGTCAAGGACCTCACCGTCGGCTTTGGCGAGAAGATCGTTCTGGACAAGCTCAACCTTGACATCTACCGCGGTGAGATCCTCGGTTTCGTCGGGGCTTCTGGTGCGGGCAAGTCGGTTCTGATGCGCACCGTGTTGCGTCTTCTGCCGCGCCGGTCGGGTTCCATCGAGATCCTTGGCGCCGATTATGACGCAGTCGACGAAGTACAGCGCATCGCACTCGACACGCGCCTTGGGGTTCTTTTCCAGCACGGTGCCCTGTTTTCGGCATTGACCGTCAAGGAAAATATCCAGCTGCCGATGCGCGAATACCTGGACCTGCCGCAATGGCTGATGGACGAACTCGCCTATCTGAAGATCGAGCTTGTCGGCCTGAAGCCTGATGCGGCGGACAAGTATCCGTCGGAACTCTCCGGCGGCATGATCAAACGCGCGGCGCTTGCCCGTGCGCTTGCACTCGATCCCGATCTCGTCTTCCTCGACGAGCCGACGTCGGGTCTCGATCCGATCGGGGCCGCTGAATTCGACGAATTGATCGCCCAATTGCGCGATACCCTTGGATTGACGGTCTATATGGTGACCCACGATCTCGACAGCCTGTTCTCCGTCTGCGACCGTATCGCTGTTCTCGGACAGAAACGTGTGCTGGTCGAGGGGACACTGGAAGACATGCTCGCCTTCGACGATCCGTGGGTGCAATCCTATTTCAGGGGCAAACGTGCCCGTTCCATTCCCCGCGCGGAGCCTTCCGTCGGACATCCGGTAGAGTGAGCCATGGAAACCAAAGCCAATTACGCCATAGTCGGTTTTTTCACGATGCTGGTCATCGGAGCCGCCTTTGGTTTCGTCTATTGGATGGCCGAATATGGTCGCGGTGGTCCGATGGCGCCGCTCGCCATCCGCATACCGGGCTCGGCCAACGGTCTCAGCATCGGTTCGCCCGTGCGCTTCAACGGCATCTCCGTCGGTTCGGTCCGCAACCTCTATATCGACAATGAGGACCCGAATTTTTCCGTCGCCTTCACGGAGGTGCGCGAGGACGCTCCGGTCACGTCGGGGACGAAGGCGGTCCTTGAAATCCAGGGTTTGACCGGTGCGGCTTACATCGAACTCTCAGGCGGTGGCCCTGGCTCCGGCGAGGCTATTCTGGCGCGTGCCATCGATACCGGCGAGCCCGCCATTCTGACCGCCGAACAGTCCAGCGTGACTAACCTGCTTTCCACTGCAGATCGCATCCTGCAACGCGCCGACGGTGCTGTTGCCGAATTGCAGGGCTTTATCGCCGATGCACGAGCGCCCTTGACCAACACGGTGCGCAATGCGGAGACCTTCTCGAAGTCGCTGGCCGACAATGCCAAGGGCATCGATGAATTCCTCAAGAGCGTCAGCTCGCTTTCGGAATCCATCTCCGGTCTTTCCGGCCGTCTCGACTCGACGCTGGGTGCGGCGGAAGACCTCTTCAAGGCGCTGAACTCCGACAAGATCGACCAGATCCTCAGCAATACCGAGCGCGCGACTGCAAGTTTCGCTCAGGCGTCTGACAAGATTGGGCCTGCAATCGACAGCTTCCGACAAACTGCCGATACGTTCGAGCGCTTCGGAAATAATGCGGATCAGACCCTGCAGAAGGTTTCGAAGCTTATCGACGCCGTCGACAGCCAGAAGATCGGTCAGGTGGTAGACAATGTTTCGGTGGCCTCTTCCGATGCTCGCGAGGCAATTGCGGGTTTCAAGGATCTGTCGACCAGCATCACAGGCCGTCGCGATGACATCAACAAGGCGATCGACGACTTCACCCAGCTTGCCAATCGTCTGAACACTTCGTCTCAGCAAGTCGACGGCATCCTCAAGAAGGTCGATGCCTTCCTCGGCTCAGGCGATGCCAATTCGCTCAGCGTTGAGGCGCGCAAGACGCTCGAAGCCATCCGGTTGACGGCTGAAAACCTCAATGCGCAGATCGGGCCGATCGCGGCCAATCTGCAGCGTTTCTCTGCAACAGGGTTGCGGGACATCCAGACGCTGGTCAACGACACGCGCCAGACCGTTCGTGGCCTGAACGATGCCATCACCAATTTCGACCAGGACCCGCAGCGCCTGCTTTTCGGCGGCGATACGGTCAAGGAATATGACGGGAGGATCCGCCGATGACGGGGGCGACCGGAAAGGACGAGAGAATGGACAGGATGAACGCCGGTGGTTCGATCGTGGCGAGACGAATTCGCCGCCTGCTGACGGCTTCGCTGCTCGTTCCTTGCCTGGGGCTCGGTCTCACTGCCTGTGGTTCCAAGGCCGTCAACGACACCTTCGACCTGGCCGCTTCCGCCAGCCCGATCACGACCTCTGCCAGTGCACGAAATCGCCAGCTTCTGGTGGCAGATCCCTCGGCGTTGAAAGCGCTCGACAGCGAGCAGATCCTTGTCCGTGTTGCCGGAGCCGAGATCCGATATCTATCGCAGTCGCAATGGAGTGATCGCCTGACACGCGTCGTTCAGTCGAAGCTCGTCGAAGCCTTCGAGAACAGTGGGCGTCTGGGTGGCGTCGGTCGACCGGGGCAGGGCCTTGCGATCGACTTCCAGCTGATCACCGATGTCCGCGCCTTCGAGGTCGCCACAGAAGGCGGTGATCGTGGGGTGGTCGAGATTTCGGCAAAGCTTCTCAATGATCGAAACGGCACGGTGAAGGCACAACAGGTCTACCGCGCCGAGGTGCCCTCGGGCGGTTCGGACAATGCTGCTTATGTCGCCGCCCTCGACCGGGCCTTCGCCCGCGTCACCGGCGAGATCGTCGCATGGACACTCCAATCCATTTGAGCTTGCCAAGCTTGGCGCCGTACCGACAAAAGAAAACCCCGGATCGGTTTCGCGATCCGGGGTTTTTCATTGTCTGAACGGGAGCCGTTTGGCTGGCTCCGTTTCCCTCATCAGCTGAACCGGCCAGCCGCGTGGGCCAGCATCGTGTAGACCTTGCCCGTATCCGAGGTCAGATAGGACTGGGTGATCGACTTGTCGCGATCGGTGCGGGCAACGTCTGCGAGCAGCTTCTCGAAGTCGGCGATATAGCGGTCTACGGCGACGCGGAATTCCGGTTCGCGGTCATATTTCCGCTTGATCTCGTCAAAGGTCTGCTGGCCCTTCAGTGTGTAGAGCCGGCGGGTGAAGATGTCGCGCTCGCCGCGCTGGTAGCGACGCCACAGGTCGACCGATGCATCGTGATCGATCGCACGGGCTATGTCGACCGAAAGCGAGTTCAGCGATTCGACCATGTGGCGCGGATTGCGGGTATCACCCTGACGGGCCGGTTGGCTTTCGGCGACCGGACGTTGGGCGGCAGGTGCCGGGCGGGCAGGGGCCGTTTCTGCTGGCTCTTCACGCGAGGCGCCACGCAGGAGGTCGCTGATCCAGCCGCCGCCTTCGGCGCGCGTGGCGGCGGCCGTCGACGGTGCATAGGCATCGGTTGCGCCGAGGCTGCCGCGCAGGCCGAGGTTCTCGGTCTGGCGCGCCTGGGGCTGCGGCTGTGGTGCAACCGGTTGACGGCGGACAGGCTCCGGCTGGGCTTCCGCCAGTCGGCGTGCCACAGGCTCGGAGATCTCCAGGGTCTGGCTCGTGCGTCCGACGAGCTGCGAAATGTCCTGCAGGGCCTTGATCTGCTCTGCCACGGCACGGCGCATCTGGGACGCACTTTCCTTGGCTTCCTCAGGAAGGTCGAAGGCACCGCGCTTCAGTTCGCTGCGCGTCAGGTCGAGTTCCTTGCGAATGTCGACCGCCGAGCGACGGATCTCGTCGGTGGCGCCGGCAAAGCGCGCCACGGCGTCGTTGACCGCTCCCTGCATTGCTTCGCGAAGGGCAGCAGCAGCACCTTCGGACTTGCGCCCGGCTTCGCCGAGCAGACGGTCGATGTCGTTCAGCGAGACGGCCAGCCCGCCGCGCAGGCGGTTTGCCAGTTCGCCCGAACGCTTCTCGGCTTCGGACAGCGTCTTGTCGATCGAGACCTGCGCTTCCTGTTCAGCAGAAAGCAGGGCATTGCGCATGTTGGTTGCAGTGATCTGCGCTTTCTTTTCGGTTTCTCCGAGCACCTGTCCGATGTCGGAGAAGGAGGCCTGGACGCTTTCGCGCATGTTGGCCGCCGTGGATTGTGCCCGCTTTTCCGTCTCGCCGAGGATCTGGCCGATATCGGTAAAGGATGCCTGTACACTTTGGCGCAGGTTGCCGGCCATCTGACCGGAGCGTTGTTCGGCACGGTCGAAGGCGGTTTCGACCATCTTGCCGAGACCCTGCATGGTGGTCTCGATTTCCTCGGACCGCTTGACGAGGCCGATGGAGAGATCACGCAGCGCCCGCTGGCGCTCTTCGAGTGTGCCGACGAGGTTGGACTGGGCAGCCGACAGAAGTTCGGACGCCTTGCCGAGGACCAGGGTGTGGTCGCCGAAGCGGCTGACGATCGAGGAAACCTGTTGCAGCGTCTCGCCGGAGACGGCCGTCAGGCGGCCAAGCTTGTCGTCGAGCAGACGGTTGGAGGTCGACAGCATGTCGGTCGCCTGGGTGGCCGTCTCGCTGAAGCGGTTTGCGGTGGCACCGAGGCGGCTGTCGAGAGAACCGATGCTCTGCACGGCCTGGTCGATCAACGAAGAAAGTCCGGCATTGCTGTCGCCGAGGCGTTCGATGAGCTGCGAGGCACTGGCGACGAGGTTCTGTTCGGCGGTGCCGAGTGTGGCGACCGCGCGGTCGGTGCGCTGGCTGATCGCGTCCACGAGGGCGGCATTTTCGCTGCGCAGGCGCTCCGCGCTCTGCTCGGCGGCTGCCGTAATCTGGTCGGCGGCGGCGCGACCGGTCTCGGCGTAGGCGGCGACGACCGGTGCGGCCTTCTCGTCGATCAAGCGCGACAGTTCGGCCGACCGGGTCGAGAGCATGGAGTTCAGCTCGCGGGTCCGGTCGTCGAGAACCGAGCGGATCGAATTACCGCGGGCTTCGAGAGCTTTCTCGACCGCGTCCATGGTGGTCGCGAGTTCCTGCGTATTGCCGGAGATCGCATCGCGGATCGCGGCGGCGCGCTGTTCCAGCGTCGAGCTGACCTCGCCGAGCGTGCCGGAGAGGTTGGCAACCTGGGCACTGACCAGTGCTTCGGCCTGGGTCACCTTGTTGCTGATGATATCACCGGCCTGTGAGAAGGTCTCGGCAATGGTCGCGGCCTGGCCTGCCAGTCGGTTCTGTGTCTCGGTGATACGCCGCGCGAGGTCTTCGGAGCGCTCCTCGACCGTGCGGTTCAGTTCGGCGCTGCGTTCACCGATCTGTTCGGCAAATTGCGACGTGGTTTCAGTCAGGCGATCGACGGAGCGCTGGGCTTCCGTATCGAGGTCGCGGGCAGCGTCGGTGACGGCGCTGCGCAGGGCGGTTGCGAGACCCGCAGCCTTGCCTTCAATCGTGCGGTTTACGTTTTCCAAGCCGATGTTGAGGGCGCGGTCCATCGTGGCGAGGCGCTCTTCGATGATCGGCGTCCGGCTGTCAAAGGTCTCGGCAACACGGTTGGTCCCTTCGTCCAGGACCTGGGCGACCCGCATGCTGGCTTCGTCGCCAACGCGCTCGATGGCGGCAACCTTGTCGTCGAGGCGGGCTGCGAACTTCTCGCCGGCATCGTTGACGCGGGCATCCACACCGTCGAGGCCGTTGCGCAGACGGTCTTCCAGCGTGCCGAGGCTCTGCTCGATCCGCGTGCTCGTCTCATCCAGACGGCTGGTCATCCCGGAGACGGACTGTTCGACGGTGCCCGAGAAGCCCTGTGCCGAGCGTGTGATGTCGTCGGCAGCGTCACGGATCTGATCCGTAAGGGCGCCGGCGGTCCCGCGAAGCCGCTCATCGAGCGCGCGGCTCGAGTCGTCGATCGCCTTGCGGAGGCTTTCCTCGTGGTCTTCGAGGCTCATCTCGAGCATGCCCGCGCTCGCCGCGATCGATGCGCCGATCGAGGTGGCGTGCTCGCCGAGGCTCGAGTCGAGCGAATGGCGCGCGTCGTTCAGGGTCAGGGCGATCGCCTGCGTGCGGTCGTCGAGGGTGGCCCGGATGCGCTCGTGTGTATCCACCAGTCGTCCGTCGATCGCGGCGACGCCATGATTGATGGTCTCGGCGATCCTGTCGGTGTTCTCGCCAAGTGTGGCAGCCAGAGAGCCCGTCGCCATCTCCAGGCTGGAGCGAAGGCCTGCACTGGTGTCGGCGATTCGTCCGTCGATCTCACTCACGCCGGACTTCAGCGTGTCGGCAATGCGGCTTGCATTGTCCTCCAGCGTGTGGGCGATCGCACTCGACGCGCTGGTGAGCATTTCTCCAAGGTTCCGCTCGCTTCCGCCGATCCGGCTCTCCAGTTCCCCGATCCCCGAGGCGAGTGTCTCCGAGATGCGGCCGGCCGTCTGACCGAGACTGCGCTCGATGTCGCCGCTTGCATCCTCCAGCGTGGAGGAGAGGTAGGAGGTGTGGCTGGCAAGCGAAAGCTCGAGGCGCTCCTGATTGTCGCCATAGGCGTTGCGGATTGCTTCGGCCTTTTCGGCAAAAGCCGTGTCGATGCGGCGGTCCGCATCCGCGACCGTTTCGATGATGGCGGATGCGCGCTGGCTCAGTGTCTCGTCGATACGACGCTGGCTGTCGTTCAGGGTTTCCGCGAGATCCTGGCTGCGCGCGGTCAGGGTAAGGTCGAGTTCAAGGCTCTTGGTGTTGAGCTGATCGATCAGGTGTTCGCTCTTGTCCTCGACGAGCGCGGCAATCCCGCGTGCCTTACCGTCAAGGGTCTCGGCAAAGCGATCCTGATTGGCTTCGAGGGCGTTGACGATGTGCTCTGCACGGCTCGACAAGGTCTGTTCGAAGCGTGTCTGATTGTCGGTGAGGGCACTGTACAGCGAACCGCTGCGCTCCTCCATCACCTGGTCAATGCGGCGCTGAGCGTTCTCCAGGCTCTCCGTCAATGCTGCCGCGCGGGCGGACATCGCGTCTGCGATCTCCTGCGCGCGGTCGGACATCGTGCTGTCGAGCATGTCCTGGCTGGTGCTCAGCGTCATCGCGAGCGCCAGGGACTGGTCTGTGAGTGTCGATCCGAGGCGCTCGATGCTGGAGTTCAAGATGCCATTGATCGAATCGGTGCCGCCGTTGACGGTCTCGTTGATGCGCGCGAGGCTTTCCATCAGCTTGCTGTCGAGCGATCCCGAGCGCTGGTCGAAGGCGCTGGCAAATTCGGCGACACGCTGGTCGAAGGTCGCGTTGATCTGGCCGATCGTCGTCTGGAAGCGGTCCTCGAACAAGCCGGAGCGCAGATCGAGGTCGACGATGGCGTCGTCGGCGCTCGCCTGAAGGCTCTGGCGGAAGCTGCGACCGCGTTCGTCCAGCGAACTGTTGAGGCGCGACAATACATCGTCGAGCGACGAGGAGATCGAATTCTCGCTGCCCTTCAGGGTTTCGGCGATGTCCCGTGTCCGCTCGACCAGCGTCTCGTTCAGCTGGCGCGCCCGTTCGTTCAAGGCGGCATTCAGCTTCTCGGTATTGGCGTCGAGCGTCGAGGCGCGGGTTTCGAATTCACCCACCAGCTCACGACCGCGCTGGCTGAGCGTCGAGGTCAGCGTCTTCAACTGGGTATCGAACTCGCTGGACAGTGACATCCCGGAGGCGGCGAGTGTCTGCACCATGCCTTCGGTCTTGTGAGCAAGCAGCGATCCGAGCGCCGTCACGGCCGCGTCGGATTTCTCCATGATCGTTGCGGCGCGCATGTCGATCATGGAGGCGAAGGCTTCGCCCGAGGTCTGCAGGCGTACGGAGATCTCTTCGGTTGCGAGCGACAGCTCTTCCTTGAGCTGTTCGTGGGCACCGACGATCGAGGAGCGAATGCGCTCAGCATGATTGACGATCGCGTCACGCTCGGCGCCGAGTTCGTGCACGAGGCCGCGGACCCGCAATTCGTTGTCCGTGTAGCTACGTTCGAGTGCGGTCACTTCGGAATGGACAAGTGTCTCAAGTTCCGTGGCGCGGGCGATGGTACGCTCGATGCCCTCGTTCATCGCCGAGACTTCGCGCCGCACGGCCTGACCGACGGTCATGATGCGTTCGGAGGCAATGGTTTCCGGCTCGGCCAGGCGCAACGCCACTTCGGCCATGGAACGGGCTGCGTTGCGCAGATCATGGGCGCGGGCCATCATGATGGCGAAGGCAAAGAAGAGCATGATCGGCAGGAAGGTGCCGACGACGATGGCCACGACGCCGGGCATGGCGACAATGTCGGCCACCGTGGGGGCCTGCCATATGACGCTGCCGTAGAGAAGTTGCGTCAGACCCAGCGCACCGAGAACCCACAGGCCGGAAACGATCGCAGCATTGCGCAGGGCGGCCGTCAGCGAGGCGCCGTCAAGTGATTTTAGGATTGCAGCCGGCGTGCGTCGCGATCCGTCATTGGCAGGCGAGAAGGCGGGCGCCTTCGGAGCCGGTTCTGGATTGAGTTCGCCGGCGCGTGCCGAACGACGATCGATCGTCTTCTTCGAGGCGGGACGCGGGATGTCAGACACAGGTGCCTCCGGAGCGTGCGCTTGGGATCGAGCCTTCTTGGGCGCGGGGGCTTCCTCACCGTCGAAATCAATGCTCAGGGCCGCCTCGAGTGCCTGGAACGCGTTCTCGTCAATCGAGTCGGTCTTCTTGTTCGCCATAGGGTTACGCCTCGTTACAGCTTACTCTCGGCAGGTCGGACATCCGCTGCGATGCCGCTCATCGTCTGGCTCCATCCGGATCCCGCCGTTCACTTGAAGCTCCGCCTGCCGCCACGCCAGACGAAACCACTTCTTGTCGCAGATCGTCTGCTGCCCGGTCGGCATTGCCGCCGGAACTAGTAGCACCGATTGGCCGCCGGACAAAGTTCACGCAAACTTGCCCAATCAACCGTATCGTACTGACACATTTGGTCATCCGATACAATTAATGCACTCCCGGCGCCTACTCGTGTCCGGGTCTTGTTAACAGTATTTCAATCAAGGTTTCGGCCGAAAAGCCAGTCCATGTCGGGGTTTAATTCGCGTTAACCATAGAGCGAGCTTTTTCGCGGGGTCCACTGCGTTTTTAACGGCATCGGCACCATCGAACCGCAATCTGCATGCACCAAGAACAAGAAGACAAGGATCACGGGCATGGCAGCCGCAGTCAATATTGCATTCGAGGCACCCGATAACCTCAACGGTCTGACGCCGTCGCAGCAGCGTCCGATTGATCTCGTACATCTTGCCACCCAGACCAAGGGCGACAAGGCTGTCGAACTGGAAATCCTCCAGATGTTTGCCCGTCAGGCCAGAGGATGCCTCGTCGCGCTCACCGATCATCGCAGCAAGCTTGAGGTCAAGTCTGCCGCGAATCGTCTCCGGGGCGCCGCAATGGCCGTCGGTGCACTTCGCGTTGCAGGTGCCGCCGATCTCGTTGAAACCAATGGTGCTAGCGCGGATACGCTCGCTTCCGTTGCTGCTGCTGTTCTCGAAGCCGAGCACTTCATCCTGAAGCTTGCCCGCTAAGCGCGACCGGCCGACGGCTGCCGCACCTCGCCCTGCCGTGAGTTGACTGGCCTTCCGATTTGGGGGATGACTTCGCCGGTTTTTCAACAGGCGAAGTCTGGACAGGCAATCATGGCAAACATCAGCATCATCGCATTTGACGGCACACGCTTCGACATCGTGGCAGCCGAGGGCTCCACGGTCATGGAAAATGCCGTGCGCAATTCGGTCCCCGGGATCGATGCGGAGTGCGGCGGTGCGTGCGCCTGTGCCACCTGTCACGTCTATGTGGACGAGGGGTGGACCGAAAAGACCGGTCAGCCCTCGCCGATGGAAGAAGACATGCTCGATTTCGCGGTCGATGTCCGTCCGACGTCGCGGCTTTCCTGTCAGATCAAGGTGACTGCGGGGCTCGATGGGCTCGTGGTGCATGTTCCCGAGCGCCAGGGCTGAGGTCCACTGTCAGCGCTATCGACCAAAAAAGGCCCCGCTTCCGTTGTGCGAAAGCGGGGCAAGCGGGCGCATCGCCAAACAGGCGAGGGAGGAAGCACCTGTGGCACCAGGACGCGCCGGGAGAACGGGGAAATCGGGAACGCCTAAACAACGTATTCGATGACACTTATATTTCAGTTTTGTATCAAGGGCCACGGCGAGAATTTGCCGGTTATTCACAGGCGCGGGCGCAAGGCTCGCGCAAGCCGCAGCATCACGGCAACAGTGTCCCCATGTATTTAGGGGTGAATTCTACTGGTTTGGCTGGCTTTCCCGCCGATAGCGGAGGATGCGCAGCATACGGTCCTGAAAATTTCTGGCCTCCACCCGATCGAATCGCATCTGGGCCTCGTCATGGGCGACTGTCACGTCGTCGGTCACCGCGCCGACACGATCCTGCAGGGTTTCGCAATCGTGCTCCGGTCGCAGTTTCAAGAGGCGCTGCTCCAGCAGTCTGGCGTGTTGGCGCGCGATTTCGGCGTGACGCTCCTCGTGGCGCTTGATGTCAGCTGAAAGGGCATCCCATAGCAAGGCCATCTCTTTGGATGCCCGCTTGCGGTTCTTCCAGCGGGGCAGGATCAGCTTCGTCTCGACAGTCACGCGGACGTCCTCGATGGCGCATCTGCTCCCGCGCCTGGTATAGGTGAGGTCGCCGCCGAAACGGATCTGGGTGGCACCTGGATGGCGATTGCCGCTCGCCTGTGTGAAGGGGCCTTTCCGCGACAGTTCGGCATCGAGTTCGGCTGCCGTGCGACCGCCGATCTGGAAATAGGTTATGGACTTGCGGACCACGACGTCTGCGCTGGCCGAGAGCGGCAGGGATAGGCCGGTCAGGATTGCCAGGACGAGGGCGACCCGAAGACGGCGGGAGTTCTTCATTCTTTTTTCCGCAATGTTGTATTCGCCGCGCCCTTGGGGCATAGCCAAACCCG
The DNA here is from genome assembly GCA_943372805.1 of Rhizobium sp. Q54. GTDB lineage: Bacteria > Pseudomonadota > Alphaproteobacteria > Rhizobiales > Rhizobiaceae > Allorhizobium. The sequence goes on from CALSAF010000042.1 coordinate 25,112, forward strand.
ATTTGCACTATCGCAGCTTCGCGGTTTTCCGTCGAGAGGACACGGGTCGGGTGACCATAGACGAACGCATAATTTGGCGTGTGGGGCATGGTCGTCGGCTCGACCTGACAGAACGCGGTGCGATCATGGCGATCGTCAATGTGACTCCGGACTCCTTTTCCGACGGCGGGCTTCACGCGAGCGTCGATGCTGCCATCCGGCATGCGCTTGCCTGTGTCGACGAGGGGGCTGTCCTGATCGACATCGGTGGGGAATCGACCCGACCGGGAGCGGAAGAGGTCACCGCCGCGGAAGAAATTGCGCGTGTGTTGCCCGTCATCACAGAACTTGCGGCGCGTACGGATGCGCTGATCTCGATCGACACCTATCGGGCCGCGACAGCGGCCGCCGCGATCGCGGCGGGCGCTCATGTCATCAACGACGTTTACGGCTTGCAAAGGGAGCCTGATATCGCCTCCGTTGCTGCGGAAACGGGGGCAGGGCTCTGCATCATGCATACCGGCCGTGGGCGCGAAAAGCTGGGTGATCCGATCAAGGACCAGCAGCATTTCCTCAATCGCTCTCTCGAGATTGCCGCGAGCGCCAGTGTTGCGCGCGAAACCATCGTCCTCGATCCCGGTTTCGGTTTCGCCAAGGAAACCACGGAAGAGAACATGGAGCTGATCGCCCGCTTCGGGGAGCTGCAGGCCTTTGGCCTGCCGCTCCTGGCGGGTACGTCGCGCAAGCGTTTCCTTGGGGCGCTGACCGGACGGGAGGCCCGTGATCGCGATGCGGCGACGGCGGCGACGACGGTTGCGTTGAGGCTGAAGGGCGCTTCCGTTTTCCGCGTCCACAATGTCGCGATCAACCGGGACGCTCTTGCCGTTGCTGATGCTATCCTCGCAGCCGAGCGGCGGATCGCTGCGATGAAAGGATCTCGTGCATGAGCGGTGTTTTCACCATCACCCTGAAAAACTGCGCCTTCTTTGCCCATCACGGGGTGTTTCCCGAGGAGGGCGTCCTTGGTCAGCGGTTCTTTGTTGATGCCGAATTCGACGTGGATGCCCTGACGGCCGCCGAGACCGATACGCTGGAAGGGACCGTGCATTACGGCATCGCCTTCGAGGTGATCCGCGACATCGTCACCGGCAGCCGGCGGCAGTTGATCGAAGCGTTGGCGCTCGCGATCGCGCGCGGGTTGCTCGACCGGTTTCCCGAAATCAAGCGATGCCGGATCACGGTTCGCAAGCCGAGCGCTCCGATCGCCGGTATTCTCGACCATGTGCAGGTGAGTATTGAACAGTTCAGACAATAAGCGCTGGCAGCCGGCTACGCTCGGCCTCGGCGGCAATATCGGCGACCCGGTGGCGGCCATGGCAGAGGCCCTGCGCCGGCTCGACCAGCATCCGGACTGTCGGGTGATCGCTGTTTCCCGACTTTATCGCACGCCCCCCTGGGGCAAAACCGACCAGGCCGATTTCTACAATGCCTGTGCCGGCGTCGAGACCCGACTTGAGCCGCAGGAATTGCTGGCGACCTGTCTGGAGATCGAGCGGACGATGAAGCGTGTTCGCGTGGAGCGCTGGGGACCGCGCACGATCGACATCGATATCCTCACCTTCGCTGACAGGACCATTGATGCCGAACATCTGAAGATCCCGCATCCACGCATGACGGAGCGGGCCTTCGTCCTCATGCCGCTCTGCGACATCGATCCTGATCTCTCGGTCAGGGGCCGGAGTGTGGCGGCCTGGCTCAGTGCTGCCGATCGCGAAGGAATTGCTGTCGCAAACGAAAACCGCGCCTGGTGGCGCGGTTGAATTCACTGTCTTACGAAGTGGAACGATCAGTCGTTTTCAGCGGTCTCGGCCATGGCCGTTGCCTGGCGGTTTAGCTTCAGGCCGATGACCGGGATCATGCGGTCTTCCACCTTTACCGAAATCGTGATGTTCATCGCGTCGTCTTCTTCCAGGCGTGCGACCATCGCGCCGTTCAGCTTGGCGCGATTGATGCCCATGACGGCGCGGTTGCCGGTCACAGTGCCCGAGACGATGTCGAGACCCTTGCCGTCTGCGCCGTCGAGGAACTGCCCCTTGTAGCTGCCGCCGGCCTGCGAGATAACAGCCGACATCGGCTGGCTGAAGACGCCGACGCGGCATGTGCCGTCGAGCTTCAGCCCGGTTTCCTTGCCCTCGGCGGGGAGGCCTGTCAGGTTGCAGGTGAACTTGGTGCCCTTGTACTTGCCGGCGACAATTTCACCCGGACCCTTCCAGACCCCGGCGACAGATTCGAAGAAGCGCTTGTCGCGCGATGCAGCATCAGCGACCGTAGCCGGCATGAGTGCGGCAACGGCAAGGATGGCGGCGCAACGGCCGAATGTCGAGGAGGAAGAGAACATCGATTTGCCTTGGTACGAGAAACCAGAAACCCCGCGATGACCCTAGCGGAAAAATGGTTAATGCATCATTTCCATTAACCTCAATTGCCAGGTCGGACAACAGTCAAAAGTCACTGGTGTCGCTGATGTGACGCTTCCGCCTCATCCCGTCCGGTCGCGGTCCCTTGCTGTCATCGAAGGCGTAAGGTCGCCGATGAAATCGCCGATGCCAGGGCGCTTTGCGGCACGGAACGGCAGTGGTCGGCAGAGATCCATGGCGGCGATGCCGATGCGGGCCGTCATCAGTCCGTTGATCACCCCCTCGCCGAGGCGCGTCGACAGACGGGCGGCAAGGCCATGGCCGAGCAGCTGCTGGGCAAGGCCGTCGCCGATGGCGATGGAGCCGGTGACGGCAAGGTGCGCGAACACATCCCGCAACAGACGCAGCATGCCGAAGGAGCCCGGTCTGCCGCCATAGAGGTCCGCCATGCTGCGCACCAGGCGCACGACCTCGAAGAGGACGTAGGCGAGGTCCACCACGGCGCGCGGGCTGACAGCCGTCACGACCGAGACGCGCTTGGCGGAGCTCAGGATCAGGGCGCGGGCCTGTTGGTCCAGGGGAGCCAGCAGTTCGCGCTCCGCAAGCTCGATCATGTGCGGAGCGTCGATGATGTCGTTCTCCACGGCGGCGAGCGTTTTCTGCCCGCGGGCCACCTCCGGCCTGTGGGAGACCATGCCCGCGAGTTTCTTCACGACCGCGGCGGCGCGCTTGCGCTGTCCGCTTTCGGCGGCGGCATCCGCCTCTGCTTTCAGATTCTGGACCGCGTCGAGGCGCCAGAGGCCGAGCAGTTCGCGCCCGACCGCAATCGCCAGTGCCAGCAGCCCAACGGCGACTGCGCCGATCGCCGTATAGCCGAGCCAGTCGGCCCGGGCGAAGAGATCGCCGATCAGCCGATCAACCCAGAGGCCGAAGGCGAGCGAGAGAAGTAGGCCGAAGGCGCCGGTCGCGAGCTTTGCGAAGGAAAAGCCACGGCGTCGTGGTTCGGCCACGGGTACAGGTTGCAGCGCTTGTGCGGCAGCGATGAACGGATCCTCCGCGTCTGGCACGATCACCACATCGCCCGGGAAGCTGCGCGGTCGCCTGCTCGTGGTCTGCGTCGTGCCTGGCTGGGGGGCATCGGGCTCGACGCTGAAGGCCGCCGGGCGCCTTTGCGGATCAGGAGACCTGGGACCAGACGTGCCGATCGGAGGGACGGTCGGTTTCTTCATGCGAGACGGTCTCCCAGCAGGAACTGCAGTGCCCGGTCAAGGCGGATGTGCGGAACCGAAAGCGTGATGCCCTGTCTCTCGTCGAGTTCGGGCGGGCGGAAGCGGACGATGCTGAGGTCTGGCAGAGCGGCCGATGGATCGTTTTGATCGATAGAGCGGAAATAGGCTTCCGGATCCTTCGGCAGGTCGCCTGGGAAGACGGCTGTCTTGCGGTTGCCGTCAAAGATATCGTCTCCAATCCGCTCGCCCGCCATCGGTGTGCCGACGATCACTGGCAGATCATGCCCGTCCTGCTTGACATTTGCCTCGCGCGTCGCCCGGACTGATGCCAGTGCCATGACCTCGATGCCGGCTCCGTTCATTCCGATTGTGCGGATCGCGCGGTTGACGAGGCGTCGTGTCAGGATTTCCAGCCGGTCATGGCTTTCGTGATGCAGATGGTCCGCCTTGGTGGCGGCGACCAGCACCCGGTCAATCCGGCGGCGGACAAGGGATGTCAGGATGTTGTTGGAGCCCGCGCGGAAGCAGGCCAGCACGTCGCCGAGCGCGCGTTCCAGGTCCTGTACCGCCTCGGGGCCGCGGTTTATGGCCTGAAGGGCATCAACAAGCACGATCTGCCGGTCGAGCCTTGCGAAGTGTTCCCGGAAGAACGGTTTGACGACGATCGACTTGTACGCTTCGAACCTGCGCTCCATCATCGCACGCAGTGAACCCTTGGGCGCGCGGCCCTCCGGCAATTTGGTGAGGGGTGCAAAGGTCAGTGCGGGTGAACCGTCAAGGTCGCCCGGCATCA
>CALSAF010000043.1:0-29117 GCA_943372805.1 Rhizobium sp. Q54
AACGGGCGTCCCGGTGCGGATGGTGACGCCTGCCTTGATCGCACCCGCAACGAAGGCCTCGCCCAGTGCCGATATCCCGCCTTCCGGAACGAACTGGCCACCCGCGCGTCCGTTCACCGTGCCGGTCAGGCGGTAATAGAGGCCGAGAAGCGAGGTGGGCGAGCGGGGTCCCAGCTGGACGCCAAGCGTGGCGTCGAAGGCGAGCAAGGCCTTCAAGCGGTCGTCGCTCAGATATTCATCTCCGACATCGGCGACATTCATCAAGAGCATGCGCAGGAAATCACGGCCCTCCTCGCGGCCCTTCACAAGCAGACCAAGGCCGGCTGCGCCGAAGGCTGCAAGATCGCCGCCTTGCACGCTGCCCATCCTTGGCGGCGTACGCTTGAGGAAACGCTGCAAGATGCCGGCCTGAAACAGTAATTTTTCACGAAGCATGCGGAACGCCTCAGCCTCGTCATCCGGCACGCCGGTGATCCGCTCGCCATAGGCCCCTTCGAGAACGGCCGGAGGATTGTCCTGCGACAGGACGATGGTCTCAAGCTGCGCGCCGCCGGACAGATCAGCCGGCAGACTGAGCAGCTTTATCACATCGGGATCGAGCCGGTTGATGATCTGGGCGGGGCCGTTTGACCGGAAGCCCGGATGAAATTCGTCGCCGCGCAGCAAACCGCCGGCGACAGCATCCGCCTCCAGCACCACGACCCGGCGCCCGGCGCGGGCCAGTGCGGCTGCCGCGGTCAGACCATTGTGGCCGCCGCCGATCACGATCGCATCATATGACGTCATGGGCCCCACTCATATGTTGTCGGCCACGTTTGAGGTCGCGCAGGATTTCAGCTGCAGCATTGCGGCCTGGTGCGCCCATGACGCCGCCGCCCGGATGGGTGGAGGAGCCGCAGAGATAGAGGCCTTTCACGGGGCTGCGATACTGGGCGTAGCCGGGGACCGGTCGGTTGAAGAGAAGCTGATCGAAGGTCAGTTCGCCCTGGAAGATATTGCCTTCGGTCAGACCGACCTCTTCCTCGATCTCGCGTGGGGTGCGCACTTCCATATGCAGGATGCGATCCCGGAAGCCGGGGGAATACGCGGCAATCTGGCTGATGACGGTTTCGGCAAAGGCATCGCGGTCGGCATTCGTCCAGTCGCGCCCTTCGACCTTGGGTGGACAATACTGCACGAAGCAGCTCATGAAATGTTTGCCGGGCGGGGCCATGGTCGGATCGAGCGTGGTCGGGATCATCATGTCGACAAAGGGATCGGCGGACCAGCGACCGTCCTTCCAGTCGTCATAGGCGCGTTCCATGCGTTCGACACTGTCGGTGAAATGCATGTCGCCACGAATGCAATTTGAGCCCTGTGGCAGGGCTGGAAACTCCGGCAGGCTGTCGAGCGCGATGTTCAGCTTGCCCGAGGATCCGCGCATCTTGAAATGCCTGACCCGGTTCAAGAAGCGTTCGGGCAGGTCCTTTTCGTCGACAAGTTTCAGGAAGGTCCGCTTGACGTCGGCATTCGACACGATCGTGCGGCCACGGATCTCTTCGCCATTGGCCAGCACCACCCCTGTTGCCTGATCGTTGCGCGTCAGAACCTTCATCACATCGGCGCCGGTGCGGATCGTGCCGCCGGCGGCCTGAAAGGAACTGGCAAGCGCTCGGCTGATGGCCCCCATGCCGCCGCGCGCATAACCCCAGGCACCGACCGATCCGTCCACTTCGCCCATGTAGTGATGCAGAAGCACATAGGCGGTGCCCGGCGACATGGGGCCAAGCGCCGTGCCGATAATCCCTGATAGCGCCAGATATGCCTTCACCACGTCGGTCTCGAAATACTCACCGAGGAAATCCGAGATCGACATGGTCCAGAAGCGAAGGGTCGCAGCCATATCCGCTGGCGAAAATGTGCCGAAGCGTTTTGCCAGAAACAGGAGTTCGCCGATGTCGCGCGGCTTGAAGGAAAACGGATCGGGCGGCGTTCGCATCAGGAGCGGCTGGATGAACCGGCACTGGCGCGTCACGTCGCGCGCATAGCGGTCATAGGCTTCCGCATCGCGCTTCGACCAGCGGGCGAATTCGCGCCGGTGACTGTCATGGTCGCGGTAGGACGCAAGATAATCGCCATCGCGCGTGAAAACCGCGCCACCCTCGTAGGAAATGACCTGCAATCCATGTTTCGGCAATTCGAGATCGCGCATGATCTCGGGCCGGAAGAGGGAGCAGACGTAAGAACAGTTTGAATAGACAAAGCCCGGCGTCATCTCACGGCTGGTGGCGGCGCCGCCGACCCAGTCATTTTTCTCAAGCACCAGGACATCAAGTCCCGCCTTTTGCAGATAGCAGGCGGCAACAAGGCCGTTATGGCCCCCGCCGATCATCACCACGTCATGGGTTTTCATGTCTTCCCCGTTCTCCGTGTTTACGGAAATTGGCATGGAAAACGGATGGTTGTCCAGAGATGCTGAATGAACATTCAGCAAAATAGTTGCAAAGCCTGATCAATGCGCTAGTCTCTTGGCAGACGAGAGGATGACGATGATTGGCAGCGGCTCAGACTCACGAGATCCGGTTTGCGCGAGTGGATGCCGCCGTGTTCGCGTGGAGAGCCGCAGGATCGACCAGATGGTTCTTGACAGGGAAGCGTGCGGTCGCACTCATCCTGGTCCTGATGAACCGCGTGTGAGGTGATGATGCCCTTGCATTCAGGACAAGACGCTGAGGACTGGACCGATACTATGAAATCGACAAACGCTCACTCGGATGCGGGCACGCTCGCCGACGCGATAGCTCCAGGGGACAGGAGGACCCGCAAGGCCTCCAAGGAAACCCGTCAGCAACAGCTCATTGAGGCAACGATCGATTCGCTTGCCAAGCGTGGCTACGCCGAGACGACGCTTGCCAATGTGGCCGATGGTGCCGGCCTGTCGCGCGGCATCGTCAACTTCCATTTTGAAAGCAAGGAGCGCTTGCTGGTCGCGACCCTGCAGTCGATGGCGGATGAGTATTCGGCCCATTGGACTGCGGCCTACGAGAAGGCTGGCCCCTCGTTTGCTGCCAAGCTCTGGGCGCTTGTGGCTGCGGATTTCGACCGCCGGATCACGACGCGGCGCAAGCTTGCGGCCTGGTGCGCCTTCTGGGGGGAGGCGAAATCGCGGCCGACCTATCAGGCACTCTGCGGCGCGCGCGATGCCCGTTACCAGCAGCTGTTCGAGGATCTGATCTTCGGGTTGAAGGCCGAAGGCGGATATGCTCTCGAGCCCAGATCGACAACGCTTGCACTCTGCGCCACGCTTGAAGGCCTGTGGTGGCGGTTGATGATGAGTGACGGGCTGACGCGCGAAGACGCGCATGCGGCAGCAATCGAATTCCTCGTCGGACTTTTTCCGCAGCACATGACCCGCGAGGGACCAAACAATGCATAGCATATCCTGAAATCGATCGAGGAGACCGGCCATGAAGCCCATCATTGCAATGCGACTGTCCATTCCGTCCGTCCTGCTGTCTGGTCTCCTTTCGGGTGTCGCGCCGCCGGCGATGGCTGCCGAGAACATCGTTGTCTTCGACTGGGCTGGCTACGAAGATCCGGCCTTCCACCCCGGTTACACCGAAAAGTTTGGAGCGGAGCCCGATTTCTCCTTTTTCGGCGATGAGGAAGAGGCGTTCCAGAAGCTGCGCTCCGGCTTCAAGGCGGATCTCGCGCATCCCTGTTCACAGAGCGTGGCCAAGTGGCGCGACGCCGGCCTGCTGGAGCCGCTCGACACCTCGAAGCTTACCCATTGGAACGATGTCCTGCCCGGCATCAAGGCGATGCAGGGTCTCATGACGGCGGCTGACGGTACCGCCTATTTCCTGCCCTTCGAATGGGGCAATACCGTGCTGACCTATCGCACCGATAAGGTGAAGCCGGAGGAGGTCACCTCCTTGAAAGCTTTCGCCGATCCCAAGTTCAAGGATCGCGTCTCGATCGGGGACAATGTTGACGATGCCTATGCGCTGGCAAGCCTTGCCATCGGCGTCCGGGACTGGACCACGCTATCGGACGCGCAGTTCAAACAGGCCTCCGACTTCCTGCGCGCCGTGCATCAGAATGTCAGGCTCTATTGGACGGACAATACCGATCTCAGCCAGGCGATTGCCGGCGGCGAGGTAGATCTTGCCTGGGCCTGGAATGAAACGGCGACCACACTTCTGGCCGATGGCGTGCCGGTGGCGATGAAAAAGGACACCACCGAAGGTCTATCCACCTGGGTCTGCGGCTATGTCCGGCTGAAGGGGGCCGAAGGCAGCGAAGAACAGCAATATGCCTTTCTCAATGCCATCACCGAGCCCGCGATCAGCGCCTACATGGTGGAGAACTGGGGCTATGGTCACTCCAATGCCCGCGGCATGGCCGCCGTCGCCCCCGGCATCCTTGCCGACAAGGGCTTTGCCGATATCGACAAGTTCACGGCCAATACGCTGTTCCAGTCTCCCATGCCGACCGAACTGCGGCAGAAGATGATCGCCGAATTCGAGAAGATCAAGGCCGGCTACTGATGCCTGTGTGCACCACTCGAACACCGAAACGGCGCGGCAGACCATCTGTCGAGTTCGTGGAGTGTCAATTCTGGGGAAACGTTCCCGGGCAGATCGGGATGACAGTCCAGGTCCCCCATACTTTTCTCTTGGGCTAGCTTTGTGGCGACGAGCCACAAGACAAGCCATCCCCGGGTGAGACAGTCATCGTGGAAGCTATCAGAAACCGCAGCCGAGGAGCGGGACTGCACCGTGCTGGACACCCCGCCATGGCTCCATAGCTTTAACAAAGTCGCCTCCGGCAAACTCGGCGCGGTTCAGTCTGCGCTGCGTCGCAGCAGCACAATGAAGAGTGTTGGATACAAGGATATTCCCAATCCCGAAAATACCAACCTCTTGGCCATCGCCAGATTGACTAAAGCCGCAGAGGGGTTGCCATGGTGACGTTTGTACTCAGTGTCATCGTCGTTCCTTTCGATCCAGATTGGGCCGGAAACCCGGCATCCTGCGTCAACCCCGGTCGCCCACCGCGCCGCCGGCTCCCTCGGCCAACATGCCGGCATGTGCGGCGTGCAGCTCAGCCAGCTTGTCGGCCACGGCAGGCATTGGCGGACAGCTGCGTCGACTGGCGAGATCCGTGTGCAGCAGCAGTGTCTCGATCGTCGCAGACAGGACGCCATCGCCGCGCCAGATCCGATGAAACAGTCGCATCTTGCGGCCATCACCGGCAAGAACCTGTGTGGTGATGGTCAGCCGGTCACCGGCATGAACCTCGGCCAGATAGCGGAGCCGCGTGTCGACGGTGAAAAAGCTGTAGCCGCTCGAAATATAGGCCGCATCGACACCGATCCGCCGCATCAGCCCATCGGTCGCCCAACTGCCCGCCTCCAGATAGCAGGCCTCGTTCATGTGACCATTGTAGTCCGTCCAGGTCTGCGGGACCTGGCGGGACGAGGTGATCGGCAGACCAAGATAGTCGCCGCCTTCGGGAAGACTGGCTTCATGGTCAAGGACGACCTTGCCGGCAGCCGTTCCGCTGTAGCGCAGCGAGCGAATGAAGCCGACGAGATTGTCATCGCGCAATTGCTCGAGCTCGCGGATCGATCGCAAGCCTGATTGTGCATCGGACTGGCTAGAAATCTGCCGGACAAGGGCATCATCAAGCTCCGGCACATCGGTGAGCTTCGACCAGGGCCAGCAGAGAGACGGCCCGAACTGCGCGAGATAACTCTCAAATCCCGCCTCACCGCCGGCTATACGATAGGTCTCGAACATGCCCATCTGTCCCCAGCGGAGGCCGAACCCAAGCCGGATAGCCTCATCGACTTCGGCTGTTGTGGCATAACCATCGCGGATCATCCACAAAGCCTCGCGCCAGACGGCTTCCTGGAAGCGGTTGCCGATAAAGGCATCGTTCTCCTTGCGAAGCGTCAGGGGATACATGCCGATCGACCGAACCATGGCCTCGGCCCTGGCGCAGAGCGCCGGATCGCCGGAAAGCTCGATGAGCGGCAGCAGGTAGACGGGATTGAACGGATGGACGACGACGACCTTTGCGCCTTCTGTTGCAAGCTCGCTTGCCTTGAAGCCTGAAGTCGAGGAACCGATCAGCAGATCCGGCGCAAGGCGGGAAATCTCGCGGTAAACCCGAAGCTTGACCTCCAGCCGTTCCGAAACGCTTTCCTGAACCCAGTCGGCACCGGCAATGGCCTCGGCAAGATCGGCATGGAATGTCAGTCGTCCTTCGGGCGGCAGAGCCCGATCGTAAAGGGACGGCAGGGACCGGCGCGCATTGGTGAGAACCCCAGCGATCTTGCGCTCGGCCTCAGGGTCCGGATCAAAGACGGCCACGTCCCAGCCATTCAGCAGGAAGCGTGCGGCCCAGCCACCACCGATAACCCCGCCGCCGACGATTGCCGCCTTGCTCATGCAGCCTTTTCCTTCGGCTGGCGCTTGATCAGGCCAAGCTTCTTGCGCACCTCATCGGGACCGATCACCCGCGCGCCGAGATTTTCGGCGATCGTCACCGCCCGCTCGACCAGTTGGGCATTCGTTGCAAGTTGTCCCTTACCGAGCCAGAGGTTGTCCTCCAGGCCGACACGCACATGCCCGCCGGCGAGCACAGCTGCAGCCACATAGGGCATCTGGTCGCGACCAAGACTGAAAGCCGACCAACACCAATCGGCAGGCACGTTGTTGACCATGGCGAGAAAGGTGTTCAGATCATTCGGCGCGCCCCAGGGCACCCCCATGCACAGCTGCACGAGGGCCGGGCTCGACAAGACGCCATCCGCCACCAATTGTTTGGCAAACCAGAGATGTCCGGTGTCGAAAGCCTCGATTTCCGGCTTCACGCCCAGCTGCTCCATCATCGCCCCCATGGCGCGCAGCATGCCCGGCGTGTTGACCATGATGTAATCGGCCTCGGCAAAATTCATCGTGCCGCAATCCAGCGTGCAGATTTCCGGCAGGCAGTCGGCGACATGGGCGAGGCGCTCGGTCGCGCCGGCCATATCGGTGCCGACGGCAAGCGGCAGAGGCGTCTCGACCGGACCGAGCATGATATCGCCGCCCATGCCCGCCGTGAGGTTCAGGACTATGTCGACTTCGGCATCCCGGATGCGCTCGGTGACCTCGCGGTAGAGATCAAGACGGCGCGATGGCCGCCCAGTCTCCGGATCCCGCACATGGCAATGGACGATAGCCGCCCCGGCCTTTGCAGCCGCAATCGCGCTTTCAGCAATCTGCTTTGGACTGCGCGGCACATGCGCCGAACGATCCTGCGTATTGCCGGAGCCGGTCACGGCGCAGGTGATGAAGACCTCTTTGGTCATGGTCAGCGGCATGGTCTCGTCTCTCCTTAGCGGCCTTTCCAGACCGGATCGCGCTTCTCCGTAAAGGCGCGTGCACCTTCGAGCTGGTCTTCCGACCGGTAGAGCCGTTCAACCGTTTCAAACTGGCTGCGGGTAATGCGGTTCATTGCATCCTGGAACTTCATATCTTCGGCTTCACGGACGATCTCCTTGATCGCCGCAAACACCAGGGGAGGACCGGCTGCGAGGTCGTCGGCCAGGATGCGAGCCTCAGACATCAGTCGGTCAGCCGGCAGGATACGATTGACGACGCCCCAGCGATGCGCCTCTTCGGCATCGAACCAGCGACCGGTCAGCAGCATTTCCATCGCGATGTGATAGGGAATGCGCTTCGGCAGCCGGATCGAGGCGGCATCAGCCACCGTGCCGGAGCGGATTTCGGGAAGCGCGAATGTGGCATGGGTGGCAGCCAGGATGATGTCTGCGCTGAGTGCCAGTTCGAAGCCACCACCACAGCAGATCCCGTTGACGGCAGCGATCACCGGCTTGTTCAGGCCGCGCAATTCCTGCAGGCCGCCAAAGCCGCCTTTGCCGTAATTGCCGTCAACGGCATCCCCTCCGGCGGCTGCCTTCAGATCCCATCCGGCGGAGAAGAATTTCGGCCCACCCCCGGTGATGATGGCGACCCTGAGATCTGGATCATCGCGAAAATCGGTGAAGACCTCGCCCATCGCGCGACTGGTCTCAAGGTCGATCGCATTGGCCTTGGGCCGGTCAAGGGTAACCTCCAGCACGGCACCGCGCCGTTCGATTTTAAGCGCTTCCATTGTCATCCCGCCTCTCCCATTCGTATCAGCGCATCAGCCGCAATCGCCCTGTCCATTGTGGCTATCAATGGATTGATTTCCAACTCGTCGAGCGTATCTGCATGAGCGGTCACAAAGTCCTGGACCGCCAAGATGGCGGCCACGACATGATCGATGGAGGCCCCCGGCTTGCCGCGATAGCCGCTCAACAGCGGCGCAATTTTAAGCGATGCCAGGCCCGCGAGCACATCCTGCGGCGACGCCGGAACCAGGACCGAGACCGTATCCCGCATCAGTTCGGTGAGAACCCCGCCGAGCCCGATCGTCAGGACAAAGCCATGTGCGGGATCGCGAAGGACACCGACCAGCAATTCGACGACGGCGCCAGTGATCATCTCCTCGACCAGAAAGCCCTTGGCCGGCATCCCCTCGGCGGCCAGAACCACCTTGGCTGGATCGCTGAGGTTCAAAACGACAGCCCCTGCCTCGGTCTTGTGGGCAATGCCCTCCCCCTTCAGGACAACAAGACCACCGATTTCAGCGGCCGCAGCACCAGCCTCTGTGGGGCTTGAAGCCGCGATGGAGCGCGGAACCGCAATGCCCGCCGCCATCAACAGACGCTTGGCCTCCGCTTCACCGATCACACGCCCCGCGCCATCAAAGCCGGGAGCTGGCAACAAGACTGCACCGGGAGCCCTTTGCCCAATGCCGGCCAGAGCCCGGATTGCGGCCAGGGAATCGGCCATGCCGCAGAGCGGGATGACACCGTTCGCAATCAACCGCTCGGACACATCCTCCGGAAGCCCCTCCTGCAACAGGGAGAGAACCGCCATCGGTGTTTCGGTCGACCGCGCCACGGTGATCACCGCGCGTACCACTTTGTCATAGGATGGCGCTTCGAACCGATCGGCACGCGGCAGGTCCAGCACCACGCATCCCATGGCCAGATCGCCATGCATCATGGCCCCGAAGGCATCGACGAGTGCCGGTTCGTTGTCCCAGATATAGGTATTGTAATCGAGCGGATTGGCGAGGGCGACCCTGGGCCCCAGAGCCTTTCGCAGCGCTTCGGTCTGGTCTGGCATGAGCGGCGGAAATTCGACGCCTTTTGCCAGGCCCAGATCCGCCATGATCGAGGCCTCGCCCCCCGAGCAGGAGGCCGACATGATCCGGGCAGATCGCAAACCACCCGTGACATGGGCGATTTTCAGCGCCTCCATCATCTCCGCCGGGCTGTCGACCTGGCCCATGCCCAGGCGCTCGAACAAGGCGCGGGCACCCGCATGGGAGCCGGCAAGTGAGGCGGTATGGGAAATCGCCGCCTGCTGGGCCTGATCGGAGCGCCCGACCTTCAGCACGATGACCGGCTTTCGCAATTCAAAGGCGCGTGCGGCGAGTGCCGCAAAGGCCGGAAGGTCAGTCAAGCCCTCGACATGCAGGCCAAGCGCCGTGATGCGTGGATCTTCAAGCAGCGCGGCACCAATGCCGGCCATGGTTGCCTGCGCCTGGTTTCCCGCCGCGACCACGGTCGCTATCGGCAGGCCACGCCTTTGCATGGTCATGTTGATCAGCACGTTTGACGACTGCCCGACGATCGCCACACCGCTTGAAACCGGCACCAGTCCATGCAGATCCGGCCAGAGCGAGACGCGATCCAGCGCGTTGACGAAACCATAGCAATTGGGACCGAGAATGCGCATGGAGCCGGCAGCCGCGACAAGCCTGTCCTGCAGCTCGGCCCCATCGGAAAGCTCGGCGATTGCCTCGCGGTAGCCGGCGGCAAAGCAGACGGCACCACCACAGCCCATGGCTGACAACTCGCCCGCCACCGTAACGGTCGCCTCGCGGTTGACGCCGATAAAGGCAGCATCCGGAACACCCGGCAGGGCGCCAAGTGAAGGAAAGGCGCAGATGCCACCGATCATGTCCTTTGTCGGATGAACGGGCCAGATTTCACCCGTATAGCCGGTCGCACAGCACTGCCGGACAACCGCCTCGCACCAGGTGCCGCCGCCGATCACGGCAATGGACAGAGGTCTGAAGAGACGATGCAGGGGCTCCATCTGCATGATCACACCCCAAGCGGCCGGAAGAGTTCGCGGCTGATGATGTGACGCTGGATCTCGCTGGTTCCGTCCCAGATCCGCTCCACCCTCGCATCGCGCCAGAAGCGTTCGATCGGCAATTCGTCCATCAGGCCCATGCCGCCGTGAATCTGCAGGGCCCGGTCGGTGACGCGGGCGAGCATTTCGGAAGCATAGAGTTTGGCGGAGGCAATCTCGCGATTGGCCGGCAAGCCCTGATCGAGACGCCAGGCCGCGGCAAGCGTCAGCCAGTCTGCAGCATCAATCTCCGTTATCATGTCGGCGATCTGGAAACTGACGCCCTGGAAGCGTCCGATCTCCTGACCAAACTGGCGGCGCTGGGCGGCATAGTCGACCGCCATGTCGAAGACACGACGGGCACGCCCCACCGACATAGTCGCAACAGTGATCCGCGTGGCATAGAGCCACTCGTTCATCACATCGAAGCCGCCATCGACCTCCCCCAGAACCTGGGCGTCAGACAGACGGCAATTGTCGAAATAGAGAATGCTGTTCTTGTAGCCGCGATGCGAGACCGAGTTGTAGCCGGGGCGGATTTCAAAGCCAGGCGTGCCGCGATCGACGAGAAAGCAGGTGATCCGCTTTTTCGGGCCGCGCGGGGTCTCGTCGACGCCGGTCGCCACGAAGACGATGATGAAATCGGCATGCTCGGCGCCCGAGATGAAATGTTTCGAGCCATTGACCACCCAGTCACCGCCCTGGCGCACGGCGCTGCATTTCATGCCCCGCACATCCGATCCTGCATCCGGCTCGGTCATTGCAAGTGCATCCATGCGTTCACCGCGCACAGCCGGCAGGAGATAGCGTTCGATCTGATCTCCCTTGCAGGCCATCAGGATATTCTGGGGTCGCCCAAAGAAATGGTTCAACGCCATGGACCCGCGCCCCAGTTCACGCTCCACAAGGGCAAAATCGAGATGCGAAAGACCAGCCCCACCGACACTTTCCGGGAAGTTTGGCGCGTAGAAACCAAGCTCAATCACCTTGCGCTTGATCTCCTCGCCCAGCTCGTGCGGGACCTCGCCTGTCTTCTCGACCAGGGCCTCATGCGGATAGATTTCGTTCTCGACAAAACTCCGCACGGTGGAGACGATCATCTCCTGTTCGTCCGTCAACCCGAATTGCATTGCCAACTCCATCAAAGGCCGCGAAGCAAGGCGCGAAATGCCTTGTCTGTCCTTGAGAAACATGAGAGGCAGGGTCACATGCCATCATGCAGATCGGGCCGATCATCATGCAGAAACGGAAAAATTCCGACAGTCCGCGCGACGTCGCGGTGCTTCTCTTCCGGTCCTTCTCCAACCTTTGCCTGGCAAACACGATCGAACCCCTTCGCGGGGCGAACAACCTCTCGGGCAAAGCCCTCTATCGCTGGAAATATCTGAGCCTGGACGGGCGTCCGGTCACGTCATCGAGCGGGCTGACCGTGCAGGTCGATAGCGCGCTGACAGATCATCCGGGCGCCGACTATCTCTTCGTGATGCCAAGCTACGACTTCCTCAGTCACGCCACGGCGCCCTGCGCACGCTCGCTGCGTGCCGCACAAAATCGTTTTACGACGTTGGTCGGCATGGATACCGGAACCTGGCTCCTGGCATCGGCAGGCCTTCTCGCCGGGCGGCGTGCCACGATCCACTGGGAAGAGCTCAACAATCTTGCCGAACGCTTTCCAGACGTTGATGTATCATCCGACCGCGTCGTGCATGACGGCAATATTCTATCCTGCGGAGGTGCCACAACCGCATTCGATCTCGTGCTCGATCTTGTCGAGATCCATCATGGCGCAATGCTGCGGCTCGAGCTTGGCGCCCTGTTCATGACCGGCGATGCTTCGCCCGCGCAACCGGTACGCCCCGGCAAGGTGCCGGAGGCCGGCATCGCACTGATGCGCCGCTCGATCGAAGCGCCTCTCCCGGTGATCGAGATTGCCCGCAAACTCGGCATGAGCCGCAAGGCTTTCGAAAAGCGCTGTATCGACCGCTATGGGATCGGCCCCGGTCGGCTCTATCTGGCAACGCGCCTGCGCGAGGCGAAAAGAATGGTCGAGCAATCCAGCATTTCTGTTGCCGAAATCGCGACGCGTTGCGGCTACCGCGATGCAAGCGCGATGACACGCGCCTTCCGCAAGGAATTTTCCATCACGCCGCGTGATCTGAGAGCCCAGCGTGACAGGGATGCGCGTCCGACATGAACTACAATCGCGCTTTCGCGGCTGAACCGATCGCTCTGCACGGCGCAGAGAACAAGCAGCGCAAAAGCCACCACTCCGCAGCGAAGACTCTTCATCCGTCGAGAACTGGAGGCCTTGACCTCGTTCAGTGGCACAATGAAGAAATGTCCACCGCTACAACGCGCTGGTCACTGCACCACCGAGAGCCGCCGAAATCATACGCCACGAGTGGGTATGCGGTTTTCGAGCTTCTTGAAACCGTAGACCAGGACACCGGTCAGGCAAAGGTAGATCAAGGCAAGCAGCAGAAGCGGTTCATAGGTTAGGAAGGTCTCCTGGCGTACACGCGAAATGATGGCATAGACGTCCACCACCGTGATGGTTGCCACCAGCGGCGTAGACTTCAGCTGCAGCACCATCTCGCCATTGAGTGTCGGCAGCGCTCGGTGAATCGCGCGCGGCAGCCAGATACGGCGAAACAGCGTAAAGGGTTTCATGCCATAGGCGCGACCAGCCTCTAGTTCGCCGGCAGGCACGCCGGCAAATGCGCCGCGCATCACTTCGCCTTCATAGGCGGCAAAGGAAATCGTCAGCGCTGCAACACCATAGGGCCAGGCCTCGCGAAGATAGGGCCATAGGAAGGACTGGCGGATCTCGGGGAACTGAGGAAACAGTGATCCGAGTCCGTAATAAAGGAGCCAGAGTTGCAGCAAGAGTGGTGTGCCGCGAATGACGGTACAGAAGCCCGAGGCAAGCCACTTGAGCGGCCAGGGGCCGATCACCTGCACCAGCCCCAAAGGAACAGCAAGCAGGAAACCAAGAAACGCAGTGCTGAACAGCATGGCGAGCGTCACCAGAATCCCTTGCCCAAGACGCGGAATATAGCGCGGCAGCCAGTCCCAGCGCATGAACCATGCGCAGGTGGCGACAATGGCGACGAAAATGAGCATCAGGATGATGCGATGCGGTTTGAAGAAGTTCGATGGGTTGGCAAGCTCACCAGTCTTCTGGAGCGGCGGAGTGACGGTGCTCATGGTCAGATCACCTCAGCAATTCCGCGGCGCGACCGCCGCTCGATGATCTTGATGATGACATTGGAAACCAGCGTCAGCGCCAGGTAGAGCAAGCCGGCTGCGCAGAAGAAAAGAATATAGGCCTTCGTTGTTCCCGCAGCTTGGCGGGTTACCAGCGTCAGTTCGCTGAAGCCGACCACGGCAAGTAGTGCTGTATCTTTGGTCGCGATCAGCCAGAGATTGGACAGGCCGGGAATGGCATGAGGCAGCATCGCCGGCAGGGTCACACGACGCATCACCTTCCAAGGCGACATGCCATAGGCGCGGGCAGCCTCGATCTGCCCGACCGGCACCGCCTTGATCGCACCACGCAGAACCTCCGTCGAATAGGCACCCTGCACGATACCGATGACGAGAATGCCCGCAGTGAGGCCACTGATGTCCACGGTGCCGAAGCCCGCGAGCAGAAGCAGGGCATTGATGGCATCGGTGCCCGCATAATAAAGAAGAACGATCAGAACCAGTTCTGGAACGGCACGTACGACAGTCGTGTAGCAGGCGAGCAGATCACGCGTGACCGGCCCGCCATAGAGCTTGCCGGAGGCTCCGCCGACACCCAGAATCAGCCCGAGGCAATAACCGCCGATGGCGATCTGGAGGGAGTTCAAGAAACCCCAGAGGAGAACGCCGCCCCAGCCGGGCGGCGAAAGCGCGAGCAGACCCCAGTTGATGAAGGATGCGGTTTCGGCGGCCATGATGTTCCCGGCAATGTCTGTGGAGGCCGGCAGTCAGCCGCCGGCCATCCGATTGGCTGCCTTACTTGCCGTAGATGTCGAAGTCGAAATACTTCTTCGAGAACGCATCATAGGTGCCGTTCGCACGGATTGCGGCGATGGCGGCGTTGATCTTGCCCTTCAGCTCGTCTTCGCCCTTGCGCAGACCGACGCCCACGCCTGCACCCAGGATTGCCGGATCATCGGCGACATTGCCCTTGAGTTCGCAGCATGCTGCACCCTGTTCGGTTTTCAGGAAGGCGTCCAGCGTCAGCGAGTCTGCCTGCACCGCATCGATGCGACCGGCGGCCAGATCGTTGTTGGCCTCGTCCTGCGTCTGGTATTCCTTGATCGAGGATGCAGTGGGGCCGAAATACTTGGTGGCGTAGTCCTGATGGATGGTCGACACCTGCACGCCGATGACCTTGCCGGCAAGCCCTTCAGGGGTGGCATCGAAGGCTTCGCCCTTGGTCCCAATGACGGCGGTTGGCGTGTTGTAGTACTTGTCGGAGAAGTCGATGGTCTTCAAACGCTCCTCGGTAATCGACATAGAACCGATGATGATGTCGATCTTTCCCGATGTCAGAGCCGGAATGATGCCGTCCCAGGCAACGGGCGTGATCACACAGTCCAGCTTGGCTTCGGCACAGACCGCCTTCTGGAAATCAACCTCCCAGCCTTCCCAGTTGCCCGAGGCGTCCGGCGAGGTGAAGGGTGGGTAGGGCTCAGCGGCAAAGCCAACCTTGACCTGCTCCGCAAGTGCGCCGCTCACACCCGCAACACCGAGCGTCATTGCGATTGCAGATATTCTAATGATGTTTTTCATGCTGTTCCCCTTTTTTTGTTTGGCAGGTGGTCCGGAGCCCGGTTGCTGCCGGCAGACTGGACACAGCCCGGCAACCGTTCTCCAAGCTCTTGGCTAGTGGGTCGAACGGATGAACTTCTTCAGACGCTCCGACTTTGGCGCCCCGAAGATGGCATCCGGCGGGCCTTGCTCCTCGATGAGGCCATTGTGCAGAAAGACGATGTGGTTCGCGACGTCGCGGGCAAACTTCATCTCGTGCGTCACGAGGATCATCGTGCGCTTTTCCCTGGCGAGATCGCCGATCACGGTCAGCACCTCACCGACCAGTTCCGGATCGAGTGCCGAGGTGGGCTCGTCGAAAAGCATAGCCAACGGCTGGATGGCGAGGGCACGCGCGATGGCCGCTCGCTGCTGCTGCCCACCCGACATGAAGGCGGGGTAGACGTCGCGCTTCTCGTAGAGCCCGACCCGGCGCAGAATGGTCTCGGCTAGTTCGATCGCTTCCGCCTTCGGTTTGCCAAGGACCTGTATCGGGACTTCAATGACGTTCTCAATCACGGTCATGTGCTGCCAGAGATTGAAATTCTGGAACACCATTCCGAGCCTGGAACGAATGCGCTGGATCTGATTTCGGTCGGCCGGCATCAATCCGCCATGGCCATCCTTCTTCAGTGCAATTGCCTCACCGTGAATGGTGATCGATCCGGCGCTGGGAAGTTCCAGCATATTGATGCAACGCAGGAAGGTGGATTTGCCCGAGCCGCTGCCGCCGATGATGGCGACGACATCACCTTCTCTGGCTGTCAGCGATATTCCCTTGAGAACTTCCAGGGGCCCGAAATGTTTGTGCAGGCCGGAAACGTCAATTGCAAGGGGAGCTTCCGTCATGTGCGGTCACACTTGGGACCGCGCGCAAGCGACGCGTTTTGCATGCCAGTCATCCCCAGTTTTTCCCGGCACGCGGCATCTTCGGCCCGTCGCGCCGTCCAATCTTCAGTATGTTGACACCTGTCGAGAAATTATGCAAGCGTACAACAAGACAGTCGCCACTTTTTGTGGCATCTGGCAAATCTGATGAAAAATCCGACAGGAGTGGTGCATGGCCGATTTCGGTTCGCAGGAAATGTCTGCCCGCCTTGAGCGCGTCCTGATGCGACGGCCGGGCCCGAGTCTTGCCGCTGCAGACGCCCGGCACTGGCATTACGGTCCGACATTCGACGGGCCGAAGGCTGTCGAGCAGTACAAGGATTTCGCGCGCATCGTTGAGGCTTCCGGGGCAGAGATACTCTGGCTGGAGGATACGGGCGACGGACTGGCCGATTCCATGTTCACGCATGATCCGTCGCTGATGACGGGCAGCGGGGCGATCCTTCTGCGAATGGGCAAGCCGTTGCGGGTGCCCGAAACGGAGCTGCACGAGCACGCTTATCGAGCGGCTGGCATTCCGATCCTTGGCCGGATCGTTGCTCCCGGCAGCGTCGAGGGCGGAGACTGCATTTGGCTCGATGAGAAGACCCTCGTCGTCGGACGCGGTGTGCGAACCAATCAGGAAGGTATCACGCAGCTGTCCGAGATACTGGCACCGCTGGGCGTGGAAGTGCTCGGCTTCGACCTGCCGCTTTGGCAGGGAGAGGAAGCATGCCTGCATCTGATGTCGGTGATCAGCCCGCTGGCACGCGACCTGGCCCTCGTCTTTGCACCCCTTCTGCCGGCCGCATTCTATCAACTGCTGAAGGCC
Organism: Rhizobium sp. Q54; assembly: GCA_943372805.1. Classification (GTDB taxonomy): domain Bacteria; phylum Pseudomonadota; class Alphaproteobacteria; order Rhizobiales; family Rhizobiaceae; genus Allorhizobium. The sequence goes on from CALSAF010000043.1 coordinate 16,732, forward strand.
CGCGGCATCCGCCTGATAGAGGCACCTGCCGATGAGTTTCACGCCAGCAACGGGCTCAGCCTCAATGTCTTGCCTCTCAGACCGCTGGATGTCGTGATGGTCGATGGCTTCCCCGCGACGAAAGCAGCGATGGAAACTGCAGGCTGCACCGTCACCACCTTTGCCGGCGACGCACTTTGCATTGCCTGCGAGGGCGGTCCGACTTGCCTTACCCGTCCGATTCTACGCAGGCACTGACGCGAGAGACAGCCGCAATAGCCTCTCGCGCCGATGCCACAATGGGATTGTTGCTGCGTTCGTGACGATGGAGCGGGATCTTGGCGGATGCTTGAACGGCACTCATTCGCTTCTTACTGATTGAACGCAGTCTGCGTCGGAGCTGAGAAGAACGAAAAGCGCATCAAAGGTGGCTTTGCCCAGTCAGCAGCATCGGTTACTGGGCGCCAAACACGTGATCGACGAGGTGTAAAGGGAGAAGCGCCTCGGCTCACACTAGGAGCTGTAGAGTCTCTGCCGGACTTCTACTACGCGCATGTACGAGCCTGACGACATGCATTGCCAGCGATAGGCTTCGGGCAGACTCTGGCCGGATGCGATCGGCGAAACTGAAGACAATGGGAACCATTCCACATGCACTACGCTTCGATCACCGACAGGCTGGCCGATCTCGGTTCCGGAAAATGGGCGCTGCATATCCGCGCACGCCAGATGAAGGAGGCAGGTTTCGACATTATCGAGCTGACCATCGGCGAGCCGGACGTGCCACCGGATGCAAGTCTTCTGACGGAGTGCCAGCGTGCCATGCAAGCCGGGCGTTACCGCTATTCCAGCGGACGCGGCGAACCTGCAATGCTGGCAGCGCTTGCCGCCAAGTATTCAGCAAGGCGCGCGGGCGTCACAGGGGAGAACGTGCTGTGTTTTCCCGGGACACAGACAGCCTTGTTCTGCGTGATGCTGGGCCTGGTCGAGGTCGGCGACGCCGTACTGGTCGGCGACCCTCATTATGCGACGTATGACGGGGTCATCCAGTCGACCGGGGCGCATCGCGTGGCCGTGCCGCTTCGGCCCGAGGCGGGATTTCACATGCAAGCCGAAGACCTGGAGGCAGCAATCACCCCCGCCAGCCGCGTCCTTCTTCTCAACACGCCGCACAATCCGAGCGGCGCGGTGCTCAGCCGCATGGAGCTGGCAGCGATCGGTGATGTCTGCCGCCGTCACGATCTGTGGATCGTCTGCGACGAGGTTTACGAGGAACTGGTCTTCAAAGGCAGCTTCGCCTCGCCATTCGACAATCCGGAACTGGCCGACCGGACGGTCGTTGTTTCATCGATTTCCAAGTCCCACGCAGCACCTGGCTTTCGCAGCGGCTGGGCGGTCGGCCCAGCCGATTTCACCAGACGCATCCTGCCGATATCTGAGACCATGCTGTTCGGGGTGCAACCATTCATTTCCGACATGACCGCCTATGCCTTGACGCACAACATCGAGACCTCCCGGCATATGCGTGCCTCCTATGGTGCGCGCGCATCCCGCATCGCCGAAGCGCTGACGGGTGCGCCGGGTTTGAGAGTGCACACACCGGAAGCGGGCATGTTTATCCTGGTCGATGTCTGTGAGACCGGGATGACGGGTGACGCCTTCGCCTGGGCGCTTCTGGAGGAAGAGGGCGTGGCCGTGATGCCAGGAACGTCCTTTGGTGACAAAGCTGCATCTTTCCTGCGCCTCAGCCTCACTGTACCCGACGACTTGATCGATGAGGCTTGCCGTCGCATTCGCGGGCTTGCCATGCGCTGTGTAGCCCGCAAGGAGCGTCGCGCATGACAGCCGTGATGAAAACAGTTGGAGAGACACTGGTCGATCTTCTGGAGGCGCACGAGGTTGATGTTGTATTCGGCATTCCTGGTGTGCACACGGTCGAACTCTATCGCGGTCTCGCCGCATCATCGATACGCCATGTGACGCCGCGCCACGAGCAGGGGGCCGGCTTCATGGCCGACGGATACGCGCGCGTCAGCGGCAAGCCCGGCGTGGCGCTGGTGATCACCGGCCCAGGGCTTACCAACACCATCACCGCTATGGCGCAGGCGCGCCAGGATTCGATCCCGATGCTGGTGATTTCCGGTGTCAACCGGCGCGATTCTCTGGGGCAGGGGCGTGGCCTGTTGCATGAACTGCCCGACCAGCATGCAATGATCAGCACAGTTGCGCTTTATTCGCACACATTGCTCAATCCCGGCGACCTCGCCAGTGTCGTGGAGCGCGCATTCTCAATCCTGTCGTCCGGACGGCCGGGACCGGTTCATCTGGAGATACCGACCGACGTCATGTCGATCCGAGTTCCCGCTCCCTGCATCCGCAAACCGTCTTCCACTCGGCCGTGCGCCGACAGCGAGACGCTGCAGGCGGCCGCCAACCTCTTCGCCAGCGCCAGACGACCGGTGATTGTGTGCGGCGGCGGTGCCTTGACTGCGGAGGCTGAGATCCGGGGACTGGCAGAACGCATCGACGCCCCAGTGGTGACCACGGTCAATGCGCGTGGTCTCCTTGCCGGCCATCCACTGCGCGTACCGGCAAGTCCGAGCCTCGAGACAGTCCGCAGGCTTCTGGCCGATGCCGACCTTGTCGTCGCCATCGGCACTGAGATGGGGCAGACAGATTTCGATATGTATGCCGACGGCAGGTTTCCGGTTCTTGCCAATCTGATCCGCATCGACATCGATGCGGATCAACTGGCGCGCGGCCCTCATGCTTCGCTGTCGATCCTGTCGGCCGCGCGCGAGGCCGTTGTGGGTATCTGTGCGCTGCTCCCCGTGACTGAGCCTCTCGTCGGGCAGGCGCGCGCCAGGGCTGCTCGAGCCGAAGTGCTTGAAGAGCTCTCGCCGAAAATCAGGACGGAGATCGGTATCATCGAGGCGGTCTACGAGACACTGCCCAATTGTTGCATCGTTGGCGACTCCACACAGCCCGTCTATGCCGGCAATCTTTACTGTGATGCTCCAGAAGCCGGGCGCTGGTTCAATTCGGCCACCGGCTACGGCGCGCTCGGCTATGCGGCGCCGGCAGCCGTGGGGGCGGCTGTGGCAGATCCTTCTTCACCGGTGGTTTGCCTGACGGGCGATGGCGGTTTCCAGTTCTCGCTGGCCGAAATCGGATCGGCGGCGGATATTGGTGCTCGGGTGATCTATATGGTCTGGAACAATGACGGCTATCAGGAAATCGAGACTTATATGGTCGAGAACGGGATCACGCCGGAAGGCGTTCGGCCAGCCGCGCCCGATTTTGGCCTGGTGGCCAAGGCCTACGGCGTTCCCGCCATACGGCTGGGATCACTGGAAGATCTGCCGTCCGCCCTTACGGAGGCAGCGATGCGTAGTGGGCCAAGTCTGATAGAGATTCACCAAACAAAAACCCGAGGCGTCACCCCCTGACCGGAAACTTGCGAAGCTAAATCGGACGAGCCAGACGCCTTCAATATAGGCCTGACCGCGCTTGGAAGGGTTGTGGAAGACGGCGGCCGTTGGCCCAAATTGCAGTCAAATCGATTGGGTTCGCGATATACATGGACTGCATGTGCTTCGGCCCTTTGATTGCGGGACATAGTCAAGTCTGTTTGTCCGTGCCAGGGCATGGTCCTTTTCGAGGTCTGCCGCAGTAGCTGGGCACGCCCCCAATTCATCCGTCCGGAAGGTTCAGCCCCTTCGGCGGTTTGGCAGCATGCCCCTTGCCTGTCGAAAATTGCCGCGCGCCAAATGGCCCTGTCAGGGACATTGCGCTCCCTCTTAGACCGTCATTCAGGCCGCAGTGTAGTCGATCACAAAGCTCAAACGATCATCGTAGTGCAGGTCCCAACAGGCTTGCCAAATCTGGTGAGTGATCGGCCCCACCTTCCAATCGCCAACCGGCACGCCATCAAGCTCTTTAATCGCCATGACGCCACCCGCCCTGCTGGACATGAAGATCTTATCGCTCTGACAGACAATCTCCTCGACTATGCCTGGGTGGCGCCATCCAGAGTCCGCTATTCCGGCGGCTCGCTCGCAAGCGTCGTCAATTATCTGAAATCTGCCGACGCCCTCACGGTCATGCCGCACCGCGTTGTGTTTCCAGGACGCAAGGAAAGAACGATGACGGCCCTGCCGATCAACAACCCCAACCGGAACGAGCGCTCGCCATCCTTCGTCGAGTCAATAGGCCACGATCTCCGCCTGTCAAACAGTTCTGGACCTTCATTCGCTCGAGTTTCGACGGCCTGAAGCATCTCATCACACGGCATGAGGAGGCCGTGGTTTGGGACAATTGACGAGGCGTCGTGATCCAGCCTCGGAACAGTGATCCTCTCCATTCGCCGCCCTGCACAGTTTCAGGGAAATGACACCCGAGCCGGGAGGTTCGCTGGCATTCACCTTCACGGCCTTGTCTGCTGCTGCGAGCGAATTTCGGCATCGGCGCGAGCGCAATATGGTGCTTTTCGAGACCCGCGATTTTGCCTAATCGAACATGGAAAGAGACAGCGGGGCACGGTGATGAGCAAACCATTTTTCTGGAATGAACTGAATACGACCGATTTTGCCAGCCTGTCTGCCGACACGACCGTCGCCATCCTGCCAATCGCCTCGACGGAGCAGCATGGGCCCCATCTGCCGATCGCGACCGACGTCGCCATCGCCAACGGCATGCTGGCGGAGCTGAAGGTGCAGCGGCCAGACGATCTCGATTTCCTCGTTCTGCCCACACAGGAAATCGGCAAGGCCAACGAACATGTCTACGGCCCCGGCAGCCTGTCATTCGGCCCCGAGATCCTCATCCCCGCCTGGACCGCGATCGGCGCAAAGGTCGCGGAAGCCGGCATCCGCAAGCTCGTCATCGTCAATTCGCATGGCGGCAATGTCGACGTCATGAGCATTGTCGGCAGGGAACTGCGCGTCCGCCACCAGATGGTCGTCGTCTCCACCCAGTGGGGCCGGTTCGGCAATCCCGACGGCATGATTTCAGAACATGAGAGCCGCTACGGTATCCATGGCGGCGAGGTCGAGACATCGCTGATGCTGCATTTCCGGCCCGAGCTGGTGCGCATGGAAAAGGCGCAGAACTTCGTCTCGAAGGCCGAGGAAATCCGTGCCAACTCCAGGTTCCTGACCCCGCTACCGCCGCATTCGCTGGCCTGGATCGCCCATGACCTCAACCCGCATGGCGTGGTCGGCGATGCCTCGAAGGGCACGGCAGAAAAGGGCGCTGCGATCTGCCGCCACCAGGTTGCTGGCTTCATCGACCTCTTGCGCGATGTCGTCGCCTATCCGCTGGAAAACCTTTACGTTCCGCGCTGACGGCGCGAGCCTCAGCCTCAGCCTCAGCCTCAGCCTCAGCCTCCGCTTCGGATCGTCTCGGGGATATGCCCGCAGGCCTTGAGCTCCTGCACAAGGCCGATAAGTTCCTGCATCAGGTATTCGACAAACAGGCTGGTCGCCGAATCGAGCGGCGCCCGCGCCCGGGCAAACAGCTTCATCGGCTGGTGGCGCACATGCGCTTCGGTCAGCGGACGAAACACCAGTTCGCCGCGCCGGCATTCTGCCACCGCATCCAGCGGATTGAGCAGCGTGAGCCCCGTCCCAGCCTTCACCAGCTGTTTCATCAGCTCCGATGAATTGGTCTCGACCACCGGGTCGACGAGCAGCGGCAGCGGCGCCAGCGCCAGATCGATGATATTGCGCAGACTGGTGCCCGATTGTGCCAGGATCAGCGGCTCCTGGACCACATCAACGAGGTCGATCGGTCCCTCCTCTCGCGCCAACCGATGCCCGGGCGGCAGCACGACGCCAACAGGCACGTCGAAATTGGCCAGCGTGCGAATGCCGGGCGTCGCCGGAATGTTGAAGCCGAGGCCGAGGTCCACCTCGCCTGTCAGCACCGGATTGATCGTGGTCGAGCCGCCGTCATTGCGCAGCTTGATCTGCACGCGCGAGTGCTTCTCGATAAAGCCGGCGAGGATCGCCGGCAGCGGACCGGAGGCGAGACCAACCGTCGTCACCAGCGAAACCTTGCCAACCTGCGGCGTCTTCAATCCCCTCAGCCGGCTCTCCAGCCGCTCGTAATTCTTCAGGACCTCGCGGATGTGCTCGACGCAGAGTTCGCCTGCGGCCGTCAGACGCAGCCCCTTCGGCAATCGCTCGAAAATCGGCGCACCCAGTTCCTCCTCCAGCGCAAGGATCTGCCGGTTGACCGCCGACGAGGCGACATTCAACCGGGCGGCGGCCTTGCGGATCGAGCCGCAACGAACGATTTCATTGATATAGACAAGCTTTCGGGAGTGAAGCACGAGACCTCCGCTGCGCAAAATTTAGCCATGCCGCTTCACTATGCAGCAATCCCGCGAGCAGTGCAAAAAAAGCATCGATGCGGACGAATTTTGATGCTTTTCAAGACGCAAGGCAGCCGTTCAAATACTATCAAAGGGAGCTCGAAAACGGGCCCCGGAACGAACAGGGGAACAATCGAATGCGCGACACGCTCACCAAGACCAGCCTTTTCGCCCTCTTCGGCCTCGCGACATCGCTGGCCGCCGGCACCTCGGCTTACGCCCTCGACGAAGTAACGTATGGCACCAACTGGCTGGCCCAGGCCGAACATGGCGGTTTCTACCAGGCCGTGGCCGATGGCACCTATGAAAAATACGGCCTCAAGGTCACCGTGATCCAGGGCGGCCCTCAGGCCGCCAACCGCGCACTGCTGATCGCCGGCAAGGTCGACTTCTACATGGGCAGCCCGCTCGGCGAAATGGACGCCGTCAAGGAAGGCATCCCGCTCATCGACGTCGCCGCGATCTTCCAGAAGGACCCGCAGGTTCTGCTCGCCCATCCCGACCAGGGCATCGAGAAATTCGCCGACCTCGCCAAGCTCGATAGCATCTTCATGGGCAAGGACGGCTACGTCACCTATTACGAGTGGATGAAGAAGAACTTCGAAGGCTTCACCGACGAGAAGTACAAGCCCTACACCTTTAACCCGGCGCCCTTCATCGCCGACCCGAAGTCCGCCCAGCAGGGCTACCTGACCTCGGAGCCCTATGAGATCGAGAAGCAGGCCGGCTGGGCACCGAAGGTCTTTCTTCTCGCCGACAACGGCTACAACCCCTATTCGACGATGATCACGACCACGACGACCATGGTCGAAAGCAAGCCCGATCTCGTTCAGCGCTTCGTCGATGCCTCGGCTGAAGGCTGGTACAACTACCTCTACGGCGACAACAAGGCCGCCAACGACCTCATCAAGAAGGACAATCCGGAAATGACGGATGGTCAGATCGAGTATTCGATCGCCAAGATGAAGGAATACGGCATCGTCGAGTCCGCCGAAGCGCTCGAAAAGGGCATCGGCTGCATGACCGACGAGAAGTACAAGGCCTTCTTCGACGCTATGGTCCAGATCGGCGTCCAGCCGGCAGACCTCGACTACAAGAAGGCCTACACCACCCAGTTCGTCTGCAAGGGCGTGGGCATGGCGCTGAAGAAGTAAATCCCACCTCCCCCTTGAAGGGGGAGGTGGCAGCGAAGCTGCGGGTGGGGGTGATCGGCCGTATCCGCTGCAATCACCCCACCCCGGCACTGCGTGCCGACCCTCCCCCTCAAGGGGAGGGTAAAAGCCCATCACTATCCGATCTCCCCCTTGAGGGGGAGATGTCCGGCAGGGCAGGGGGGTACCCACCTCGCAACGCTACCCCTGCCGCAACACGAGAATGCAACGCGGATGTATCGCGAGACAGAATGACCAGTTCGCCAACCACCGAAGACCCCATCACCCCGCCCCCTCCTGAACAGCGCCGGGCGCTTGTGGTGATGAAGGACGTATCCAAGGTCTTCTCCAGCGGCACGATAGCGCTGACCGGCATGTCGCTCACCGTCAATGGCGGCGAGTTCGTTTCGCTGCTCGGCCCCTCCGGCTGCGGCAAGTCGACGGCGCTCAGGATCATCGCCGGACTGGGCGACACAACGACCGGTACTATTGACTGGCCGAGCTCGCGCATCAACTCCAAGGGCCTGCCCGAGGGCGATATCTCCTTCGTCTTCCAGGAACCGACGCTGATGCCCTGGGCGACCGTCTTCGGCAATGTCTACCTGCCTTTGAAACTACGCGGCATCTCCAAGTCGGCGGCAAAGGCGGATATTCTCGTCGCCCTCGACCGCGTCGGTCTCAAGGATTTCACCGACGCCTATCCCCGCGAACTCTCCGGCGGCATGAAGATGCGCGTCTCGATCGCCCGTGCCCTCGTCACCAAGCCAAAGCTCCTCCTGATGGACGAGCCCTTCGCCGCCCTCGACGAGATCACCCGTCAGAAGCTGAACGACGACGTGCTGCGCCTCTGGAAGGAGACTGGCATCACCATCATCTTTGTCACCCATTCGGTGTTCGAGAGCGCCTACCTCTCAAGCCGCATCGTGGTGATGAAGGCGCGCCCCGGCCGGGTGCATGCCGATTTCCCGCTGCAGAGCAGCCTCGATCGCGACGCCTTCTACCGGACGTCCGAGGAGTATCGCCAAGCCTGTGAAACCGTCTCCAAGACATTGATCGAAGCCATGGGTGGGGAGCATCACTGATGACCGGACCAGCCGAAACCCTGCTCAAGATCTTCGTTCCCATCCTCGTCGTCTGCACCCTGCTGGTCATCTGGCAGGTCGGCGTCTGGGTCTCTGGCGTCCCGCAATACATTCTGCCCGGCCCGATCGCCATTGCCGGCGCCCTCTTCAAGGACTGGGGCACGCTGTCGCCGGCGCTCTGGGTCACCACCAAGATCACCCTGATGTCGCTGGGCCTCGCCCTTCTCGGCGGCGTCGGCATCGCCGTTGCCCTCGTCCAGTCGAAATGGATCGAGATCGCCTTCTACCCGATCACCGTCATCCTGCAGGTGACCCCGATTGTCGCAATCGCCCCGCTGATCCTGATCTACTCGCCCTCGACGCAAGTGGCGCTCCTCATCTGCGCCTTCCTCGTCGCCTTCTTCCCGATCCTCTCCAACATGGTCCAGGGCCTGAAGAGCGTCGACCACAATCTCCTGAACCTGTTCGATCTCTACGGCGCCTCGCGCTGGCAGACCTTGCTTTACCTGAAGCTGCCGGCTTCGCTCCCCTATTTCATGACCGGCTTGCGCATCGGTGGCGGCCTCGCGCTGATCGCTGCCGTCGTCGCCGAATTTGCGGCCGGTTCTGCGGGCGCCGGTTCGGGCCTTGCCTTCCGCCTGCTCGAGGCCCAGTTCCGTCTGAACATTCCGCGCCTGTTTGCCGCCCTTTTCCTTCTCTCCTGCCTCGGCGTCGTGATCTTTGCCATTACCTCCTTCATTTCCTGGCTGGCGCTGCATCGCTGGCATGAGAGCAGCCTGAAACGAGAAAACTGATGTCGAGCCCGATTGCCAACCTGCCCGCCGCCAAGCGCTTCGTCCTTGCCAATGCGACGCTCCCCGAGATCTGCGTCGATGGCGTCGAGGCACCCGCCTGCGAGGGCCTGATCAGCGCCGACATCGTAGTGGCCGATGGCAAGGTCGAGGCGATCCTGAAGCCTGGCGAGGCCCCGGCAGGTCTGCCCTCGACGGATCTCCGCAACGGCATGGTCTGGCCGACCTTCACCGACATGCACACCCATCTCGACAAGGGCCACATCTGGGATCGCCGACCGAACCCCTCGGGCGATTTCATGGGCGCGCTCGAAGCCGTGAAAACCGATCGGGAGGCCCGCTGGACGGCTTCCGACGTCAAGGCCCGCTTGGAGTTCTCCCTGCGCACGGCCTATGCCCACGGCACCAGCCTGATCCGCACCCATCTGGATAGCCTGGCGCCCCAGCACCGCATCTCCTTCGAGGTCTTCGCCGAAGTCCGTGACGCCTGGGCCGGCAAGATCGACCTGCAGGCCGCCGCCCTTTTCCCCTTCGACCAGATCACCGACGAGGCCTTCTTCAAGGATCTGGTCGAGGTCATCGTCGCCAACAAGGGTCTGCTCGGCGGCGTCACCTATCTGATGCCGGAGCTCGACCAGAAGCTCGACATCCTCTTCCGCACCGCCTCCGAAAACGGCCTCGACATCGACCTGCATGTCGACGAGACGCAGGACAAGGAAACCCTGACGCTGAAGACCATTGCGGAAGCCAAGATCCGCAACCGCTTCGAGGGGGCGGTCACCGTCGGCCATTGCTGCTCGCTCGCGCGTCAGGACGATGACCTCGCGAAACGCACCATCGATCTGGTGGCCGAGGCCAGCCTCTCGGTCGTCTCGCTTCCGATGTGCAACATGTATCTGCAGGACCGTCACCCCGGCCGCACCCCTCGCCAACGCGGCGTCACACTGTTCCATGAACTCACTGCCGCCGGCGTCGCGACCGCCGTCTCCTCAGACAACACCCGCGACCCCTTCTATGCCTATGGCGATCTCGACCCCGTCGAAGTCTTCCGCGAGGCGGTTCGCATCATCCATCTGGACCATCCGCTGGACACCGCAGCGAGGGTCGTCACCCGCACGCCGGCCGACATCCTGAAACGCCCGGATCATGGCCGCATCGCCGTCGGCGCCAAGGCTGATCTCGTTCTCTTCAGCGCCCGCCGCTGGAGCGAATTCCTTTCCCGTCCGCAGGCTGACCGCATCGTGATGCGGAATGGCATGGGCATCGACCGCAGCCTGCCGGATTACCGCGAACTTGACCCGTTGCTTGGAGTTTAGCCATGGCCGACTACGCCAAAATCAAGGAAGAGCTGGCGGGCATTGCCGTCGAAGACAATCCGGCGCTCGTCAAACAGAAGAGCCGCGACTTCTACTGGTATTCGCCGATCCTGAAAGAAGAGCTCGACAACGTCGTCGGTGACCTCGTGGTCTCCCCGACGACGGAAGACGAGGTCATCCGGGTTCTGAAGGTCGCCTATGCCCATGGCGTGCCCGTCACCCCCCGTGGCGGCGGCACCGGCAATTACGGCCAGGCCATGCCGCTCTCGGGCGGCATCGTGTTGAACCTGATCAACATGAACAAGGTGAAGGAGATCCTGCCCGGCCGCGTCATCTGCGAGCCCGGCATCATCATCTCCGAGCTTGACCGCCAGACCAAGGAACATTCCGGCCAGGAATTGCGCTTCCATCCCTCGACCAAGCAGACGGCCAGCGTCGCCGGCTTCATCGCGGGCGGCTCCGGCGGCGTCGGCTCGATCACCTGGGGCGGCCTGCGCGACCTCGGCAACATTCTCCGCCTGCGCGTCGTCACCATGGAAGCCGAGCCGCGCGTGCTCGAACTTTCCGCCTGGGACCTGCAAAAGGTCTCCCACGCCTATGGCACCAACGGCATCATCACCGAAGTCGAGATGCCGCTTGCCCCGGCTTACGACTGGGTCGACGTCATCGTCGGCTATGATGACTTCATGGACGCGGTGAAATTCGCCGATACGCTCTCCCACAAGAACGGCATCCTCCTGAAGGAAGTCGCGCCGATCGCTGCTCCCATTCCCTTCGACTATTTCACCCGCCACAAGCCCTGGCTGAAGGAAGGCCAGTCGGTGGTCGTGCTGATGGTGGCACCCCATTCGATGGAGCCTTTCCTCGCGCTCGCCGAGCGGATGAAGGGCGATGTGCGCTTCCGCTCCGACACGGTCGAAAGCATGAAGGGCATCCCGCATGCCTATGAGCTGACCTGGAATCATACGACGCTGCGGGCCCTGAAGCTCGATACCAACATCACCTATCTCCAGGTCCAGTATCCCGGCCCCGATCATGTCGAGAAGGTTCGCGTGATGACCGAGCTCTTCCCCGACGAGGTCATCGGCCATCTCGAATTCATCAAGTTCGACGGCCAGATCCAGTGCGCCGGTCTGCCGCTGGTGCGCTACACGACCAAAGAGCGGCTGGAAGAGATCATCCGCATCCACGAGGAAAACGGCTGCCCGATCTTCAACCCGCACCGCTATACGCTCGAAGAAGGCGGCATGAAGCAGACCGACCAGGTCCAGCTCGCCTTCAAGAAAGAGACCGATCCGAAGGGCCTCTTGAACCCCGGCAAGATGATCGCCTGGGAGAACCCGGATTTCGATTTTTCGGCAGGGAAGAACTATCTGTTTCCGGGGCTAGAGGTGTTTGCAGAGGCTGGGGAATAAGCGTCGGGCCACGCTTGGACATGGCTTCGGTAGGCGTCTGGGTGCCCCCCTCTGTCCTGCCGGACATCTTCCCCACACGGGGGGAGAGCGCGATGGGGCCAGCGTCTTGCCTAGCCAGTACCGTTCAGTCCGGGGTTGGTGTTTGAGGACGATGAAACTGAAGAACCAAGGGTTCACGAGATAGTGCCATCCTCGACGTCTGAGGGAAACGACACCGGTGCGCCCATCCACTCTCCCCCCTTGTGGGGGAGATGTCCGGCAGGACAGAGGGGGGTA
>CALSAF010000044.1:0-29017 GCA_943372805.1 Rhizobium sp. Q54
CGTGGTTGATCCTGGCATTTTCTGCCGTTGCGCTTGCCGGTGGCGCTGCCTATCTCGGCAACGTCCCGCGGATCGACGCCCGCATGCCGTCCTATCTGAGCGGGCGTCTTGCGCTCGTGGTCAAGTCGGTCAAGGATATGCATGTCTTCGAGGTCGCGCTGGCCAAAGGGGTGGAGCCCCGCCAGGGAAACGGTTTGTTTGCCGGGCTGAAGGACAGGGACTTCGTGTTGATCTTCGTCGAGTCCTACGGTCGTTCGGCCATTGAAGATCCGCGCTATGCCGGCCTTGCCGTGCCTCGGCTGGAGGCCGTCGAAAGGCAGATCAGAGAGGCTGGCCTGGTTTCTGCTAGCGCCTGGGTGACATCGCCCACGGTCGGAGGCCTGAGCTGGCTTGCCCATGGCACGCTGCTGTCGGGTCTCTGGATCGACAGCCAGTCCCGCTATGATCGGCTGATGATCAGCAATCAGCCCAGCCTCAACCGGCTTTTTGCCGAAGCCGGCTGGAAGAGTATCGCAGCGATGCCTGCGATCACGATGGCCTGGCCGGAGGCGGCCTATTACGGTTATCGCCAGATACTGGCCGCTGCCGATCTGCAGTACCGCGGCAAACCCTTTAACTGGGTCACGATGCCGGATCAGTTTACGCTGGCGGCCTTCGAGCAGTTTGGCCGCGTGCCGGCCCGCGCGGCTGGCGAGAAGGTGATGGCGGAAATCGCTCTCATTTCAAGCCATGCACCCTGGACGCCGGTGCCCCGCCTCGTCGCCTGGGAGGCTATCGGCGACGGGAGCGTCTTCAACGAGCAGGCGACCAGTGGCGATCCGCCGTCCGTCGTCTGGTCTGATCCGCAACGGGTACGGCGGCAGTATATCGAAACCATAGACTATTCGCTCCAGACACTCGGCAGCTATGTGACCCGTTTCAGCAAGGATACGGTATTCGTCATTCTCGGTGATCATCAGCCGGCCGCCATCATTACCGGCCCCAATGCTTCGCGCGCCGTACCCATTCACGTCATCAGCGCCGATCGGGACTTCATTGCTCGCTTCGAGGCGCAAGGCTTCAACGCCGGCATGGTTCCGGGGGAGCGGGCACGCGAATGGCCGATGAACGAGATGCGGCAGGTCCTTATCGACCTGTTCAGCGCATCGTGACCCTCATGGATCCGTCATCGCGTGAACCGAGACGGACCTGCTCACGTTCCCTCCACTCGCGCGGTGTCGAGCCAGTCTGACGGCTAAAGAAGCGCGAGAAATAGGCAGGATCGGAAAAACCGAGCCGAAAAGCCACTTCCTTCACGCTTCCGGGGGTGAAGATGAGATCACGCTGCGCTTCTTCGATCAGGCGTCGTGCGATCAATTCCTGAGTGCCTAAGCCGGTCTTTGCCTTGAGCACACGGTTGAGGTGGGTCGGCGTGATGCCGAGTGCCGTCGCATAGAAGGTGGCGGGCCGATGGTTGCGGATTTCCCGATGCAGGAGCGTCGAGAACGCTTCGATCCTTCGGTCGTTGTCGTCGGCAGGATCGGCTTCCGACAATTCCTGGGTCGCGATCCTTGCCGTCAGCGCGAGCGCTGTCGCCAGTCCCGTTTCCATCAGTACGGTTCGCCCGCTCAGACGGCCCTCCCACTCTCTGGCCACCCGTTGAAGACAGGACTGGATGAGCGCTCCGTCTTCCGCGCCTGGTTCGAGGCGTGTCACCTGCGGTGTTGACAGGAAGTGTCCCAGCGCCCCGGGTTCACCTGGGCGGACAGGTAGGCGACTTGCGAGGAAGGTAAAGACATAGCCATCGATGTCGGGCGAGAAGCGGAACCCGTGCCCGACTGCCGGCGGAACCGTGACCACGGAATTCGGTTCGAAACGGACAATCTTCGTGCCGAAAACGGCATCTCCGGAGCCTCCTGTGATTAGGAGGATCTGGAAGTATTGTTCATGACGATGAAGACCAATTTCCCAATGATGCAGCGCGCTTCGCGCTGGAATCGTTTCGCAGTGCACCCAAAAGCGCGATCCCGCCGCATCGTCCTCGCCGTAGAGTTCGTAGGTCGGTATGGGGCGACCTTGATCGTTCTTGCTCTTCATCATGTTCGATATGTGCAATAAAACACGTCATCCGTCCATTGTTGCCGGAGCCTTTGACGCCCAAAACTTGTCCAAAGCCAAGTTCTATGTGCCATGGGAGGATACATGCGTACCAAAGTCGCCATCATCGGGTCAGGACCGTCCGGTTTGCTGCTCGGACAGCTCTTGAGCAATGCCGGCATCGACAACGTGATCATCGACCGTGTCGGCAAGGACCACATCCTGTCGCGGGTTCGCGCCGGCGTTCTGGAGGACGGTACGGTCGGGTTGCTCGACCGTGCCGGGGTCGGTTCCCGCATGCATCGCGAAGGTTTGCCGCATGACGGCTATTCGCTGGCCTTCGATGGGCGAGACCATCGTATCGATCTGTTCGACCTGACGGGTGGCAGGCGCGTCATGGTCTACGGCCAGACCGAACTGACCCGCGATCTGATCGAAAAGCGAGAACAGCATGGTACTGTCACCATCTATGATGCCGTCAACGTCACTCCCGCAGGCTTCGATGGCGACAAGCCCTATGTCACCTTCGAAAAGGATGGCGTGACCCAGCGCCTCGATTGCGACTTCATCGCTGGCTGCGACGGTTTCCACGGCGCGAGCCGGAAGGCCGTGCCCGAAGGGGCGATCAAGACTTATGAGAAGATCTATCCATTCGGTTGGCTGGGGATTCTTGCAGACGTGCCGCCGGTCGACCATGAACTGATCTATGCCAACCATCCACGCGGTTTCGCACTTTGCTCGATGCGCTCCGAGACGCGCAGCCGGTACTATGTTCAGTGCCCGCTCGACGACAAGGTCGAAATGTGGTCGGACGAGCGCTTCTGGGACGAGATCCGCCGTCGGCTGCCCGTTCACCATGCGGAGGCTATGGTCACCGGACCGAGTTTCGAGAAATCAATCGCGCCTTTGCGCTCCTTCGTTGCCGAGCCAATGCGCTTTGGTCGGCTTTTCCTGGTGGGCGATGCAGCGCATATCGTCCCGCCGACGGGTGCCAAGGGCTTGAACCTGGCGGCTTCGGATGTCCACTACCTGATCAGCGGATTGCTGGAACACTATCAGGAGAGTTCGCAGGCAGGCCTCGATGCCTATTCCGCCCGCACACTCAAGCGTGTCTGGAAGGCGGTGCGCTTCTCATGGTCAATGACCACCTTGCTGCACCGATTCCCGGATACCGGTGACTTCGGACAAAAGATCCAGGAAGCCGAGCTTGACTATCTCACGCAATCCCGGGCCGCCTCCACCGCAATGGCGGAGAACTATGTGGGCTTGCCATATTGACCGGCCAGAGGTCGGTCGAATGATCACTTGCCAAACATCAATTGTTTGCTAGACTTACAAAATAAACGGGACCCTTTTGACGGGGTCCCGTTGTGGGCGTCGCTGCTCTGCCCGGGTGGGGGTCGGATATCAATCGACAGGGTCGAGCAGAAAGGTCACAGGCGGGTGGCTCGGCGTGCCAGCGAAACAACTCAAGGAGGAGATCTCATCATGAACATGCATATCTCGCTGTTGATTAACGGTGCCGAAAAAGCGGCCGCAGGTGGGCGGACGTTTACCCGCATCAATCCCTTTACGCAGGAAGTGGCCACCACGGCTTCGGCTGCAAGCCTAGAAGATGTGAAGGCCGCCGTCGACGCTGCTTCTGCCGCGTTCCCGGCATGGTCCAAGACGGGTCCCGGCGAGCGCCGCAAGATCCTTCTGAAGGCTGCCGACGTCATGGAATCGAAGACGGCCGAGTTCTCCGAACTCGTGATCGCCGAAACCGGCGCCACCGGTCATTGGGGTGCCTTCAACGTCATGGTCGCCGCGAGCATGCTGCGTGAAGCTGCCTCGATGACCACCCAGATCTCGGGCGAGGTCATCCCGTCCAACAAACCGGGCTCCCTGTCGATGGGCATGCGTCAGGCCGTCGGTGTCTGCCTTGGCATCGCGCCCTGGAACGCTCCGATCATCCTGGGTACCCGTGCCGTCGCGATGCCGCTTGCCTGCGGCAACACGGTGATTCTGAAGGCCTCCGAGCAGTGCCCCGGCACCCATCGTCTGATTGCCCAGTGCCTTGTCGAAGCTGGCCTTCCGACCGGTGTCATCAGTGTTATCACCAATGCTCCGGAAGATGCGCCCCAGATCGTCGAGGCTCTGATCACCAATCCTGCCGTCAAGCGCGTCAATTTCACCGGTTCGACGAAGGTTGGCAAGATCATCGGTGAGCTCTGCGGCCGCCAGCTGAAGCCTGCCCTTCTGGAGCTTGGCGGCAAGGCACCTCTCGTCATCCTCGACGATGCCGACATCGATGCTGCCGTCAATGCGGCAGCCTTCGGCGCCTTCGCCAACATGGGCCAGATCTGCATGTCGACCGAACGCATCATCGTCGACGAGTCGATTGCGGAGGAATTCGTCGCCAAGCTCGCGGCCAAGGCCTCCAAGCTTCCGGCCGGTGATCCGAAGGGCCATGTCGTCCTCGGCTCGCTGATCAGCCTCGAATCGGCGAAGAAGATGGATGAGCTGATCGCGGATGCGGTATCCAAGGGCGCCAAGCTGGTGGCCGGCGGGAAGCGTGAAGGCAGTGTTGTGGAGGCCACGTTGCTTGATGGCGTGACCCCTGAAATGCGCATGTATTCGGAAGAAAGCTTCGGACCGGTGAAGCCGATCATTCGCGTGAAGGGCGAAGAAGAAGCGATCCGCATCGCCAATGACACCGAATACGGTCTTTCGGGCGCGGTGTTCAGCCGCGACATCCGCCGCGCGCTCGCTGTTGCGGCGCGCATCGAATCCGGTATTTGCCACATTAACGGACCGACGGTGTTCGATGAGCCGCAGATGCCCTTCGGTGGCGTCAAGGGCAGTGGTTACGGTCGCTTCGGCGGCAAGGCTGCGGTCGCGGAGTTTACCGAATTGCGCTGGATCACCATCGAAGATCCGAACCAGCACTATCCCTTCTGAGGGACTTCATCAGACGGCCGCCCCCAGGGCGGCCGTTTTCGTCTGAGGATTTCTCGGTTTCAGTCGATATCGCCCGTTCCAGGCACGATGTCGGAATAGATGCGCTTCAGGCCATTGACGAAGTGCTCAAGTTCCTCGGCTGAAAAGCGTGAGGTAAAGCGCAGTTCGTGCTGCTCCTGAATATTCCGGGCCTGTTTGAGGATCTCGATCCCAGCCGATGTCAGGAGAAGCTCCTGGCGTCGCCTGTCTACCGAGGAAGGGCGGCGTTCAAGCAGGTTCCGGCTTTCAAGACGGTTGACCAATGCCATCATCGTGGCACGATCCATGCTGAGTTGGTTGGCGATGTCGATCTGGCTGACCTTCGGGTTTGCGGCAATCAGTTCGAGCACGGCGAACTGTTTCTGCGTTAGCCCCAGGTCTCCCATGGCTGCCGAATAATCCTGGTAGATTGCGACATTGGCCATGCGCAGATGGAAACCGAGGATCTCGTCGAGGCGCCCCGTGCGCAAGGGGGCGCCGACTTCGAAAACACCGTCGTCATTGGCTGGCTTCAGGTCATTATGTCGAGTCATTGATCTTCCACTCATGTGGCATCGAATATGCTCCTCATTCATGAACACTTTCGACTGCAACAGTCAAATTCACTCTTGTCAAACTTCAGAATGCAAAATAGTATGCATAACATACAAATCGCCCTGGAGACCCTGAGGGGTGGCGATCGGGAGGAGACACATGCAGCCTGAATTCCTGTCGGTGACGACGGAGGTGGGTGCCGTCGGTCTGGAGACCGACGATCCATTGACATATCGCGCCAAGGTCAGCCCGGATCGCCCGGCAGCGCTGGAGATCGCATCCGGCCGCAACGAGACCTATGCCACGCTTGATGATCTTGTTGGGCGCGCAGCGGGACTGCTTGCGCGATTGGCCACATCCAGCGTGGCCGCCCAGCGGATCGCGTTTCTCGGCCGCAATTCCATCGAGCAGATCGTCGTCTGTCTCGCTTGCCAGCGAGCCGGTCACGTCTTCGTGCCGTTGAACTGGCGGTTGGGTTCCGCCGAGCTCGGGCAGATCATCGCGGATTGCGAGCCGACGCTCATCGTCCACGACAACGAATTCGAAGCGGTTTTGACAGCAATCGGTGATGTCTTGCCGCCTGTCATGGCCGTTGATGGCGATGGTGGCTGGCGGCAGGCCGTATCTCGAATGGAGCGGGCAGGCGCGGTGGCCGTTGACGCGGATGCACCCTGCATCATGCTCTATACCTCGGGTACGACCGGCAGTCCGAAGGGTGTCATCATCACCCGGCGCAATGCATTCGCTTCAGCGGTCAACTTTGCCATCGTGGGGGAAGTGACGACTCGGACTGTGGCACTCTGCGACCTCCCCTTCTTCCATACGATTGGTCTCGTCGCGATCGGGCGTACGACCCTGATGATGGGCGGAAGGTTGGTGATATCCGATCGCTTCGTGCCGGATCGCACTTTGGCGACGCTCGGGGATGCTACGCTTGGCGTGACGCACTACTTTGCCGTCCCCCAGATGGCGGCCGCACTCCGCAATGCATCCGGCTGGGACCCCAAGGCCCTCAAGGCCCTGCAGGCGATCTTCATCGGCGGCGCTCCGCTTTCGCCGGCACTGATCGAGACCTTTCTCGAAGACGGCATTCCGCTGGTCAACGGCTATGGCATGAGTGAAGCGGGTACTGCGATCCATATGCCGCTAGACCGGGATGCGGTTGCTCGTTATCCCGGCAGCGTCGGCTTTCCTGCACCACTGCTTGCCGTCCGTCTGGTCGGCGAGGACGGTCAGGACGTCCGGGATGGCGAGGTCGGAGAAATCTGGGTCAAGGGCCCCTCCGTCACTCCCGGCTACTGGAACAAGCCTGATGAGACAGCCCGCGCCTTTGTCGGCGATTGGTACAGGACCGGCGATCTCGGTCGACGCGACGAAGGTGGCGTGATCCACGTGCCTGACCGGCTGAAGGACATGTACATTTCCGGCGGCGAGAACGTGTTTCCCGCCGAGGTCGAGGCCGTGATCGGCGCGCATCCGAAGGTCCGTGATGTCGCTGTGCTGGGGCTTCCCGATCCCAAATGGGGTGAGTGCGGTGTAGCCTTCATCGTAGCACTGGATGTGCCGCCTTCCCCTGAAGAAATCCTCGCCCACTGCGCTGAACGTCTGGCGTCGTACAAGCGTCCGGCCCGTATCGTCTTCCTCGACCAGATCCCGCGAACAGCATCCGGCAAGGCGCAAAAGCACATCCTGCGCCAGGCTCATGCCAGCAACTGAACAACCAAGATCGCGTATCAACGCCCAGCGACATGCCTCAAGGAGCCAATCATGACTGACACGAACATCAAACCAGATCCGGTGCTGGTCGAATTCGACAACGGTATCGCCTTTGTGACGCTGAACCGTCCGGAGAAGCGCAATGCGATGAGCCCGGCGCTCAACGTTCGCATGCTCGAAGTGCTCGACGAACTCGAAGCCGACGATCGCTGCGGCGTACTGGTCCTGCGGGGCGCCGGCCAGTCCTGGTCGGCGGGCATGGATCTCAAGGAATACTTCCGTGAAAACGACGGCAAGGGTCGCGCCGCCGTGCTGAAGAGCCGCCGTCAGTCCGGTGGCTGGTGGAATCGCTTGATGTATTTCGAAAAGCCAACCATCGCCATGGTCAATGGCTGGTGCTTCGGCGGCGCCTTTACGCCGTTGGTTTCCTGTGACCTGGCAATTGCTGCCGATGAGGCCGTGTTCGGCCTTTCAGAGATCAACTGGGGCATCCTGCCGGGCGGCAACGTCACGCGCGCCGTGGCAGAAGTCATGAACCATCGTGATTCGCTCTACTACATCATGACGGGCGAAAATTTCGGCGGCCAGAAGGCTCGGGAGATGGGCCTCGTCAACGAGTCAGTGCCGCTCGCGGATCTGGAAACCCGTGTGCGCGCCTTGTGCGCGAGCCTCCTGGAAAAGAACCCGGTCGTTCTCAAGGCGGCCAAGGATACGTTCAAGCGTGTGCGCAACATGCCCTGGGAACAGGCGGACGACTACATCTATGCGAAGCTCGAACAGATGCTCTTCCTGGACAAGAGCAATGGCCGCGCCGAAGGCCTGAAGCAGTTCCTCGACGACAAGTCATACCGCCCGGGTCTCGGCGCCTACAAGCGTTGATGCTGGCCAGACGCTGACCATGGAACGCCCGCGCCTGGCGCGGGCGTTTGCTTTTGCGGCACCGCTCAGTCCTCGAAGCGGGCGATTTCGGCGCCTGCCTGAACATAAGCGCCGATGCTGGCGACTAGCTTCACGCGTCCGGCGCGCAGAGCCGTGACCTGTGTTTCCATCTTCATCGCCTCCATGACGGCGACGAGTGCGCCGGCCTCGACGGTTGCGCCGTTTTCAACCTTGAAGGCCTGCAGTGTTCCGGAAATGGGTGCCGTGATGCTGGAAGCATCTTCGACCTTCGCCGATGATGCTCCGGCGCCGGTGTCGCTCTCGGCGGCCAATCCGCGAAGGCCGGCCAGGAGAACCGCGGGGATGGCCAGTTCGTGCCGCCGTCCGTCGATTTCCACATGCGTGCGGATCAGGGACGCTTCTAAAAGCGGCTCGGGACGGGCGGCGGGCGTGAGCATTTCGGCAAAATCGGTTTCGATCCATCGGGTATGGACGCCGAAACCATCCTCACCGGTGAAGTCCCGGCTCTCCATCGCTGCGCGATGGAAGGGAAGGACCGTGGCCACACCCTCGATCCGGAATTCGGCAAGGGCGCGACGGGCCCGTGCCAGCGCCTGCTCGCGGGTCGCTCCGGTGACGATCAGCTTGGCCATCAGGGAATCAAAGGTGCCTGGCACTGTCGAGCCGGTGGTCACACCGGTATCGAGGCGAACCCCGGGACCAGACGGCGGATCGAAGCGCGTGATGCCGCCGGGTGTTGGCAGAAAGCCACGGCCCGGATCTTCGGCATTGACGCGGAACTCGATTGAATGGCCGCGCGGGGCGGGGGTCTCTTTTACCGAGAGCCTTGCGCCCTCTGCAATCCGGAACTGTTCAATGACCAGGTCGATACCTGTCGTCTCTTCGGTGACCGGGTGCTCCACCTGCAGGCGAGTATTCACTTCGAGGAAGGAGATCGTGCCGTCAACGCCGAGCAGGAATTCCACGGTCCCGGCGCCTGAGTATCCTGCCGCAGCGCAGATGCTGCGGGCTGCCTCGTGGATCGACCGGCGCTGCAGGTCGGTGAGGAAGGGGGCCGGTGCCTCTTCAACGAGCTTCTGGTTTCGGCGCTGGAGCGAACAGTCCCGTGTCCCCAAGACCACCACGTTGCCGTGTTTGTCGGCAAGGACCTGGGCTTCAATGTGACGCGGCCGATCAAGGAAGCGCTCGAGGAAGCATTCGCCGCGACCGAAGGCGGCCTTTGCCTCGCGAACTGCGGACTCGTAGAGTTCCGTCACCTCTTCCATCTTCCAGGCGACCTTCAGTCCCCGTCCGCCGCCGCCATGGGCAGCCTTGATGGCAACAGGGAGCCCGTGCTGTTCGGCGAAGGCCACAACTTCAGCCGCCGACTCCACCGGTCCGTCGCTGCCGGCGACCAGTGGTGCGCCGACGGACAGCGCGATCCTGCGTGCTTCCACCTTGTCGCCGAGTGCTTCGATCACATGCGGATCCGGGCCTATCCAGGTCAGGCCTGCCTCCTGCACCGCGCGAGCGAATTCCGCCCGTTCCGAGAGAAATCCATAGCCCGGGTGGACGGCATCGGCACCCGACTTGCGCGCAATCTCCAGAAGCTTGCTGATATCGAGATAGGTTTCGGAAGGCTGGCTACCGCCGAGACCATAGGCCTCGTCGGCGAGCGCCACAAACATCGCGTCCATGTCAGGATCCGCATAGACCGCGACCGACTTGAGGCCATGGTCACGGCAGGCACGGATAATGCGCACCGCAATCTCACCGCGATTGGCGATCAGCACTTTTTTCATCGGAGTCTCCTGACTGTCTCTTTGCGGCTTCATCGTCTGCATGCGTCGGTTCAGCCCCTCGCGGGGGTGATCTCCGCGAACTGCGTAACGGGCCGGAATCTGATTTTGGCATTGACCGGAATCTGTCCGGCGAGGTCGAGATGGTATTCGGCAACCGTTGCAATCACCGGATATCCGCCGGTCAGGGGGTGATCGGCGAGAAACAGCACAGGCTGGCCGCTGTGGGGCACCTGGATGGCGCCGGTGGCCGTTCCTTCGCTGGGAAGCTCTGTCTTGTCCTTGCGCTCCAAAGGCTTGACGCCGGAGAGACGAATGCCAACGCGATTGGATTGCGGGGTTACGTCGAAGACCTGAGTCGCAAGCGTCTCGATCCCGCGCTCGGTGAACCAGTCACTGCGCGGTCCCATCACGACGTCGAGGGTCACCGTTTCTCCAGCTGCCGGCGGTTCGAATGCCCGGGTCTCGTTCAAGGAAACGGGGGCAAGGCCTGCAGTTCCCGCGTGGATGGCAAGAATTGTCCCTGAACCAACAGGATCCGGGCCGACGAGGGCCAGAGTATCTGTCGAGGCACTGTCCAGAACCGGTTGCACGGCAAGTCCCCCGCGGAATGCGAGATAACTCCTAGCACCTGTCTGGGCGAAGCCGAGGCTCACGACATCGCCAGGCTCCAGTGAGACTGGCTGATAGCAATCGGCATTCAACATGCGACCGGCCTTGTCGCGGATCATGATCGGGCAGGGGGCGCCTGTCAGCGCCATAACTGCGCGCTGGGAGACCTCGAAGGAAAACCCGCCAAGCGTGATCTCAAGACAGGCCGTGCCGACAGGATTGCCAACCGCGCGATTCGCAGCCCTGAACGCACCTTGGTCGAGAGCGCCGGATGACGACACGCCCTGACCCGCCTGCCCGAAGCGGCCGAGATCCTGCACCAGTGCTGGCATGGGGGCTGCGATCACCGTGATGGTTGTGGCAGGCTCCAACGTGTTGCTGACGGCCGGCGCCGGCCGGATCGACGCAGTCGCAGTCTCAGCCTGTGGCCGTTTTGCCGTGTCGACGAAGCGCACCCTATAGCCCGGCTGGAAGAGTGCGGGAGGATCGCGTGTGAGATCCCACATCTTGAGCGGCGTCGTACCGATAATCTGCCAGCCGCCAGGGCTCGCCTGAGGATAGACCCCGGAAAAGGCTCCTGCGAGTGCCACCGAGCCTGCAGGAATTCTGGTGCGCGGGCTTTGCCGGCGCGGTACCTGCAGCGCTGGATCGCCGCCGACCAGATAGCCGAAGCCGGGCGCAAAACCGCAGAAAGCGACCGTGAACTCGCTACCGGTATGTCGCTCGATCACTTCGTTGACGGAGAGCCCGGTGAGATCAGCGACGTCGTTCAGATCCTCCCCGTCATAGGCGACTGGGATTTCGACCAGCATGTCGGACGGTGGGATTCTGGCAGAGAGGTCGCGATGCGCAATCTCCGCAGCCAGCCTCTCTGCTGATAGCGTCTGGGGATTGAAGCGGATCATCAGCGTGCGGGCCGCAGGCACGACATCGATAAGACCTGCCACAGGCTCGGCCTCAAGCGACGCGAAGAGCGCCAGCGTTTCGTCGAGATCCTTCAATTCGACGATGAGGACAGTCAGGCTGACGGGAAGAAAACGCATCGGGGCCTCAGACGTGATAGGCAGAATCGGGGATGTCGGTGATGAACATGTGACCCGGCGCATGCGTGATGGCAAATGGGACTTTGGACGCCATCACTGCCGCTTGGGGCGTGACGCCGCAGGCGCAGAAAACAGGGACTTCGCCCGGCTTGATTCGCACGGCATCACCGAAATCGGGCTTGCAGAGATCTGATATGCCGAGCTCTTCCGGAGCGCCCACATGCACGGGGGCGCCATGTACGGCGGGGAAACGGCTGGAAATCGTCGCCGCATCGGCCACGCGCGACGCCGCGATGGGCCTCATCGAGACAACCAGATTGCCGTGCAGCCGACCGGCAGGGCGGCATGGGCGGTTGGTCAGATACATTGGTACGTTCGACTTTTCGGTGATGTGGCGGATCTCTATGCCCGCCTCCATCATCGGCGTCTCGAAGGTGAAGCTGCAGCCGATCAGGAAACTGACGAGGTCGCCATGCTCGGCCCAGGCGACGGTCGCATCCGTCACTTCCTCTACAAGCTGGCCGTCCCGCCAGACGCGATAGAGCGGCACATCCTTGCGCAGATCGGCGCCTCTGGCGAGCACGGTCGCATGTGAGCCCGGATCGGAAACGTCAAGCACCGGGCAGGCCTTCGGATTGCGCTGGGCATAGAGCATGAAGTCGAAGGCCCAGTCCCTCGGCAGGACGATCATGTTGGCCTGGGTAAAGCCCGGTGCCACGCCAGAGGTTGGTTCGATAGCGCCGGTGCGATATCGTTCGCGGGCCGTGCGTGCCGCGGCCGGATCGACATGACGCAGGGTCTCAAGAGCAAGCATGGTTGGTCTCCCCGAGGAGCGTCAGCGTTTGAGGAATGAGCGGACGGCAATTCCGTCCTTCTCAAAGGTCTGTCGGATTTCCCGCGCGATCGCGAGCGCCCCAGGACTGTCGCCATGGACGCAGATGGACTGCGCGTCGATCTTGATGGTCGAGCCATCGATCGCCTCGATGGTACCCTCATGCGCGAGCTGCAGCATGCGCTGGGCAATGAGCACTGGATCATGCAGCACGGCCCCCGGTTCCCGCCGAGAGACGAGCGCACCGGAAGGTGTGTATGCGCGATCGGCGAAAGCCTCTGCTACCACCTTCAGCCCCGAGGCGCGTGCGAGCTCCAGGATCGGCGAGCCCGCGAGCCCCATCATCACCAGCTTCGGGTCGATCGCCCGGATGCCGTCGATGACAGCCTGTCCCTGTTTCGGATCATGAGCGATGCGGTTGTAGAGGGCGCCGTGCGGCTTGACGTAGCCGACCGTGACGCCGGCGGCTGCCGCGACGCCCTTGAGCGCACCGATCTGGTAGATCACATCGGCGGTCAGTTCCGCCGATGTGACATCCATGTCGCGCCGGCCGAAGCCGACGCGATCCGGGTAGGAGACATGCGCACCGATCGAAACACCGCGCTCGGCGGCGGCCTTGACGGTCTTCAGGATGCCGACGGGATCGCCGGCATGGAAACCGCAGGCGACGTTGGCGCTGGAAACGATGGAGAGCATCGCCTCGTCGTCGCCCATGGCCCAGGCGCCATAGCTTTCGCCGAGGTCGCTGTTCAGGTCGATGGCAGTCATGTCTTCCTCCCCATTCGTCTTTCTCAGGCCGCAGACAGCAGCGCGAAGATCGGTCCAATCGACTTGTAGCCCATGTACCAGGTGAGCGCGCAAGTCAGTGCACCCAGGATCAGCAGCCAGCGCGGATAGCGATAGCCACCCATCAGGTCGGAACGTGCCCAGGCGGCATAGATGAAGATCGACAGGCCGATGGGCAGGATTAGGCCGTTCAGGCCGCCGACGAAGACCAGCATCTGGGCCGGCGGTGTCGTGATGATCACGTAGAAGAACAGCGACACGGCGATGAAGATGACCGTTGCGATGTTGCGGCCGCGCTCCGTGATATCAGGCTTGAAGACAGTGATGAACGACACCGAGGTATAGGCAGCACCGATGACCGAGGTGATCGCTGCAAACCAGAGCACGGCGCCGAAGATGCGAAGCCCCACGTCACCTGCCGCGGCCTGGAAGGCCTGTGCGGCCGGGTTGGCACCCTTTCCGGAGACATCGATCACGACGCCGCTGGCTACGACACCAAGGATTGCGAGGAAGAGCACGTAGCGCATGACGCCGGTGACGGCGATGCCGGAGAGAGCCGCACGGTTGACGGCGCTGAGGTTCTCGATGCCGACCGTGCCCTTGTCGAGCAGGCGGTGTGCGCCGGAATAGGTGATATAGCCGCCGACCGTGCCGCCGACGATGGTGGTGATTGTCGCGAGGTCGATCGTCGAGGGAAGGAAGGTCTGGAACAGCGCATCACCGACGGGCGGCTGTGAGACGAAGGCCACATAGACGGTCAGGATGATCATGGCGACGCCTGCGACGACGATCAGCCTGTCGATCGCGACACCCGCCCGGTGCGACAGGAAGATGCCGATTGCGATCAAAGCGCTGATCGCACCGCCCCATTTGGGGTCGAGGCCGAGCAATGCGTTCAGACCCAGGCCCGAGCCACCGATGTTGCCGATGTTGAAGAAAAGTCCGCCTATGATGACGAGGATGGCCAGCAGATAGCCGGTGCCGGGAATGGCGGCGTTGGCGATGTCCGAGGCACGCATCTTCGTCAGCGTCACGATCCGCCAGATGTTCAGTTGCACCACGAAATCGATCAGGATCGAAGCGAGGATCGCGAAAGCGAAAGCGGAGCCTAGTTTCGTCGTGAACGTTGCGGTCTGGGTAATGAATCCTGGTCCGATGGCGGACGTCGCCATCAGGAAAATTGCGGCGATCAATGCGCCACGGCGGGTTTTGGCGGACATGCCGCCGGGTTCGGCCTCGGTGGCCGCATTCGATATCTGTTGCATGTTTCCCTCTCGGTTGACCCTGTCCCCGGCTTGGCGCGGGGCTCATATGTTCACCTGCGCCTTCAGCCTCTCGTGGTTTCACAATTCTGTCAATATTGTTCAACGATTTTATTTTATCGTTCTACTTTTTGCTGAGTTATTGGGCATTTTGCCTTCGGTAAAGGTGGTGGAAGGCTTCCTTTCGAACAATTTTTGGTCGCTTTCGACTCCGCTTCTTGCTGCCCTTGCGCGCATGGAAGATAAAGCGGCTTGATCGATGTCGATCTCTCCAGGGGTTTTTGAGCCGTCGACGGAGAAGGATCGATGGGGCCAGGCCAGCTGAGGACGTTCATGGCAGAAACAGATAATACGGCGGCCCTCGCGCCGCGCCTGGCCGAAGCAATTCGCGACAAGCTGATCAGTGGAGATCTCAAGCCAGGGCAGCGTTTGTCTGAGGCTGTCCTGACGGTTGACTTCGAGGTCTCCCGCAATTCACTGCGCGAAGCCTTTCGCCTGCTGACGAAGGAGGGGCTTCTGCATCACGAGCCAAATCGGGGTGTGTTCGTCGCGACGCCAAGCATGGCTTCGATCATCGATCTCTACCGTGTGCGCCGTGTCGTCGAAGGTCAGGCATTGGCCAATGCCTATCCCAACCACCCGGCTGTGACACGCATGCGCCTGGCTGTTGCCGCGGCGCGCGCGGCGCGCGATCGGAACGACTGGACGGCCGTCGGGAGCGAGAACATGAAGTTTCATGCGGCGATCGTCGACCTCGCCGACAGCCAGCGCCTGAACAGCTTCTATGCGCAGATCGCTGCAGAACTGCGTCTGAGTTTCGGCCTTCTCAAGGAGCCCGAACTGCTCCATGCACCCTATGTCGAGATGAACGCCTCGATCCTCGAAAAGCTTGAGGCGGGCGATCCCAATGGCGCGGCGGCGGCGCTGGAGGCTTATCTCCTGCAGTCCGAGCGCACGGTGCTTGCCGCCTTTTCCAGGATCTAGTCAGGGGTCCTTGAGGGACGGAGTTGCGCCACCAGCAGATCGCGTAGCTCCTCGATATCCTCGGCAATACGCACCTCGCCCCGGCTTTCCGCAGCGTGAAAGATCCCGTCGAGGTGAAGGCCGACGAAGCGCGCCAGTTTGGGCGCTTCGACCGGTCGGTAGCGCCCGTCTGCCATGCCGGTTTCCAGGGTCGAGACAACCAGTTCACGTTCGAAGCGATAGAAGCCCTGGACCAGCGCATCTAGCTCTGGATCTTTCACCGGCTGAGCTGCCTGATCCGACATGAGCTTGACCATTCTCGACATCATCGTGGGCGCCATCATTCGATGGGTCGCAAACCATGCGCCGATATCTGCCAGAAAGTCGGCGCGGTGCTCTTCGCGGCGCCTCTCATAGTCATCCGTAATCTGTCCGAGGGCGCGGGCCAGCACCGCACGGATCAGTTCATCCTTGCTGCTGAAGTAGTGGTAAAGCAGGGCAACGTTTACGTTACAGGCAAGCGCAATGTCACGCATGGTCACGACACTGAAATGTGACGTGCCGACGAGGCCGAGCGTTGCATCGAGAATGAGCTCAATCCGTTTCTCCGGATCCAGTCTCTGTCTTGCCACCTTGTTCAACTTGCCGGCTTCCTCATTCGGTTGTTGTGGAGCCGTTACCGCCACTTCTGGGATAAGGCCAGCATAAATTGACTGACTGGAATATGTGCAGCGCAGCATCCTTGGTCGCTTAAAAAACGAACTATCTCCTAAATATTTGATTTCATTTGCCCAAAAATTGATCTTCGTCATTTTTGCGCTTGCGAAGCTATTAAACGCTTGCTTAGTTAATCGCAACTCATCCTGCTACCCGACCTGGAGAAAAGCCGATGACGTCTTCATTGCGTGCCATTGCCCAGTCCATCACCCTGGCAGCCGCGCTGGCGGTTGCCTCGATCCTGCCGGCGCAGGCCGCCGGGAAAACCAGCTTCAAGGTCGGTTACACGATCTATGTCGGCTTCATGCCCATGGGCTACATGAAGGAGAGCGGAATTCTCAAGAAGTGGGCGGACAAATACGGCATCGAGATCGAGATGCTGGCCGTCAACGATTATGTGGGCTCGATCAACCAGTTCATCGCCGGCGATCTGGATGCGGTCGGGGTGGCTGGCATGGATGCACTCACGATGCCGGCTGCCGGCGGTGTTGATACCTCGATCTTCCTGATCACCGACTACTCGAACGGCAACGACGTCCTGATGTCGAAGTCGGCGACATCCGTGGCCGATCTGAAGGGCCAGGACGTCTATCTCGTCGAGTACAGCGTGTCCCACTATCTCTTGAACAGAGCGCTCGTCATGAACGGGCTGAGTGGTGTCGGCGAGGTGAAGACGATCAACATTTCCGATGCCGATATCGCCGCTGCCTATCTCGCCAATCCCGATATGCAGAACGCAGCCGCCTGGAAGCCGATGTCGGCGGATATGCTGGCAGGCTCTAAGGAGAGCAAGGTGCTCTTCGACAGTGCCCAGATACCTGGCGAAATCATGGACGTCTTTATCGGCAATACACAGGTGCTGAAAGACAATCCTGCCTTCGGCAAGGCTTTGACGGGCGCCTGGTATGAAACGCTCGCAGCACTGAAAGCCGGTGGTGCAGAGGCCGGCCCTGTCAACGACTACATGGCGTCTGCATTGGGAACCGACCAAGCGGGTCTCAAAACCCAGATCGATACCACCTTCTTCTTCTACACACCTGCCGAAGCGGCGACCTTCCTGACCGATGCCAAGACGGGCATCATCATGGATGACATCCGCAAGTTTTCCTTCGACCGCGGCCTGTTCGGTCAAGGCGCCACCTCGGTTGATGCAATTGGGATCGAGCTTGCCGACGGAACGGTGCTGGGCGACCCCGCCAACATCAAGCTCAGGATCGATGCGACCTACGCCAAGCTTGGCGCTGAAGGCGGGCTCTGAGGCAGAGAAGCGAGGACAGGGGCAAGAAGGGGGCAGCCAATGAAACGGATCATCAACTACCCCCCATCCCGAGGCCAGCGTCTCTTTCTCGGTGTCTTGCCCTTCATCCTGATCGCCGTCGTCTATCTCCTGGCGTCCGAAGCTCGTCTGTCGGTCAACCCAAGCGACAAGCTGATGCCTGGTGTTGTGTCCTTCCTGGCGGCCATGCAGCGCATGATGTTCGAACAGGATCGTGCCAGCGGCATGCTGCTCTTCTGGTGGGATACCTATCTCAGCCTCTGGCGGCTCTTTGTCGGTCTCGGCCTGTCCGCCCTGATGGGCCTGGTTCTCGGAACGCCTATCGGCTTCATCCCGCAACTTCGGGCAGCCTTTGATCCGGTGCTTGCGGCGATCTCGCTGGTGCCGCCGCTTGCCGTCCTGCCGATCCTCTTCATCCTCTTCGGCCTCGGTGAAGTGTCAAAGATCGTTCTGATCGTGTTCGGTGTGGCACCCTTCCTTATGCGTGACGTGGTGCTGCGCGTTGACGCCATCCCGCGCGAGCAGATCATCAAGGCCCAGACGCTCGGCGGCTCCACCTGGCACATGCTGATCCATGTGATCTTGCCTCAGGTCATGCCGGGTCTGATCAACGCGGTGCGCCTGTCGCTCGGCGCCACCTGGCTCTTCGTGATCGCAGCCGAGGCGATCACTGCGGAAGGTGGCCTCGGCTACCGCATTTTCCTCGTCCGGCGCTATCTCGCGATGGATATCATCCTGCCCTATGTCATCTGGATCACGCTTCTGGCTTTCGTCATTGATCTTGCACTCCGCAGACTGTCGGCCCGGCTCTTCCCCTGGTCCGTCTTGAGGGAGAGTTGAGATGGTCGAGATCGTCTTCGACAAGGTCTGGAAGGAATATGGCGACGCCATCGTCCTGGAAAATGTCAGTCTGACGCTGAAGGACCACGAGTTCCTATCCATTGTCGGCCCGAGCGGTGTGGGCAAGACGACGCTCTTGCGCTTGCTGCTCAGTCAGGAAGTGCCGACCCGAGGTGAAATCCGCATCGATGGCCAGCCGATTGCCGGCGAGCCCACCGAGGATCGCGGCGTTGTCTTCCAGCGCTACTCCGTCTTCCCGCACAAGACAGTGCTCGGCAATGTCATGCTTGGCCCGGAATGGCGCGGCTCGGCCTTTCTTGGCAAGCTCTACGGCTCCCGCCGCAAGGCGCTTCTGGAGCGCGCGCACGCGCTGCTCGAACGTGTCGGTCTGAAGGACGCCGTCGACAAGTATCCGCAGCAACTGTCCGGCGGCATGCAGCAGCGGCTGGCGATTGCGCAGGCCCTGATCATGCAGCCGAAGGTGCTTTTGCTAGATGAGCCCTTCGGCGCGCTCGATCCGGTCACCCGCAAGAGCATGCATGTGCTGATCCGCGAATTGTGGACCGAGCGACAGATGACCATCGTTATGGTGACCCACGACATGGGCGAGGCCTTCGAGCTTGGTACGCGTGTCATTGCCATCGACAAGCACCGCCACGATCCGCAGGCGCCTGAACGTTACGGCGCCGGCATCATCTCCGACTTCGAGGCCAAGCCGAGGATCGTGCGCGAGTCCGCCCGCTTCGAGTTCAACCGTTCCAAGATCATCCCACTCCAGACTGCCCGTTGAAAGAGGAGAGCCCTATGGCCAAAAAGATGCACCTCGCCTGGTTCATGAACTTCACGCCGGACGAATGGCGCGAACCCTTCGGCCAGGGCGGTAATCCCTGGGACGGGCGCTTTTACATGGAAATGGCCCAGACGCTGGAGCGCGCCTGCTTCGACTACATCATGATCGAAGACAAGCTGATGGTGCCGCAGACCTATGGCGGCTCGCGCGATTTCGCCTTGAAGAACGCAATGATGGTGCCGAAACACGATCCGGCACCGCTGGCCACTGCCATGGGCATGGCGACCTCACGGCTCGGCGTCGTCGCCACGATGTCGACCATGGCCTATCCGCCTTTCCTTCTCGCCCGCCTTTGCTCGACCATCGACAGCCTGACCCGCGGCCGCTTTGGCTGGAACATCGTCACCAGTGCCGAGGATCTCGCGGCAAAGAACTTCAACATGGACAAGCTGCCGCTGCGCGAAACGCGCTACGAGATGGCAGAGGAGTATATGGAGGTCGTCAACAAGCTCTTCGATAGCTGGGACCATGATGCAGTGGTTCTTGACCGGGAGAAGGGCATCTATGTCGATCCCTCAAAGGTCCGCACCATAGATCACGTCGGCAAGCATTATCAGGTGCGCGGACCGCTCAATACCGTGCCGTCGCCGCAGCAGCGACCCATCTATGTCCAGGCCGGCGCTTCGCCGCGCGGTCGCGATTTCGCTGCCCGCTTCGCCGATTCCATCATCTCTGTGGCGTCCGGGCCAGCCGAGATGAAGGCCTTTCGCGACGATATTCGGGGCCGCGCTGCAAAGGTTGGTCGCGATCCCGACGAGATC
The DNA here is from genome assembly GCA_943372805.1 of Rhizobium sp. Q54. Classification (GTDB taxonomy): domain Bacteria; phylum Pseudomonadota; class Alphaproteobacteria; order Rhizobiales; family Rhizobiaceae; genus Allorhizobium. The sequence goes on from CALSAF010000044.1 coordinate 19,926, forward strand.
AAGGTGCTCTTCTGCGTTACGCCGACACTTGGGGAAACCGAATTCGAGGCGCAGGAAAAATACAAGCGTCAGGTTTCTTCGGACTATTTCATCACCGACACGCTTGCCTCGATCTCGGCGATCACCGAAATCGATTTCTCGCAATTCGACCTCGACAAGCCGCTGCCGGAAAAACTGGTCACCAATGGCGAATCCGGCTCGCTGGACAAGTTCCAGCAGTGGGGCAGCGGCAAGACATTGCGCGAGCTGGTTGTCTCCGGCGGCGGCGGCCTTGTTTCATCGGTCGAGCTGATCGGTACGCCTGACCAGGTTGCGGAGCGCATGGGCGAGGTGATGGACGAGGTTGGCGGCGACGGCTTCCTGATCACCACGCCAGTGCTCCGTGTCTCTCGACGTTATCTCACGGAAGTGGCCGATGGTCTGGTGCCGGCGTTGCAGAAGCGCGGGTTGGCCCGGACATCCTATGCGCACGAACTCCTGCGCGACAACCTGCGAGAATTCTGAGAGCGGCGACTGATCGCTGCTCGTGAAGGCTTGTCCCCTCAACTCAAAGACAAGGATCCGTCATGACAGAGCTTCATCTCGCCCCCTTGGGCTCCAGGCTCCCTCTGCCGCCCGTAACGCGCGAAATCTACCGCAACGGCATGGCTTCGCTTGCCGCGGCCGTGAACCTGATTGCAACGGACGGGCCGGCAGGTCGAGCGGGCTTCACCGCAACCGCCGTTACCAGTGTCACCGACGATCCGCCGACTTTGCTGGTTTGCCTCAACCGGGCGAGTTCTGCGACGCCGGCGGTGCTGGAAAACAAGGTCGTGTCGGTCAACGCGCTGGCACCCGGCCATGAAGCCGTCTCATCTCTCTTCGGTGGCAAGACACCTATGGAGGACAGATTTGCTGCCGCGCGCTGGACGCCGGGCCAGACGGGCGCACCGCTGCTCGAAGACGCTCTCGTCTCGTTCGACTGCGAGGTGACAGAGACGGTTGAAGTCGGCACACATTTCATCCTGATGTGCCGCGTCGTGGATGTGAAGGCTGGCGATCGGGAAGCGGCGCTCGTCTATTTCCGCCGCGCCTACCAGGCCGTCAGGACTTGATGATACAGAGCGGCGTCGGCTATGCCGCCTTCGACATCGAGAATGTCCTTTCGGCTAAGGGAGAGCTGTCCGGCACCCTGAAGTGCTGCATTTAGCCGTTCGAATGCGCTTCATCGGCAGTTTGACTTGCTTCCTTGAAGCGTGCCTCGAATTCGAGGCGCAGCGCCCGGCGTGTTTCCGCGGCGCGTTGCCGACGCTTGCGGACTTCGCTCTGTGGAGCGTAGGTGGGAACGGCTGTTGGCCTGCCTTCGGCATCGACGGCAACCATGGTGAAGTAGCAGGAATTGGTATGCCGTCGCTCGCCGGTCCGGATGTTTTCGGCCTCAACACGGATGCCGACTTCCATGGAGGTGCGACCTGCGTGGTTGATCGAGGCCCGGAAGGTCACGAGTTCCCCGACATGGATCGGCTGGCGGAAAACGACCTGATCGACGGAGAGGGTGACCGCATATTGTTGCGAGTAACGGGAGGCGCAGGAATAGGCGACCCTGTCGAGGAGATTGAGGAGGGCTCCGCCATGTACCTTGCCGGAGAAATTCGCCATATCAGGCGTCATCAGCACAACCATTTCGAGCTGGCTGGTGTCGTGTGTCTCTTGCATTCATACCCCTCGGAGCCATCTTATCCGCAGAGCTTATTGCGCTGCAGCGATAGTGCAAGCACCACAGGCCGGTAGAAGGGTAATCCGGCGCAGAATCAGGCCGAACGCTGCGATCCAGTTTCGACCTCGTCAGCCGTCTCGCCCGCCCAGCCCCAGAACTTCAGGTGAAAGTCGCGTATATCATCCAGCATGCGCGGGGTCAGTGCCGTGCGGTGACTACGGCGCTCCTGAAGAATGAAACCAGAGCTTTCTGCTGCGTTCAGGACGTTGCGGAGATGGGAGTGGGAAATCCCCAGCCGGTCGGACAGGTGTCGTGATTCGATCGAAAACCAGCGCTGCCCGATGTCGCCCGGCTGCTCGTAATGCGCTCTGACGAGCGCGAGCGCGATGCGATCACCGCAATCGAAGCTGTCGAACCATGGCCAGGCCCCAGTGCCGGCCAGATAGGTCCGAACGTGACCGAGCATGAGTCGGGCGGCCGCGATGTAGCGCAGGGCGAATTCGTCATCATGCCTGATCCGGTGAGCGGTTCCGGTCGGTACGAGACCGGCGACCTCGGCGCAGGCAAGATGGTGAGATAGCCACGTCTTCAACCCGTCCAGGAGGGGTGGTTTGGCCACAAGGACCCTGGCACGGCGATCCTGATCATGATCGACAGCTTCGATGAAGCCGGCAAAGCGAAGGAGTGCAAAGAAGCCGGACAAGGTGCGGGATCGGCCCATCTCCGCCTGGATCCGCGTCAGGGTCGGACGGTCGCCTATTCCCAGTTCGGCCTCGCAATGCATGACGGCCAGGAGGCCTGCGGCATGGGACTGGAGATTGCGACCGAAGATCTTGTTAATCAGCTTTTCGCCGAAATGCATCGGCAGGATGCTGTTGGCGCAGTAGAGGATCGCATCCTCATAGGCCTGATCATCCAGTTTTGACCTCAATATGTCCATTGTTCCACACATTCCCATCGAGAGCCGGACAAGGCTAACATGATTTCAAGGATTGTACCGTGACCTCGATTACACGCGATGTTGGAGAAGCTCGGCAATCCACTCGCGCGCCTGCATTGATATCCATGTGGATTTTGGACTTTCTGACCTCAGGATGTTCGGCGATCATATATTTGTCGGGACGCGCTCCCGTCGCATCCGCCGGGGCATATGCGGACTGTTGCCGTACTATCCTTAAAGCGATGCCTTCCATCACGCGCGCGCGTCGGTTCTGCCGCAAATCTTTGACTTTCATGCCCCGGCGGATTGCCGGCCGATCACCGTGATCTCTCCCCCAGCGTCAAAGGCCGTGAATACCAGGTCGCCGCTGGCCGGTATGATCGAGGTCAATCCCGTGACATTGACCTGGTGTGTTACGAGCACGGATGGGGTTTCCGGTCGCCAGCTTGCCATCCACGCCCGGATAGCGTCCGTCTGCTCGCGTCCACCCTGCATCCTGCCAAAAAACGAATTGAGGAGGGGCTGTTCAGTGACTGGCCCGAGGCGCAGAAGCGCAGCGGTCTCCAGGCAGCGGCACCACTGGCTCGAAAAGATGCTGGCTTGCGGTATGCCATTGGCCCGGAACAGGTCGCCGATCCTCAGCGCCTGGTCACGGCCGTCGGCGGAGAGGTTTCTCTGCGTGCTGCAGTCCCCAAGACGGAAGTCCGGCGGGTCGCCAGTGCCCGGGGCCGTGGCGTGCCGCAGCAGCACGAAGGACGTCCCTGCCCGTAGAGCCGCCCACGGATCGGCGGTCGCTGCGCCGCGAGGCGAAAGGGCGAGAAGTGAAGTCAGCAAAAGTTGCCGGCGCAGGAGCATGCCAGATCTCCGGTTACGTTCCGCGAAGGGCTACCTCGCAGATACGGGATCAGCCGCAATCAGATCATTTGGCCCGCCTTCCGAGTGGCTCGGCACACCGCTACCACCGCCACGCACCTGATCATCTCAAGCCGCGTGTGGGCGGCGATCATGTCGGGTGCCTGCCATGGCGTGTCCGGCGGCACGGATGTCACATCTTGTAGCTCGGGTCGTCACGCTCAAGCTCCGACTTCAGATGGTCGAAGTGGCGAATTGCCATGCCACGATAGGGTCCCCAACCATCGGCGGTCGCCTGCGCCACCTCGTCGGAGAGAATGGAGAGCGGTTTTCCCGTAGAGAGCGCGAGGATCATGGTCTGAGCCGCCTTTTCGAAGAAGTAGAGGTCTTCGAATGCGTCCGCCACGGTTTCTCCTGCGATCGACACTCCGTGATTGCCCATGACCAGAACGGACCTGCCTTTCATCATGCGGGCAAGGCGTATTCCCTCCTCCTGTGCGTCCGCGATGCCCCCGAACTCCAGGTCGTAACCGATACGCCCGAAAAAGCGGGCGGTGTTGTTGTCGAGCGGTAGCATTGTCGGATCCTTGAGACAGGCCAGCGCCAATGCATAGGGGGAATGGCAGTGCAGGATCACCCGCGCTTCGGGCAACATGCGATGCAAGGTGCCATGAACCACCCATGCAGATGGATCGGGCGCATCTGGACCCTCCATCACATGGGGATCATCGGCATCGAGAAGGAGCAGGTCGCTGGCCTTGATGCTGGCGAAATGTTGCCAGCGCGGATTCAGCAGAAACTTCCGGCCGCTCGGAGAGACGGCCGCGCTGAAGTGGTTGCCAACGGACTCGCTCCAGCCGAAGCGATGGCAGATGCGGAATGCAGCCGCCAGATCCTGTCGCAACAGGGCCACTTCCTGCGGTTCGGCCACGTCATTCTTCAAGGGGGTATGGCTCATGTCTTGAACCGTCCTTCCGAGACGAGCGCGCGATAGGTCGAGCGCATTTCCGCACGGTCGGCATAGCAGCCGCGCAGATAACGGTCACCGCTGGTCGCGGAATAGGCGAGCCTTCCATGTACGATCCGGTGGTTATCGAACACCATGCACTCACCCGCCTTCATCATGAAGCGCATCATGAAGCGGTCATCCTGCAGCATCTTTCCGAAACGGCAGAAGGCGGGATAGTAGGTGTCGAGCAGTGTCTGGGGCAGATCGAAGATGTCCGCCATGTGCTGGCTGATGGTCAGTCCCGAGACCTCGCCATGCTGATCCAGTTCGATCACCCGCTGGCGGGACCGCATGTCGTAATCATCATGCTCGCAATAGAAGGGGATGTCGATTTCACTCAGCAGGCGAAAGCCCTCGGGATCGATCGTCCGGAATGCGTTGGCCACAGCCACGCCATCCGAATAGATGCTCAACCCGCCCTGCACGGAATTGGCGCGGCAATGCAAAAACTGGATCCCCGGTGCGTATTCCTCGGCAGGCGAATCCGTATGCAGTTCAAGTGCTTTCGCCGTGTAGGCGGTGTTGGTCGGGTTGATGTGGGTCTTCACGTCGAAATACTCGCCGAAGAAGGTCGGTCTCACATGCCCCATGAGCCTGACAGTCTCCGTCAGCCCCTGATCGCTGTCTGGCATGTCGGTGACAATCGTCAAACCCTCGATAATCATGGCCCTGATCCACTCGGCGACCAGCTGCTTGTCTTTCAGAAGCTCGGGTTGAGAGAAACGCGGGATTTCAGGATAATGATCGCTGAACCATGCCTTGCGTGCCAGGTCGGCAGGGTCGGCGCGATGCTTTCCATTTGCATAGTCGGCAAGCATGGTGAGGGGATAGCGCGAAACGTGTGTTTCGTTGGACCATGAAATGACGAGGTCCTTCCCGTCGACCTCCGCCGAAGCCGCACGCGGTGGCTGTTCAAGGTGAAAGATGTCGAAGCTACGTTCGCGCGTCGTCCTGTCGAATGAGGACGAGCAGTTGTCGCGCAGCCAGTAATAGTTGAAATAGGCGGCGGTGTCCGCACCAAGCTGTAGCTGGAGACCGTTTTCCTGCAAGACGACAGCCTGCTGATGCAGAAAATGCGTGTTCATGAGAGCCATCCCTAGCTTATTCTAGATCTCCGGCGCTTCCTGATGGAAGTCCTTGGGAGCATAGGTTATGCTCACATCGCTCCATTGGAAATGGTGGAAAAACTACCCATAGAATAAGCTCCGGATTATACTGAATGCCCTCGGCCATTCCTCCTCTCAGGCTGCTTACCGTTTTCGATGCAGTCAACAGATGCGGCAGTACCCGAGGTGCCGCCCGCGAACTGAATGTCACCCAGCCGGCGATCAGTCAGGCCATCCGTACGCTGGAGGAGCATATCGGCGTCACCTTGTACGACCGCAGGACACGACCGGTTTCCCTGACATCGGCGGGCGAAATCATGAGAGCCGGTGTTTCTCAGGGCTTGAGCCGTATCGCCGAGGCGATCGAGCGTGCTCAAGCTGAACACGGCACGGACGAAAACTCCGTTACGGTTGGTTGCACTGTGGGAACGGCAACCTATTGGTTGATGCCGCGGCTGGCAGGTTTCTACGCAGACCACCCGCAGATTGCAGTCAACGTTCTGACCACGATCGACAGTCCCAACGTCACCCATGGTGTCGACATGGTCATCCGCTATGGCCTTGGAGCATGGGAGGACGGCGATGTGACCAAGCTGTTTGACGAGAGGCTCGCTCCGGTGTTCAGCCCCGACCTTCATGACCCGCCGCGTTCACTCTCAGATCTAAGGCACGCGACGCTTCTCCACGTGGTCAAGACTGATCCGACCTGGTTGTCCTGGAAGGACTATTTCGAACGGCTCGGTCTGCCGGAAAATCGATTGCGTGGCCGCAATTTCTCCAACTATGTCCAGGCGACCCAGGCTGCCCTGTCGCAACAGGGTGTCATGCTGGGCTGGCATTCCAATACCGGCGACCTCATTCGTGAAGGTCGGCTTGTCGCTCTTGAGGGTGGTGAATACGTCCCGCGAGAGGCCTTTTATCTGGTGGTGCCCGCCAGAAGCCGCGAGCGGGAGGCATGTCGATTGTTCGCCAACTGGATCCTGCAGCTGAGGTAGGGTTCTCTCTTCCCAATACCAAATTCGCAGTTTGTAAACAGGCGATCGTGGTTCGATGCCATTCAGCGTGTCAGCCCTCGCGAACGACCGGCTGGCCGCAAATCCACTTGCCATTTCCCTGGATGTCGGCCCCGAATTTGATGAATTCATAGATGAATTTCACTATATAATGAATTTTTCAGAGTCCCTGATGTTCTGTCGGTCTCCTGGACTGAATTGCAAAAAGTCAATTCTTTCAATCGCTGCAGCAGACCCTATACCGCCGCTGGCCGTGAGTGTGATCAACTGGCACGCCTGTTGCAAGCTATCAGGCGAACCGCTTGAGGAGGCGGCTCGGAGGAATCAGCAGTAACTCATACGTCGCCTGGGCAGCCGAACGCGGCCGACTTTCATGGGGCGGAGCCATGCCTGAAACCTCCCGCAGCAAGGGGTTGGGAGGCCTGTCAGTCCTGTACGTCAATCATCGAGTGTCCCTGCGGGACGGTTTCTATCCGATCTCGGCGCATGTCCGCTGCTGCTCTTCGCTGCGGCAAGGATCGTTTACGGCGTTACCCGGTCCGGTCGCCAGATCCGTACACTCACACTCTTTTCCATCACACCATTGAATCTCGGGAGGATTACGATGAACGAAATGAAAGTTGAAACCACACGCCGCAAATTGTTGCAGGGTGCCGGCATGGCTGCGGGCGGTGTGGTTGCCGCGCTCGCGGCGCCTGCCTTCGTCCGGGGTGCCTTTGCATCGGGTGATACCCTCAATATCGGCTGGGTGAATGCACGCTCGGGCCCCCTTAGCCCGTTCGCCGAGGCTGATGAGTACGTGCTATCGCTGGTCAATGCCGCCTTGACGGGAGGCGTGGAGATTGGTGGCAAGACCTATGCGGTGAATTTCGTTCTGAAGGATACGCAGTCCGATCCGGTGACGGGTTCGAAAGTAGCGAAGGAACTGATTTCCTCCGACCTAGTCGATATCGTTATGACCTCGTCAACGCCGGAAACGATCAATCCGGTCGCCGATGCGTGCGAGGCCGGCGGAGTACCTTGCATCTCAACCGTGGCTCCCTGGGAGGCCGTCTATTTCGGTCGTGGCGCCAAGCCCGGTGCACCGTCGCCGTTCAAGTGGACCTATCACTTCTCCTTCGGCGCATCGGACTTTGCAGCTGTCTATGCCGACCAGTGGTCGAAGATCGAGACCAGCAAGAAGGTTGGCGTTCTCCTGCCGAACGATGCCGACGGCAATGCCATCCGCGCGATCATGATCCCGGCGCTGGAAAAGGCAGGCTTCACGGTCACCGATGCCGGCCCTTACGAAAACGGTTTGACCGACTTCTCTGCGCAGATTTCCACGTTCCTCGATGCCGGGGTGGAGATCGTCAATTCCTTCCCCTTCCCGCCGGACTTCCCTGTGTTCTGGCGCCAGGCCGCCCAGAGAGGGCTCGCCCAGCGCGTCAAGATCATGCAGGTGGCGAAGGCGGGTCTCTTCGAGCCGGAACTGGAGGCTCTCGGTGAACTCGGCCATGGCATCGCCGCTGGAGCCTACTGGCATCGCGCCTTTCCGTTCGTTTCACCCGTCACCGGCAAGACCTGCAGCGAACTGGCCGATGGCTTCGAAGAGGCGACGGGCAAGCCCTGGAGCCAGCAGGTCGGGGCGCAGATGGCGCTTTTCGATGCGACGATCGGGGCGCTGAAGGCATCCGGAAATCCCAAGGACAAGGCTGCCGTCGCTGCTGCCTTGGCAAGTCTCAAAGTCGAGACTGCCACGGGAATTGTGGACTTCACCGCTGGACCGGTTCCGAACTGCGCCGCCACCGGTCTCGTTGGGACTCAGTGGATGATGAAGGAGGGCGGGAAGTTTCCCTTCACGCTGGAGGTCACCTCGAATGTGCTCGTCCCGCAGGTGCCCATCACCGCGCCGCTCGAACCCTTTCAACTGGGCTGATTGACACGAAGCAGCCTCGGCGGGGCGCCGTGTCCGCGCCGAGGTTCTATCGCGGGGTAGCGGGGTAAAGGATTTATGGGAATCATCTTGTCGGGAGCCTCTCTGAGCATGCGTTTCGGGGCGTTTCAGGCGGTCAAGGATGTCAGCTTCTCGCTGGCGGAGGGCGAGGCGCTGGGGATCGTCGGCCCAAACGGGGCGGGTAAGACCACGCTGTTTTCGCTGATCGCCGGCTCGCTCACACCGAGCGCCGGATCAATCAGCCTCGCAAGCGAAAGTCTTGTCGGCAAGGACGCGGCCGCGCGGTGTCTTGCCGGAATCGGCCGCACCCATCAGGTGCCTCGGCCCTTCCTCGGCATGACGGTGTTCGAAAACGCGCTGGTGGCGGCGCAGCACGGTTCTGGTCTGCCTGCCGGGGCGGCGGAGCATAACGCTGCCGAGGCGCTCTCAAGAACCGGTCTGTCGGCCCTGGCCAACCGTCCTGCCGCAGCTCTCGGTCTCCTCGACCGCAAGAGGCTTGAACTGGCGCGGGCTCTGGCTACGGCACCGCGGGTCCTGTTG
>CALSAF010000045.1:0-28640 GCA_943372805.1 Rhizobium sp. Q54
CGCCTGCTGCTCGACCTCCTGTCCGAGCTACTGGTGGAACGGCGACCGCTATCTGGGGCCCGCCGTGCTGCTGCAGGCCTATCGTTGGCTGATCGACTCCAGAGATGAAGCGACCGGCGAACGTCTCGACAATCTTGAGGATCCCTTCCGCCTTTATCGTTGCCACACGATCATGAACTGCGCCCAGGCCTGCCCGAAGGGCCTGAACCCGGCCAAGGCAATCGCCGAGATCAAGAAGATGATGGTCGAGCGTCGCGCCTGAGCCATATCGTCAAAAGATTGCGAGGCCGCCCGGGAACTGTTCCGGGCGGCCTTAATTTATCCGTATAGTGTCGGCTATGGATCGCGCGCGGTGTGGAACTTGATTAACCATATTCGCGTAACATATTTCTAACCCAGTTGTACGGCAGGTTGCGGCGCAGGTCGCGAGAGCGGGAGTATAATGATGAAATTCAGCCATGCAGTTACCGGAGCAGCCATCCTCTTGGCGCTCGCAGGATGCCAGCGGACCTCCTATAGCAGCATGAACGCCGCCAACAGCGCCCTTCCGCCGCTGCAGGCCCAGCCCGTGCCTTCCGTCCAGTCCGGCCAGCTGCCGCCGCCCGGGGCAGCTGATCCCTCGCAATTCCCGGCAGCTCCCCAGACGACCGCAGCGCTCGATCCGGCCGCTGCTGGTGCGCCTGCGACGGCACTCGATGTCACCAAGGAATCCATGGTCGGCAACTGGCGTGTCCAGAGTGCCGGTACCAGCTGCGACATGTTCCTGACGCTCACCAATCTCGGCAGTGGCTCGCGCGGTGGTACCCGCGGTTGCGCCGGTGAACTCACTGCCATGGGCTCCTGGGAGGTGTCCGGCAAGCAGGTCGTGCTCAAGGATCGCAACGGCAATACACTTGGCAGCCTCTACAAGACGGCTGATGCCCGCTTCGACGGTAGCACGAGCTCCGGTCAGCCGGTCAGCCTGAGCCGCTGATCCAGATTCCAATCCTGCGGTGGCTCCGATGAGCCACCCTCCCGGCGGGACACAATTCCATGCAGCCAGTTCCTGACTACGGGCTCAGTGTCGCCGAGCAGTTGCGCGCGATGACGGAGGCGGGAACGCTGCAGCCCGACCGCTACCAGTTCGACGTGGCGGAAAAGCTTGACCGAATCCTGACAGAGTTCAAGGCGCGCAAACCGGCGGCCAAGACAAGCGCCCTCGGCTGGATGTTTGCGCAGAAGCGCAAGCCGCAAATACCGATCCAGGGCCTTTACGTTCACGGAAGTGTCGGGCGTGGCAAGACCATGCTGATGGATCTGTTCTTCAGGCTCGCCCCTGTGGAGAAGAAGCGGCGTGCGCATTTCCACGAATTCATGGCCGACGTGCATGCGCGAATCCATGCCCACAGGCAGAAGCTGAAGGCCGGCGAAACCAAGCAGGCCGACCCCGTGCCCCCGGTGGCAGCCGCGCTTCGCGAAGAGGCGCAGCTTCTCTGCTTCGATGAGTTCACCGTGACCGACATCGCCGACGCAATGATCCTTGCGCGGCTGTTCACAGAGCTTTTTGCCCGCGGCTGCACGCTCGTGGCGACCTCGAATGTCGAGCCCGACAACCTCTATCGGGATGGCCTCAATCGTGGCTTGTTTCTACCCTTCGTGGCTCTTCTCAAGAAGAACGTCCAGGTATCGACGCTCGATTCACCCACGGATTACCGGCTTGAGAAGATGGAGAGCCTGCCTGTCTACGTGGCGCCGCTCGACGATGCGCCGAAGATGATGGATCTGGCGTGGAGGCGCGTGACGGAAGGCGCAGCTGAGCTTCCTGCATCGATCGCGATGAAGGGGCGCAGCATCGAGATCCCCCGCGCTGTCGGTCGTTGTGCCCGCTTCACCTTCCAGGATCTCTGCGAAAAGCCACTCGGGGCCTCTGACTACCTCGCCATCGCGAAGCGTTTCGATGTCGTCTTTGTCGAGAACATTCCCCATCTGGGGCCGGAGAAGCGCAATGAAACGAAGCGCTTCATCATCCTGATTGATGCGCTCTACGATGCAAGCGTTCGCCTGTTCGCATCAGCCGTTGCCATGCCGGAGGCCCTGCTGACGGAAAAGAAGGGCACCGAGGGATTCGAATTCGATCGAACCGTCTCGCGACTCTTCGAGATGCGCAGTGCAGATTATCTCGCGCTGCATCAAACCAATCGTGACAATCATGACGAAGTCGTGACGTAATATTTGACGTTTACGTAAGAATTTTATCTTCTAACCGATTGAAATTGATACACCGAAAATTATCGTTTGCGGTTTAGACCCTTTGGAGCTATGCGGTTTGTCCACAAGGGCAGGCTAACACTCGCCCTCGGCCTTGGTCGCGGATCCAAAAGGAAGTCTACAATGGCGCGCAAGAAGATCGCTCTTATCGGTTCTGGAATGATTGGTGGAACGCTGGCGCATCTCGCCAGTCTGAAGGAACTGGGCGACATCGTCCTGTTCGACATTGCCGACGGTATCCCGCAGGGCAAGGGTCTGGATATTGCGCAGTCGGGCCCGGTCGAAGGCTTCAATGCCAAGCTGTCTGGTGCCAGCGATTACGCCGCCATCGAAGGCGCTGATGTCTGCATCGTGACTGCCGGTGTTGCTCGTAAGCCTGGCATGAGCCGCGACGATCTGCTCGGTATCAACCTCAAGGTCATGGAACAGGTTGGCGCCGGCATCAAGAAGTATGCCCCGAACGCCTTCGTCATCTGCATCACCAACCCGCTCGACGCGATGGTCTGGGCCCTGCAGAAGTTTTCGGGCCTCCCGACCAACAAGGTCGTCGGCATGGCCGGCGTTCTCGACTCCGGTCGTTTCCGCCACTTCCTGTCTGAAGAATTCAACGTGTCCGTCCAGGACGTCACCGCCTTTGTTCTCGGTGGCCACGGCGACACCATGGTGCCGCTGGCTCGCTACTCGACCGTTGGCGGCATCCCGCTGACCGACCTCGTCAAGATGGGCTGGGTCACCAAGGAGCGCCTCGAAGAAATCATCCAGCGCACCCGTGATGGCGGCGCCGAAATCGTCGGCCTGCTGAAGACCGGCTCGGCCTATTATGCGCCTGCTGCTTCCGCCATCGAAATGGCCGAGTCCTACCTCAAGGACAAGAAGCGCGTTCTCCCCTGCGCCGCTTACCTCACCGGCCAGTACGGCGTGAAGGACATGTATGTCGGCGTTCCCGTCGTCATCGGCGAAGGTGGGGTCGAGCGCATCATCGAGATCGACCTGAACAAGGCCGAGGAAGAAGCCTTCCAGAAGTCCGTCGGCGCCGTTGCCGGCCTCTGCGAAGCCTGCATCAACATCGCGCCGGCTCTCAAGTAATTGCCATTTCGCCCAAAACAGGGACACGACAATGAACATTCATGAATATCAGGCCAAGGCTCTTCTGAAGAGCTTCGGCGCACCGGTCGCCGAAGGTGTGGCGATCTTCTCCGCAGAAGAAGCCGAAGCCGCCGCAAAGCAGCTTCCCGGCCCGCTCTATGTGGTCAAGAGCCAGATCCATGCTGGCGGCCGCGGCAAGGGCAAGTTCAAGGAACTGTCGCCGGAAGCCAAGGGCGGCGTCCGCCTCGCTTTCTCGATCGACGAAGCCAAGGCACATGCCAAGGAAATGTTCGGCAACACGCTGGTGACGGCCCAGACCGGCGACGCCGGCAAGCAGGTCAACCGCCTCTACATCGAAGATGGCGCCGACATCGCTCGCGAACTCTACTGCTCGCTGCTCGTCGACCGCTCGGTTGGCCAGGTTGCCTTCGTCGTCTCGACGGAAGGCGGCATGGACATCGAAGCCGTCGCCCATGACACGCCGGAAAAGATCCACACGATCGCGATCGACCCGGAAGCCGGCGTTACGGACGCGGACGTGGCCAAGATCTCGGCTGCTCTCGAACTGTCGGGTGCTGCTGCGGAAGACGCCAAGGCGCTCTTCCCGATCCTCTACAAGGCCTTCGTCGAGAAGGACATGGCACTGCTTGAGGTCAATCCGCTGATCGTCATGAAGAATGACCATCTGCGCGTGCTCGACGCCAAGATGTCCTTCGACGGCAACGCGCTGTTCCGCCACGACGACGTTCGTGCACTGCGCGACGAAACCGAAGAAGACGCCAAGGAAATCGAAGCCTCCAAGTGGGACCTCGCTTACGTGGCCCTCGACGGCAACATCGGCTGCATGGTCAATGGTGCCGGCCTCGCCATGGCGACGATGGACATCATCAAGCTGTACGGCAAGGAGCCGGCAAACTTCTGCGACGTCGGCGGTGGCGCTGGCAAGGAGAAGGTCGCGGCTGCCTTCAAGATCATCACGGCTGACCCGAAGGTCGAGGGTATCCTCGTCAACATCTTCGGCGGCATCATGAAGTGCGACGTCATCGCGGAAGGCGTGATCGCCGCCGTCAAGGAAGTCGGCCTGAAGGTTCCGCTTGTCGTGCGCCTCGAAGGCACCAATGTCGAACTTGGCAAGAAGCTCCTGAACGAATCCGGCCTCGCGATCACCGCAGCCGACGATCTGGACGACGCTGCCAAGAAGATCGTCGCGGCGATCAACGGCTAATCTGAGGAACCTATTCGATGTCAATTCTTGTAAACAAGAACACCAAGGTCCTCGTTCAGGGCCTGACCGGCAAGACCGGCACCTTCCACACCGAACAGGCGCTGGCCTATTACGGCACGCAGATGGTCGGCGGTATCCATCCGAAGAAGGGTGGCGAAAACTGGACCGGCTCCAAGGGTGAAAGCCTGCCGATCTTCGCAACCGTTGCCGAAGCCAAGGAAAAGACAGGCGCTGACGCGTCCGTCATCTACGTTCCGCCGGCAGGGGCTGCCGACGCCATCATCGAGGCGATCGACGCCGAGATCCCGTTCATCACCTGCATCACCGAGGGTATCCCGGTCATGGACATGGTACGGGTCAAGGCCAAGCTCGACAAGTCGAAGTCGCGCCTGCTTGGGCCCAACTGCCCGGGCATCCTGACGCCGGAAGAATGCAAGATCGGCATCATGCCGGGCTCGATCTTCCGCAAGGGTTCGGTCGGTATCGTCTCGCGCTCGGGAACGCTGACCTATGAAGCAGTGTTCCAGACTTCGAACGAAGGTCTCGGCCAGACGACCGCCGTCGGTATCGGTGGTGACCCGGTCAAGGGTACCGAATTCATCGACGTGCTCGAGATGTTCCTGGCCGACCCGGCCACGACCTCGATCATCATGATCGGCGAAATCGGTGGCTCGGCTGAAGAAGATGCAGCCCAGTTCCTGATCGACGAAGCCAAGAAGGGCCGCAAGAAGCCGATGGCCGGCTTCATCGCCGGTCGTACGGCGCCAAAGGGCCGCACGATGGGTCACGCCGGTGCTGTGGTTTCCGGTGGCAAGGGCGACGCAGAGTCGAAGATCGAAGCCATGGAAGCCGCCGGCATCAAGGTTTCGCCTTCGCCGGCACGTCTGGGCAAGACCCTGGTCGAAGTCCTCAAGGGCTGAGACCTGACGAAAATCAAGCCAGGGGAAGGGTTGGTCCGCCAATCCTTCGCCTGGAATTCGCATATTTGAGACGATTCGCGCTTGAAGCGATCGCGAGCGGCAGGTCGGGCATCCGGCCATCAATTCTAGTCGGGAGGCGAGCCGAGACGCTCGCAAAGCACCATGGGTAGGCAAGAAGCCAACGAGCAGTTTCTGATCACGTCCTTCCTGGACGGATCGAATGCGGCCTATATCGAGCAGCTTTACGCGCGTTACGAGGAAGATCCCTCGTCGGTTTCCGATGAGTGGCAGGCCTTTTTCAAGGCGCTGGCCGACAATCCGACCGATGTGACGAAGGCCGCGAAGGGCGCTTCCTGGCAGCGCAAGAACTGGCCGATCGCCGAGGGCGGCGATCTTGTCAACGCGCTCGACGGCAACTGGGGCGTGGTCGAGAAGGCCATCGAAAAGAAGGTTCAGGCGAAGGTTGACGCGACCGCCGCTTCGACAGGCAAGGCCCCTTCCGAAGCTGAAGTCCTGCAGGCAACGCGCGATTCGGTTCGCGCCATCATGATGATCCGTGCATACCGCATGCGTGGTCACCTGCATGCCAAGCTGGACCCGCTCGGTCTCGCAGCGCCGGTTGACGATTACAACGAACTTTCTCCGACGGCCTACGGCTTCACCGAGGCCGATTACAGCCGCAAGATCTTCATCGATAACGTGCTGGGTCTGGAATACGCCACGATCCCGCAGATGCTCGATATCCTGCAGCGCACCTATTGCTCGACGCTCGGCGTCGAATTCATGCACATCTCCAATCCGGAAGAAAAAGCCTGGATCCAGGAGCGCATCGAAGGCCCCGGCAAGGGCGTCGAATTCACGCCGAACGGCAAGAAGGCCATTCTGCAGAAGCTGATCGAGGCCGAAGGCTTCGAGCAGTTCATCGACGTCAAATACAAGGGCACCAAGCGCTTCGGTCTCGACGGCGGTGAATCGCTGATCCCGGCGCTGGAGCAGATCATCAAGCGCGGCGGCCAGGAAGGCATGGAAGAGATCGTTCTCGGCATGGCCCATCGCGGCCGCCTGAACGTTCTCTCCCAGGTCATGGGCAAGCCGCATCGCGCCATCTTCCACGAGTTCAAGGGCGGCTCGTTCAAGCCCGACGAAGTCGAAGGCTCGGGCGACGTCAAGTATCACCTCGGCGCTTCCTCGGACCGCGAGTTCGACGGCAACAAGGTGCACCTGTCGCTGACGGCCAACCCGTCGCACCTCGAAATCGTCAACCCTGTTGTCATGGGCAAGGCGCGCGCGAAGCAGGACCAGCTCGCCAAGGTCTTCGACGGCGATATCATTCCGCTGAAGGAGCGCGCCAAGGTTCTGCCGCTGCTCCTGCACGGTGATGCTGCATTCGCTGGCCAGGGCGTCGTTGCCGAAATCCTCGGCCTCTCCGGTCTGCGCGGTCACCGCGTCGCCGGCACGATGCACGTCATCATCAACAACCAGATCGGCTTCACCACGAACCCGGCCTTCTCGCGCTCGTCGCCTTATCCGTCTGACGTCGCCAAGATGATCGAAGCGCCGATCTTCCACGTCAATGGTGACGATCCGGAAGCCGTCGTCTACGCGGCCAAGGTCGCGACTGAATACCGGATGAAGTTCCACAAGCCTGTCGTCGTGGACATGTTCTGCTACCGCCGCTTCGGTCACAACGAAGGCGACGAGCCGAGCTTCACCCAGCCGAAGATGTACAAGGAAATTCGCGCCCACAAGACCGTGGTCAACATCTACGGCGAGCGTCTGATCGCCGAGGGTCTGATTTCCGAAGGCGAGTTCGAGAAGATGAAGGCCGACTGGCGCGCGCATCTCGAGCAGGAGTTCGAGGCCGGCCAGAGCTACAAGCCGAACAAGGCCGACTGGCTTGATGGTGCCTGGTCGGGTCTCAGGACCGCCGACAATGCCGACGAGCAGCGTCGCGGCAAGACCGCTGTGCCGATGAAGCAGCTCAAGGAAATCGGCCGCAAGCTGTCGACCATTCCGGAAGGCTTCAAGGCACACCGGACCATCCAGCGCTTCATGGAAAACCGCGCGCAGATGATCGAGACCGGCGAAGGCATCGACTGGGCCATGGGCGAAGCACTCGCCTTCGGTTCGTTGTGCCTCGACGGCCATAAGATCCGTCTGTCGGGTCAGGATTGCGAACGCGGCACCTTCTCGCAGCGTCATTCGGTTCTCTACGATCAGGAGACTGAAGACCGCTACATCCCGCTTGCCAATCTGGCGCCGAACCAGGCGCGCTACGAAGTCATCAACTCGATGCTGTCGGAAGAGGCCGTGCTCGGCTTCGAATACGGCTATTCGCTGGCTCGTCCGAATGCGCTGACCCTCTGGGAAGCCCAGTTCGGTGACTTTGCCAACGGCGCGCAGGTCGTCTTCGACCAGTTCATCTCGTCGGGCGAACGCAAGTGGTTGCGCATGTCGGGCCTCGTGTGCCTTCTGCCGCATGGCTATGAAGGTCAGGGTCCGGAACATTCGTCCGCCCGCCTCGAGCGTTGGCTGCAGATGTGCGCCGAAGACAACATGCAGGTCGCCAACGTTACGACGCCGTCGAACTACTTCCACATTCTGCGCCGTCAAATGAAGCGTGACTTCCGCAAGCCGCTGATCATGATGACGCCGAAGTCGCTGCTGCGCCACAAGCGTGCCACGTCGAGCCTTGCCGAGATGGCTGGTGAATCTTCGTTCCACCGCCTGCTGTGGGACGATGCCGAAGTCATCAAGGACGGCCCGATCAAGCTGCAGAAGGATGCCAAGATCCGGCGCGTCGTCATGTGCTCGGGCAAGGTCTATTACGACCTGCTCGAAGAGCGCGAGAAGCGCGGCATCGACGATGTCTACCTGCTGCGCATCGAACAGCTCTACCCGTTCCCCGCCAAGGCGCTCATCAACGAGCTCTCGCGCTTCCGCAACGCGGAGATGGTCTGGTGCCAGGAAGAGCCGAAGAACATGGGCGCCTGGTCGTTCATCGATCCGTATCTGGAATGGGTGCTTGCTCATATCGACGCCAAGTACCAGCGGGTGCGCTACACCGGTCGTCCGGCTGCCGCCTCGCCGGCAACTGGCCTGATGTCGAAGCACCTCGCCCAGCTCGAAGCCTTCCTCGAGGACGCATTGGGCGGTTGATCCGCCCAGTTACTCCCTCGCAGACCGAAACGTTCTCTGACCAACGGAATTGAGATCATGGCCACTGAAATCCGCGTACCCACCCTTGGCGAATCCGTCAGCGAAGCCACTATTGGCACCTGGTTCAAGAAGGTCGGTGACACCGTCAAGGCCGACGAGCCGCTCGTCGAACTGGAAACCGACAAAGTGACCGTCGAAGTCCCGTCGCCGGTCTCGGGCGTTCTGACTGAAATCGTCGCCCAGAACGGCGAAACCGTCGGTCTCGGCGCGCTGCTCGGCCAGATCGCTGAAGGTGCTGCCGGTTCTGCTGGTGCCGCTGCTCCGGCCCCTGCCGCTGCACCGGCACCGGCTGCAGCTGCTGCACCCGCTGCACCCTCTGCCATGCCGGCTGCTCCGGCTGCCGCCAAGCTTGCTGCCGACAACAACATCTCGACCGCTGATGTCGACGGTTCCGGCAAGCGTGGCCAGGTGCTGAAGGGCGACGTGATCGCCGCCATCGCCAAGGGCGTCTCCGCTCCGGCACCGGCTGCCACCCCGGCTGCGCCGCGTCCGGCGTCTTCTGGTGACGACGCATCGCGCGAAGAGCGCGTGAAGATGACCCGCCTGCGCCAGACGATCGCCAAGCGCCTCAAGGATGCCCAGAACACGGCTGCCATGCTGACCACCTATAACGAGGTGGACATGAAGGCGGTCATGGACCTGCGCAACCGCTACAAGGACATCTTCGAGAAGAAGCATGGCGTGAAGCTCGGCTTCATGGGCTTCTTCACCAAGGCCGTCACGCATGCCCTGAAGGAACTGCCGGCCGTTAACGCCGAGATCGATGGCACCGACATCATCTACAAGAACTACTGCCACATCGGCGTTGCCGTCGGCACGGACAAGGGCCTGGTCGTTCCGATCGTGCGTGATGCCGACCAGATGTCGATTGCCGAAATCGAGAAGGATATCGGTCGTCTCGGCAAGGCAGCGCGCGACGGTCAGCTCTCGATGGCCGACATGCAGGGCGGCACCTTCACCATCTCGAATGGTGGCGTCTACGGTTCGCTGATGTCCTCGCCGATCCTGAACGCACCGCAGTCGGGTATCCTCGGCATGCACAAGATCCAGGAGCGTCCGGTCGTTGTCGGCGGCCAGATCGTCATCCGT
Source organism: Rhizobium sp. Q54 (assembly GCA_943372805.1). Classification (GTDB taxonomy): domain Bacteria; phylum Pseudomonadota; class Alphaproteobacteria; order Rhizobiales; family Rhizobiaceae; genus Allorhizobium. The sequence goes on from CALSAF010000045.1 coordinate 9,787, forward strand.
CCGATGATGTATCTCGCACTCTCCTACGATCACCGCATCGTCGACGGCAAGGAAGCCGTGACCTTCCTCGTTCGCGTCAAGGAAAGCCTTGAGGATCCGGAACGTCTGGTTCTCGATCTCTAAGGAAAACTCACGATGGAGCCGGTATCCGCTTCCGCCTCTCCGCTCGTCCTGCTCCTTGCCTGGAGCGTGGTCCTGCTGGTCGTGCATGTCCTGACGCAGGGCATGCTCGCCACCAAGGAGTTGGGCACGGAGTGGAATGCCGGTCCGCGTGACGACGACAAGCAGCCAGCGAGCAAGCTTGCCGGTCGTGCTGCGCGGGCGTCCTCGAACTTCCGCGAGACCTATCCGGCCTTCGTGGCCCTTGCTGCGGGGTTGATGTTTACGGGGGAGACCTCGGGTCTCGGCCTGGCCGGCGCACTCATCTGGTTCGTCGGGCGCATCGTCTATTACCCGCTCTATCTGGCTGGCGTCCCCTATATCCGTTCGCTTGTCTGGACCGGTGCCACAGCCGGCCTTGGGCTGATGTTCCTCGCACTGGCGTTTTGAGGTGAGGCATGGGCGCGTCGTCAGGAGCAGCCGTTCTTCTTGCCGCGCTTGCGTTCTCTCACGCAGCTTCGGCTGCCGATTGCCGGATTGAGAAATCCACCTATCGCGAAGCAGAAACCGGGGTCGAGCTCGTCTTTGCTGCGGCCAGCGGCGAGAACACGCCGGTAAGCCATGGTTTCAAGAGTGAAATCGGCAAGTTCAAGCTCGATGGTTATGTGATGTTCGATCCCGAGATCGAACGGCCCGTCGGCATGCTGATGAACAATTGCCCGGACGGCGACGTGACTGGCGCAACGATTGCCGCCTGCACCGTCTGGAAGGGTATCGTCTACGGCATCGACGAGACGACCGGCCATGTCGACCTCCTGCCCCCGGAAGGGGCCGATGCACCGGACGCGCTTCTCCTGCCCGGTTTCGGCCCGGCCATTCTGTCGTCTGCTATCGGCAAGGAATTGGAAAGCGCCCCCTGGGATGTCTTCGAATTCAAGGGATGCGCCTCATGACCAGCCGTCCTCTCCTTCTCGTCACAGGCGGCAGCCGCGGCATCGGTGCTGCCGTCTGCCGCAAGGCCGCAGCACAGGGTTATGACCTGCTCGTCAATTATCGTTCCGATAAGGCGGCTGCCGAGGCCGTCGCCGCGGATTGCCGGACGCTCGGCGCCAAGGCCGAGATCGTGCAGGGTGATACCGCCACTGAGGACGGCATTGCCGCGATCTTTGCCGCCGTCGATCTCCTTGGAGCTCTCCACGGTCTGGTCAACAATGCTGGCGTCGTCGATGTCACGGCGCGGGTCGAGGAATTCGACCGGGCGCGGCTCGACCGCATGTTCGCCGTCAATTTGATCGGCAAGATCCGCTGCGCCACGGAAGCGGTGAAGCGCATGTCGACGAAACATGGCGGGCAGGGTGGCGTGATCGTCAATATCTCGTCCATGGCCGCCGTCATCGGCAGTTCGGGCCAATATGTCGACTATGCCGCCGCCAAGGCTGCGGTGGATACCTTTACCGTCGGCCTCTCGCGCGAAGTCGCGACCGAGGGCATCCGGGTCAATGCCATCAGGCCCGGGATCATCGATACCGAAATTCACGCATCCGGCGGATTGCCGGACAGGGCGCGTGATCTGGCTCCTATCGTTCCGATGCAAAGGCCCGGAACGGCCGACGAAGTGGCCGACAGCGTTCTTTATCTCCTCTCGCCTCAGGCATCCTATGTGACGGGTGCCATCTTGAATGTCAGCGGCGGTCGGTAACCGTCGAAAACGAAGGAAGCTCCCCATGTCTTATGATGTCATCGTTATCGGCTCCGGCCCCGGCGGCTATGTCTGCGCCATCAAGGCGGCTCAGCTCGGCATGAAGGTCGCCGTGGTCGAGAAGCGCGCCACCTATGGCGGCACCTGCCTCAACATCGGCTGCATCCCGTCCAAGGCCCTGCTGCACGCCTCGGAAGTCTTCCACCACGCCGCCCATGGCATGGGAGATCTCGGTGTCGAAGTCGGCCCACCGACGCTCAACCTGCCGAAGATGATGGCGCACAAGGATGCGACCGTGAAGTCGAACGTCGAGGGCGTCGCCTTCCTGTTCAAGAAGAACAAGATCGATGGCATCCAGGGCACTGGCAAGATCCTCGGCGCCGGCAAGGTTGAGGTCACCAACGACGCGGGCGAAGTCCAGGTCCTGGAAACCAAGAACATCGTCATCGCCACCGGTTCCGACGTCGCCGGCATTCCGGGTGTTGCGGTCGAGATCGACGAGAAGATCATCGTCTCCTCGACCGGCGGCATCGCGCTCGACAAGGTCCCGGCCAAGATGATCGTCGTCGGCGGCGGTGTCATCGGCCTCGAGCTCGGCTCGGTCTGGTCGCGCCTCGGCGCCAAGGTCACCGTCGTCGAATATCTCGACACGATCCTCGGCGGCATGGACGGCGAAGTCTCCAAGCAGTTCCAGCGCATCCTTGCCAAGCAGGGCATGGAATTCAATCTCGGAGCCAAGGTCACCGGTGTGGTCAAGTCGGGTGATGGCGCCAAGGTCACGTTCGAGCCGGTCAAGGGTGGCGAAGCCCAGACGCTCGACGCCGACGTCGTGCTCGTCGCCACCGGTCGCAAGCCTTACACGGCTGGTCTCGGCCTCGAAGAAGCGGGCGTTGCGCTCGACAACCGTGGTCGCGTCGAGATCGACGGCCACTACCGTACGAATGTTGCCGGCATCTATGCGATCGGCGATGTGGTCAAGGGGCCGATGCTCGCCCATAAGGCGGAAGACGAGGGTGTCGCACTTGCCGAAATCCTCGCTGGCCAGCATGGCCACGTGAACTACGAGGTCATTCCGGGCGTCGTCTACACACAGCCGGAAGTCGCTTCCGTCGGCAAGACCGAGGAAGAGCTCAAGGCTGCAGGCGTTGCCTACAAGGTCGGCAAGTTCCCGTTCACGGCGAACGGCCGCGCCCGCGCGATGCTTGCCTCTGATGGCTTCGTCAAGGTTCTCGCTGACAAGGACACGGATCGCGTTCTTGGCGTTCACATCATCGGCCTCGGCGCCGGCGAGATGATCCACGAGGCTGCCGTGCTGATGGAGTTCGGCGGTTCGTCGGAAGATCTCGGCCGCACCTGCCACGCTCACCCGACCATGTCGGAAGCCGTGAAGGAAGCCGCCCTCGCGACTTTCTTCAAGCCTCTGCATATGTGAGCCTGCTGACCTGATATAGGTCAATTATTATATTTCGGTAAGGTTGAAGGCCGTCGCTTGTGCCTCAAGCGGCGGCCTTTATCATGTCTGGGACTGCCTCCCTTTGAACCTGACGAAAGGCAAAGACCCATGGCTGCCGCCGCTCCCGCCTCCTACTCGATCCCGCAAAAGGCCCTGCATTGGCTGATGGCCGTGCTCATCCTGTTCAACCTCATCTTTTCGGATGCGATGGAGGAGGTGGCTGAAGCCTATGAAAGGGGCGAGGTGCCTTCCCCGGAAGACCTGACCTTCGCCAATATCCATGCCTATGCCGGTATCACGGTCCTCTGTCTCGGGCTGATCCGGCTCGCTTTGAGGCTGGTCAAGGGTGCGCCGGTCGCGCCACCGGAAGAACCACCAGTCTTACGCCTTGCCGCCAAGCTGGCGCATGGCACCTTCTACGCTCTCTTCTTCCTGTTGCCGCTGAGCGGGATCGGCGCCTACTATTTTGCCAATGAGACGGCCGGTTTCGTGCATGGCGGCCCCTTGAAGGCTCTGATGTGGCTTTTGATCGCGGTGCATATCCTGGCGCTTCTGGTACACCAGTTCTATTGGAAGACGCCGGTCGCATCGCGCATGACGCGAGGCTGATCGCAAACGGGGAAAGCAGCATGGTTGGGGTATCCGAGCAGAAGGTCGAACTACCCCATCCAGATCTTGCCGAAGCCGACTGGGCCGACAGCTATAGCGTGAGGCTCGATCGAACCGATCTTGATCCGATGCAGGTCACCACGGATCTCATGGGGCGAGCGCCGAAGTGGATCACTGCACTCCTTGGGATCCGCAACCGGATCGTCGGTCTTTTCGGCTTGAAATCGGCGGAACTCGCGTTGACCGGCCAGGACAGGATCGGCGGCTTTCCGGTCGTCCAGCATGACCAGGAGCGAGTGGTTCTCGGCTTCAACGACAAACATCTCGATTTCCGGATCATCGTGTCGATCGAGCAGGAGGGCGCCGAGCATCAACACGTCTCGTTGACGACGCTGGTCAAGCGGCATAATCTGTTCGGCCGCATCTACATCCTCGTCGTCACGCCGTTTCACAAGCTGATTGTGAAGACCTTCCTGAAGCGCTTTGCCGCTTCGCAGGGGGTCAGCCGTCGATCCGTGTGACGGTATAACCTTGTTTCCGGAGCAGTTCGACCAGACCTTCATCACCCGGCAGATGCAGCGCACCGACCGCGATGAAGGCATTGCCCTTTTCGAGGTGCTTTTTGCTGCCTTCCGCCATCACCAGATTGCGGTCGCGCACAATCCGTGTCTCGAAGGCGGCATAGGCGCTCTCGTCCTCGCCAGGTGCTGACGGGGCAACGGCCTTCAACATCGGCATGGTCATGCCGATGTCACCGGCAAGATAAAGCTCGGTCATCGTTTCGATGACGTCTTCCATCTTGTCGCCGAGCTCGATCGTCTCGATCAAGGCCTTGAAGTGGAAATCGACGGGCAGGTCTGCCATGGCTTCAAGCTGCTCGACGAGGGTCTCCAGCCCCGCGATCGGTTTGCCCGCCTTCACCGCATCCTCAGCAATCTGCTTGTCGAGGAAGGAAGCACCGGCTGCCTTGCGCGACATTTCGCAGGCTGGCAGGGCAACGAAGCTCGCGAGGATCCAGGGCTTCATTTTGGCCACCGCTCCGAGCGTCAGACCGCGCTGCTTGAGGCCGCTGTCGAGCCGGGCAAGGTCTTCCGCACCGAGATGATCTTTCACCGACTTGCCGTCGGTGAACATGGTGAGTTCGGGATGCATCAGAAGAGAGGCTGCCGCCTTCTTCTCGTCGAGGATTTCATCTGACTCGATGACCACCACATCGGCTGCGGCTGCCGCTTCGCGCGCGCCGCTCGGCATGGTGAGAACGCGGGGATCGGTAACATGCATGGTGCCGAGCAGGTAGGAGGGCTTCAGTCCCTGCTTTTCGATCTTCCAGAAGATGCCCTGGCCATTCGGCATCTTGGCCGCTTCGGCGCGCAGGCGTGCGAACTCCTGCGGCTTTTCCTTTTCCATGGCCACGAGCAGGTTTTCACCGTGACACGCGATGTCGGAGGCGCGCGCCGGGCTTACCGTAAGAAGGGTGGTGAGCAAGAGGGCGACAAGGGCGAGCGGCAGCGCGCCGGCGATCCAGAGGCCGATCTCGGACAGTGAAAGCCGCGGCAGGGTGGGCCGCAGCGAGAAAAGGCGATGCGCGTTCATGTCGTCTCCTGTCAGAAGTCCGGAGAATAGAAGCGATCGCCCTCACGTTCGATTAAGGATCTTGGTTAACGCGGATGAGATCGGTACGCGTCAGGCGCGGGGATGGGCGCGGTCGTAGATGTCGAGAAGCCTTGCGCTGTCGACGCCGGTATAGATCTGCGTGGTCGAGAGGCTGGCGTGGCCGAGCAGTTCCTGGATTGTCCTCAAGTCCCCGCCGCTTCCGAGAAGGTGAGTTGCAAAGGAATGGCGAAGGGCGTGCGGGGTTGCCGAATCCGGGAGGCCAAGCGCCGAGCGCAGCTTCTGCATCTCGCGCTGGATGATCGCCGGCTGCAAGGGCCCGCCGCGCGCGCCACGGAAGAGGGGAGCGTCGCCTTCAAGGTGATAAGGGCAAAGCTTGTAGTAGGTTTCTACCGCCTCCATGACGACAGGCAGCAGCGGTACGAGCCGCATCTTCCCGCCCTTGCCGGTGATGCGCAGGCTGGTTGGCCTGCCCTGGAAAACATCGGGTGTCAGCCCGAGCGCCTCTGAGATACGAAGGCCGCAGCCATACAGCAGCGAGAGCACGGCTGCGTCGCGGGCTGCGATCCAGGGCTCTTCGTGCATCTGTGTGTCGATGGCGACGACGGCGAGTGCCTGACGGCCGCTGAGTGGCTTGGGCAGGGATTTCGGCTGCTTCGGCGATCGGATCGCGCTCGCACCGGCCGCATTGACAAGCCCCTTGCGCTCCAGATGGCGCAGGAAGGAGCGCAGGCCCGCCAGATGACGGCCGAGCGACCGGGCACCGGCCCCTTCCTTGCGGCGATGGGCCAGGAATCCACGCAGATCTGCCGGGCGCAACGCCTTGATGTCGTCGATCTTCACGGTGCCGCCGACATGGTTGGAGAGGAATTGCAGGAATTGCCGCGTATCGCGTTCATAGGCATCAAGCGTATTGCCCGACAGGCGGCGCTCGGCGCCAAGGCTTTCCAGCCAGGCGGCACGTTCGCCGAGAAGTTTTTCGTCTGCCGGGATCAAATGCGCGCCTTTTACGTTGTTGGCTGTTGGCCACCTCACCCACGATGGCGCGGGAGGGTTAACGAAAGACGAATATCGGGGCTGTCATGATCGGATCACAAATCGCTGCCAGAACGCCTCTGGATCTCTGGCGAGGAAATTGCTGATGCGCCGTTCTCCCGTTTCCACCTTTGCGACCTTTACCGACACCTTGTCGCTTCTTTCGCACGGTCGCCCCGGGCATATCGTTGACACGCTGATTGCCGAGCGTGGGCAGAAGCTCGTCGAGCATCCGCTGTGGCCCGCCATGCGGCCCTTTCTTTATAGCGTTCTGCGCTACGACAAGGCGATCCAGTTCGCCAACGACGTCGCAAACCTGCCGGGTCCGCAGGTGTTCGACTATCTGAGCGCTGCTCTCGGCCTCGATATCCAGGTTCGGCATGCTGATCGCATCCCGTCATCCGGCGGCTTTATCCTGGTCAGCAATCATCCGACCGGCATTGCCGACGGGGTCGCGATGTATGACCTGATGAAAGATCGTCGTCCCGACATGACCTTCTTCGCCAATCGAGATGCGGTCAGGGTCAATCCGAGGCTTGCGGAAATCATCATTCCGGTCGAATGGCGCGAAGAGCACAAGTCTAAGCTCAAGGCGCGCGAAACGCTGAAACTCACCACGCGGGCCGTGGAAGAGGGGCGGGCGACCGTGCTCTTTCCGTCCGGGCGCATCGCCTACTGGGATGACGGCAAGCTCAACGAGCGACCCTGGAAGACGTCGGCCATCTCGCTTGCGCGCAAATACAATCTGCCGATCCTGCCGGTGAATATGAAGGCCCGCAATTCCGGCCTCTTCTACTGGTTTGCCCGCTGGTCGACCGAACTGCGCGACATGACCGTCTTCTACGAGCTTCTCAACAAGCGCGGCGGTCGGTTCGAGTTTACCGTTGGCAATCTTATCCCGGTCGAGGCTCTCGACGGGGATCCCGCCGAGGTGACCAAGGCACTGGAGGACTACACGGTCCACCGACTGTCGGTCGATCCGGACCGCAGCTTCCGCTGATCGCTTCCCTGACAGAAAGCCTGTTTTCTTTCCGTTCTTCCGGGGGCAAGTTGCAGCCCGATGAAGGACGATTCGAAAAGCCTGTTCGGGGAGCTGTTCGAGACACCGCGCCGCAAGGTGGTGCCGGTGCTTGTTCCCATGCCAGCACCGACCGCCTACAGCTATGCCGTGCCCGATGGGCTGACGGTCGAGCCGGGCGCGATCGTACAGGTGCCGCTCGGGCCGCGTCAGGTGATCGGTGTGGTCTGGGATGGCGGCGAGGGCACATCAGTCGATCCGAAGAAGCTGCGGGAAATCACCAAGGTCTTCGACTGCCCGCCGCTCGACAAGGACATGCGCACCTTCCTCGATTGGGTGGCTGCCTACACGCTTTCCCCACCCGGCTATGTGGCGCGGATGGCGCTTCGAGCACCGGCAGCCTTCGATCCGGAGCCGATGATCGAGGGGCTGCGCTATGCCGGCTATGAGCCCGAGCGGCTGACACCTGCACGGCAGAAGGTGCTGGAGATGGCATCGGATGGTCTCTCCTGGACGAAGAGCGGGCTTGCCCATGCGAGCGGCGTCTCGACCAGCGTCATCGACGGCCTCGTCAAGCAGGGTGTCTTCGAGCAGGTCTTCCTGCCGCCGCCACCGCTGGTCGCCGCTCCCGATCCTGACTATGCGGAGCATCGGCTTGCCGGCCCGCAGGAGGAGGCGGCCGAAGAGATCCTCGACAGCCTGCGCAAGGGCGGCTTTGCCGTTTCGCTGATCGATGGCGTGACGGGCTCCGGCAAGACGGAGGTCTATTTCGAGGCGATTGCCGAGACGTTGAAACAGGGCAAGCAGGTGCTGATCCTGCTGCCGGAAATCGCGCTCACCGCCAACTTCCTCGAACGCTTCCAGGATCGCTTCGGCTCCAAACCCGGTGAATGGCATTCGGATCTCGCGACCCGCACCCGCGAAAAGGTCTGGCGTCAGGTCGCGACCGGCGAGATCCGCGTGGTTGCCGGCGCGCGCTCGGCGCTCTTCCTGCCCTTCGAGAATCTCGGGCTCATCATCGTCGACGAAGAGCATGATCCTGCCTTCAAGCAAGAAGATCGCGTCTTCTATAATGCGCGGGACATGGCGGTCGTCCGGGCGCGGATCGCGAACTTCCCGGTCGTGCTTGTCTCGGCGACCCCCTCTGTCGAAAGCCAGGTCAACTGCATCGCCGGTCGCTACACGCGGATCCATCTTCCGACGCGTTTTGCCGATGCCGCCATGCCGGACCTGCATCTTATCGACATGCGGCGTGCGCCGCCTGAGCGGGGCGGCTTTCTCTCGCCGGTCCTGCTGCGGTCCGTCGGCAAGGCCGTTGAACGCGGCGAACAGGCGCTGCTCTTTCTCAATCGACGGGGTTATGCGCCGCTGACCCTCTGCCGGGTCTGTGGCCACCGCTTCCAATGCCCGCAATGTTCGAGCTGGCTGGTCGAGCACCGCTTCCGGGGCCAGATCCAGTGCCACCAGTGCGGCTATCACGAGCCCACGCCGAATTCCTGCCCGGAATGCGGCACGCTCGATCATCTCGTCGCCTGCGGGCCGGGCGTCGAGCGCATCGCCGAAGAGGTGGAGAGGCACTTTCCCGATGCCCGCACGCTCGTGCTGTCTTCCGATATCGGCGGGGTGAAGCGCCTGAGACTGGAGCTTGAGGCGATCGCCAATGGCGAGGCCGATATCGTCATCGGCACGCAGCTCGTCGCCAAGGGCCATAACTTCCCGCTGATGACGCTGGTCGGCATCATCGACGCCGATATCGGTCTGTCGAATGGCGACCCCCGTGCCGCCGAGCGGACCTTTCAGCTTCTCTCGCAGGTCACGGGCCGCGCAGGTCGCACCGGGCGCAAGAGCCTTGGCCTGCTGCAGACCTTCCAGCCACAGCATCCGGTCATGCAGGCGATTGTCTCGGGTGATGCGGCGGCGTTCTATGAGCGGGAGATCACCGAGCGCGAGCGGGCGCAGTTGCCGCCATTTGGCCGGCTGGTCTCGATCATCGTTTCGGCCGATACCCGTGCCGAGTCGGAAGGACATGCGCGCGCGCTGCGACAGGCAGCGCCGCAGGAAAACGGGATCATGATCCTCGGGCCCGCGGAGGCGCCGCTCGCCCTGATCCGGGGACGCCATCGCTTCCGACTTCTGGTGCACGGGCGCCGCAACAGCGACATGCAGGCTTTTGTAAGGAGCATGCTGGAGCGCGGCCCGAAGGAGCGCCGATCGATCCAGGTGCAGGTGGATGTCGATCCGCAAAGCTTCCTCTGAGCGGTCAGCGCGGTTTCCGTCGCATCATCAGCGAATTAAGGCGTTGGGGCCATACCGCAGACGCCAGTTTCGTGGCATAAGCCCGGCGATTTCTTTCATCGCGGGTTGATCCATGGAATTCTACTTTCCCAACGAACTCGGCGAGCAGCTGGCCTTTCTGTCCGCTGCAGCTGCGGCCCTCATCGGATGCTTCGTGCTCTTTGCTCCGGGGCTGACCTTGAAGGCACTCGGTCTCACGCCCGCAGACGGGCGCCCGGAAGGGCTCGGCGCTGCACGCTCGGTTGGCGGACTGATCGTCGGCTTTGCCGGCACCGCGCTCCTGCTTGCCCAGCCGACCGTCTATCTCGCCTTCGGAGCCGCTGTTGGTCTCTCCGCCTTCGCCCGGATACTCTCCATCATGTCCGACCATGGCAGTAACTGGCGCAACCTTCTCCTCCTGGTTGTGCAGGTGTTGATTGCTTCTCTCTCGCTCGCCTATGTCTTTGGTCTGACTTGAAGATCGGTTCACAGGGTTCTGACCCTGAAGTCTCGCCAATTTGACGCAGTTTCGGACAAAAAACGCCGCGAGGCCTTGCTCTCAGGGAGCAAACCGTTAATACGCGTGTTGCGAGTCTAGACCTCCTATGCTAGACGAACCGCGAAATTCGGAAAACGCAAGTGCAGCATGCTTGTGTTTTTGGGGAAAAACAAAACGATATCAGGAGTTTGAGAGGCCTCGACAGAGGTGTCCGGCATCCTGGATCAAGATCAGGGAATTTTTTGCCCGTGGCAGACGCATCCCAAGTGATTTCAGGCGTGGCGGAGCGTTACGCATCGTCGCTTTTCGAGCTTGCGCTCGAAGGCGGAGCGATAGACGCCGTCTCTGCCGATCTCAATCGTTTCCAGGCGATGATCGAGGACAGCAGCGATCTCAAGCGTCTGGTCCAGTCGCCCGTCTTCACGGCCGAAGACCAGGTCAAGGCCATCAGCGCTATCGGCGAAAAGGCCGGTTTTAACGCGCTGGTGTTGAACTTCCTGAAGGTCGTTGCAAGCAATCGCCGCCTGTTTGCCGTTCCTGGCATGGTGGCTGCCTATCGCCAGATCGTTGCCCGTCACAAGGGTGAGATCACGGCTGACGTCACCTCTGCTCATGCCCTCACGGCTGAGCAGGAAACCGAACTGAAAGCGGCGCTGAAGGGCGTTACCGGCAAGGAAGTCTCGATCTCCGTCACGGTCGATCCTTCCCTGCTCGGCGGCCTGATCGTGAAGGTCGGCTCCCGCCAGATCGACACGTCTCTTCGCACCAAACTTTCCACCCTTAAGCTTGCACTGAAAGAGGTTGGCTGATGGATATCCGCGCCGCGGAAATTTCCGCAATTCTGAAAGATCAAATCAAGAACTTCGGCAAAGAGGCGGAAGTCTCTGAAGTTGGCCAGGTTCTGTCCGTCGGTGACGGTATCGCCCGCGTCTATGGCCTCGACAATGTTCAGGCCGGCGAAATGGTCGAGTTCCCGGGCGGCATCCGCGGTATGGCGCTCAACCTCGAAGCCGACAACGTCGGTGTGGTTATCTTCGGTGCCGACCGTGGCATCAAGGAAGGCGACATCGTCAAGCGGACCGGCGCCATCGTCGACGTTCCGGTTGGGCCGGAACTGCTTGGCCGCGTCGTTGACGCGCTCGGCAACCCGATCGACGGCAAGGGCCCGATCAACGCGACCCGCCGTTCGCGCGTCGACGTAAAGGCTCCTGGCATCATCCCGCGCAAGTCGGTTCATGAGCCGATGTCGACCGGCCTCAAGGCCATCGACGCCCTCATCCCGGTTGGCCGTGGCCAGCGCGAACTCGTCATCGGTGACCGGCAGACCGGCAAGACCGCGATCATCCTGGACGCCTTCCTTAACCAGAAGGCCATCCACAACAACGGTCCGGACGCTGAAAAGCTTTACTGCGTCTACGTCGCTATCGGCCAGAAGCGTTCGACGGTTGCCCAGTTCGTGAAGGTTCTCGAAGAGCGTGGCGCTCTCCAGTACTCGATCATCATCGCTGCTACCGCTTCGGACCCCGCTCCGATGCAGTATCTCGCACCGTTCGCCGGTTGCGCGATGGGCGAATACTTCCGCGACAACGGCATGCATGCCCTGATCGCCTATGACGACCTGTCCAAGCAGGCTGTCGCCTACCGCCAGATGTCGCTTCTGCTGCGCCGTCCGCCGGGCCGCGAAGCTTATCCGGGCGACGTCTTCTATCTGCATTCGCGTCTTCTCGAGCGCGCCGCCAAGATGGGCGACGCTGCCGGTGCTGGCTCGCTGACCGCTCTGCCGGTCATCGAAACCCAGGGTAACGACGTTTCTGCCTTCATTCCGACCAACGTCATCTCGATCACCGACGGTCAGATCTTCCTCGAAACCGACCTGTTCTACCAGGGCATCCGTCCGGCCGTTAACGTCGGTCTCTCGGTTTCGCGCGTTGGTTCTGCCGCTCAGATCAAGGCGATGAAGCAGGTTGCCGGCTCGATCAAGGGCGAACTCGCCCAGTATCGCGAAATGGCCGCCTTCGCCCAGTTCGGTTCGGACCTTGACGCTGCAACCCAGCGCCTGCTGAACCGTGGTGCACGCCTGACCGAACTCCTGAAGCAGCCGCAGTTCTCGCCGCTCAAGACGGAAGAGCAGGTTGCGGTGATCTTCGCTGGCGTCAACGGTTACCTGGACAAGATCCCGGTCAACCAGGTCGGCAAGTTCGAGCAGGGCTTCCTTTCCTACCTCCGTTCGGAAGGCAAGGCGATCCTCGATGCGATCCGCACCGAAAAGGCGATCAGCGACGATACCAAGGGCAAGCTCAAGGCCGCTCTCGATACTTTCGCGAAGAACTTCGCCTAATTCAGGCTCAAGCCAAGGACGGATAACGGATGCCTTCACTTAAGGATCTGAAAAACCGGATCGCCTCCGTCAAGGCGACGCAGAAGATCACCAAGGCGATGAAGATGGTCGCCGCGGCGAAGCTGCGTCGTGCGCAGGAAGCGGCCGAGGCTGCCCGCCCGTACTCGCAGCGCATGGGTGTCGTCCTGGCCAACATCGCGCAAGCCGTGGGTTCGGACGACAGCGCACCGCGCCTGATGACCGGCACCGGCAAGGACGACGTGCATCTGCTCGTCGTCTGCACCGCCGAGCGCGGTCTGTGCGGCGGTTTCAACTCGTCGATCTCGCGTTTCGCCCGTGACCATGCGCGCAAGCTCCTGGCCCAGGGCAAGACGGTCAAGATCTTCTGCGTTGGCAAGAAGGGCTACGACAGCCTGCGTCGAGAATTTGCCGGCATGATCGTCGAGCGTACGGATCTGCGCGAAGTGAAGCGTATCGGCTTCACCAATGCAGATGCCATCGGTCGCAAGGTCATCGGCATGTTCGAGCGTGGCGAATTCGATGTCTGCACGCTGTTCTATTCCGAGTTCAAGTCGGTGATCAGCCAGATCCCGACCGCCCAGCAGATCATCCCGGCCGCTCCGGCCGAAGCTGCTCCGCAGGGTGGTGCATCCGCGCTTTACGAATACGAGCCGGATGCGGCTGGGATCCTCGAGGATCTCATCCCGCGCAATATCTCGGTTCAGATTTTCCGGGCCCTGCTCGAAAACGTTGCTGGTGAAATGGGCGCCAAGATGAGCGCCATGGACAATGCGACGCGCAATGCCGGTGAGATGATCAACAAGCTGACGCTTTCGTACAACCGCCAGCGTCAGGCGCAGATCACCAAGGAACTCATTGAAATCATTTCGGGCGCGGAAGCGCTCTGAGGTTAAGGAAAGAGGGTAAGATAAATGGCTAAGGCAGCTACCCCCAAGTCTAAGGCGGTGAAGTCCGCAGCCGGTGCTCTCGGCAAGGTCACGCAGGTCATCGGCGCCGTCGTTGACGTCGCATTCGAAGGCGAACTGCCCCCGATCCTGAACGCGCTGGAAACCGATAACGGCGGCAACCGCCTCGTTCTTGAAGTCGCGCAGCACCTCGGCGAAAACCAGGTCCGCACGATCGCCATGGACTCGACCGAAGGTCTCGTACGCGGCCAGCCGGTCACCGACACGGGCGCTCCGATCTCGGTTCCGGTCGGTCCGGAAACGCTCGGCCGCATCATGAACGTCATCGGCGAGCCGGTTGACGAAGCCGGTCCGCTGGTCACCGAAGGCCGTCGCGCCATCCACCAGGAAGCTCCGTCCTATGTCGAACAGTCGACGGAAGCCCAGATCCTGGTCACCGGCATCAAGGTCGTCGACCTTCTGGCTCCTTACGCCAAGGGCGGCAAGATCGGCCTGTTCGGCGGCGCCGGCGTTGGCAAGACCGTTCTCATCATGGAACTGATCAACAACGTCGCCAAGGCGCACGGTGGTTACTCGGTGTTTGCTGGCGTGGGTGAGCGTACCCGCGAAGGTAACGACCTTTACCACGAAATGATCGAATCGGGCGTCAACAAGCACGGCGGCGGCGAAGGCTCCAAGGCTGCGCTCGTATATGGCCAGATGAACGAACCGCCGGGTGCCCGCGCTCGCGTTGCTCTGACCGGTCTGACGATCGCTGAAGACTTCCGCGACAAGGGCCAGGACGTTCTGTTCTTCGTCGACAACATCTTCCGCTTCACCCAGGCTGGTTCGGAAGTGTCGGCTCTGCTCGGCCGTATTCCGTCGGCCGTTGGTTATCAGCCGACGCTCGCCACCGACATGGGTCAGATGCAGGAACGCATCACCACTACGACCAAGGGCTCGATCACCTCGGTTCAGGCCATCTACGTTCCCGCCGACGACTTGACCGACCCGGCTCCGGCCACCTCGTTCGCCCACCTGGACGCAACGACCGTTCTGTCGCGCTCGATCGCTGAAAAGGGTATCTACCCGGCCGTTGACCCGCTCGACTCGACCTCGCGCATGCTCGACCCGATGATCATCGGCGAAGAGCACTACGAAGTTGCCCGTAAGGTTCAGTCGACGCTGCAGCGCTACAAGGCCCTGCAGGACATCATCGCAATCCTGGGCATGGACGAACTGTCGGAAGACGACAAGCAGACCGTTGCCCGCGCCCGCAAGATCGAGCGCTTCCTGTCGCAGCCGTTCTTCGTGGCCGAAGTCTTCACCGGTTCGCCGGGCAAGCTGGTTGCTCTCGAAGACACGATCAAGGGCTTCAAGGGCCTGGTCAACGGCGACTACGACCATCTTCCGGAAGCTGCCTTCTACATGGTTGGCTCCATGGAAGAAGCCATCGAGAAGGCCAAGCGCCTGGCTGCCGAAGCCGCCTAAGTATCGGGACTGCCGGCACGCGGGATGCCTCGCGTGCCGCTCCATCCTTCATCAGAGAAGTGAACGACCATGGCCGACAATTTCAACTTTGAGCTCGTTTCGCCCGAGCGTCTTCTGCTCTCCGAACAGGTGATCGAAGTCGTCATTCCGGCAACGGAAGGCGAAATGACCGTCATGGCCAATCATGCGCCGACCATGACGACCATCAAGCCGGGCGTCGTGACCGTGAAGCTCGCTTCCGGCCAGGTGTCCAAGTATGTGGTCTTCGGTGGTTTTGCCGATGTTTTGCCGACCGGCTGCACGCTGCTGGCTGAATCTGCCGTTCCGCTTGCAGACATTTCGCCTGATACGCTTTCGAAGCGCATCGACGAAGCCCGCAAGGAACTTGACGGTGTCGAGCATCACGAGCACCGCACGAAGCTCGAGCAGTATCTCGCCGAGCTCACCAACCTGAACGGCGTGCTCGTCGCCGCGTGATCGGCTGCGGACGACGGACAAGAATTGAAGCCGGGCCTTTGTGTCCGGCTTTTTTCATGGCCTGATGTCAGGCGGAGGTGGCGTCTTCCAGGATCATCGCTGCACCCTTTTCTGCAACCATCATGGTCGGGGCATTGATATTGCCGGCGGTGATGTTGGGGAAGACAGAGGCGTCGACGATCCGGAGCCCCGGCACTCCATGTACTCTGAGCCGGGCATCCACCACGGTCTGGTACGGATCGACGCCCATCGCGCAGGTGCCACAGAGGTGATAGATCGAGCCACTGTTGAGGCGGAAATAGTCCAGCAGCTTCGCATCGGTATCGGCAGCCCTCGAGGGCGACACCTCTTCCGCGACCCAGCCATCCAGTGCCCGGGCGTCCGCGATGCGGCGCATCAGTCGGCTCCCCTGCAAGGCTTCCTCGATATCGCGATCTGTCGAGAGATAGTTTGGTCGAATGAGCGGTGCGTCTGAAGCGTCTGGCGAGGCAACCGAGATCGTGCCTTTGCTGGTCGGTCGGCAGGCATTGAAGGCCATCAGGAAGCCTGGATATGGCTCCGGCGTCAGACCTGCACGCGGATTGTCCGGGATGCGATAGGACAGCGGATTGAAATAGACTTGGATATTGGGCCTTGCCTCATCCGGCGATCCACGGAAGAAGCCGCCGGCCTGGTTGACGCTCATTGCGAAGGGTCCGCTGCGCTTCAATAGCCACATCAGACCGAAACGGGCCTGGCCGATGAGGCTCGCGAAATCGCCGTTCAGCGTCGGCTGTTTCGACCGATAGTAGAAGCTCGCACAGAGATGGTCCTGCAGGTTCTTGCCGACGGCCGGCAGATGTTTGCGGGTCTCGACGCCGCTGGCAAACAGCGTTGATCCATCGCCGAAACCTGAAAGCTGCATCAGCTTCGGGGTGTCCACAGCACCTGCCGCCAGGATTACCTCGCGGCGGGCGCTGAAGCTTCTGATGCGGCCATGCTGCATCACCTCGATGCCCGACACCGTTCCATCCGCTTCGACCAGAAGGCGCCGTACGTGGGCTTGGCGCTCAATGGCGAGGTTCGGCCGTTTCAGCGCGGGGCGCAGATACTCGGCGCTGGAATGCGAGCGCTGGCCGCGCCTTGTGTTGACGTCGTAGACGCCGGCGCCCTCGATCGTCTTCCCGTTGAAGTCCTCGTTCAGCGGGATGTGGAGTTCGCTGCAGGCGTCGAGAAAGGCGTCACTCACCGGGTGCGTAGAACCACGCATCGGCGTCACGTGGATCGGGCCGCTAACACCATGCCAGGGGCTCTCTCCCCGCGCGTGTGTCTCCAGCTTGCGGAAGAAGGGCAGCACATCATCGAAGCCCCAGCCGGGATTCCCGGCGTCGCGCCAGTCGTCGAAATCCTCTGCCGCACCCCGCACGAAAACCATGGCATTTATCGAGCCGGAACCACCCTGCACCTTGCCGCGCGGGGCGTAGATTCGCCGCCCGCCGAGATTGGGCTCGGGCTCGGTGCGGTACATCCAGTTGACCTTGGGATTGTAGTAGCTCTTGGCGTAGCCGACCGGGATCTTGAACCAGAAGGATTTGTCCTCGCCGCCGGCCTCGATAAGCAGCACCGTATGACGTCCGCTTTCGCTCAGGCGGCTGGCCACGATGCAGCCTGCCGAGCCTGCACCGACCACGATGAAATCGAAGATCATGGGATATCCTCAGCCCTTGGCCGGTGCGAAGGCCTTTACGTCGGCATGCTCCGGCGCCATCTGCAGGTGCAGCCGTTCGCCGGTATAGGGCGTGTGCTTTGCTATGACCTCGTGGTTCAGTTCGATGCCGAGGCCCGGCTCGCGCGACGGGATGAGATAGCCATCGTCGAAGCTCAGCTTTGTCTTCAGCACTTCGGCGTGGAAGCCGCCAAAATCCATGATCGCCTCGTGGATCAGGAAGTTCGGGCAGGTGGCCGCGAGCTGGATGGAAGCGGCTGCCCCGACCGGACCGTTGTAGAGATGCGGCGCGATCTGCGCATAAAAGGACTCGGCCATCCCGGCGATCTTCTTCGCCTCCAGCAAGCCGCCGACGCGAGCGACATTCATCTGCAGGATGGAGGCAGAGCCAAGCTGCAATACTCTTTGGAATTCGTATTTCGTGGTCAGGCGCTCGCCCGTCGAGACGGGGATCGACGTGGCGCGGGCGACTTCCGCCATCGCGGCTTCCTGGCCGGGCGGAACGGGCTCCTCGAACCAGAGCGGATCGTATTTTTCCAGCCGCTTGGCAAGACGGATCGCAGAGGACGGCACCATCTGGCCGTGGGTGCCGAAGAGGATGTCGGCGCGGTTGCCGATGGCATCGCGGATCTTCTGGCAAAACTCCTCACAGCGATCCATGACGGGAAGCGACAACTGATGGCCGGAATAATTGGTGTAAGGCCCGGCCGGATCGAATTTCAGCCCGGTGAAACCTGCCTCGACCATGCGGATCGCCTCTTCAGCGGCGAGATCCGGATCGTTGTAGTCGTATTCTCCGGCTGAATTCTTCGGATATAGATAGGTATAGGCTCGCAGCTTGTCATGGACCGGGCCACCGAGCAGATCAGCGACCGGCCGTCCCGCCGCCTTGCCGATAATGTCCCAGCAGGCGATTTCGAGACCGGAAATGATGCCAACCATGGTCGGATCCGGACGTTGGGTGAAGCCGCTCGAATAGGCCGCGCGCCAGAAGCGTTCGATCTGATGCGGATCGTGACCCTCCAGGTATCGGCCAAAGACGTCTTCGATGAGCATGGCGATCCCTGAGGGGTGGAAGGCGGTCGAATAGATCTCGCCGACGCCCGTGATCCCGCAGGCCGTCTCCAGCTCGACGAAGATCCAGTACATGCCGCCGATATGCGGTGCGGGTGTTGCGACGACGTGGGTCTTGAGCGAAGCGACTTTCATGGATGCCCCCGATGAAGAGTTCTTGAGCCGGCTAATCGGCGATCAGTGTTTGAGGATGACGAGGCGGGTCTGGGTGAATTCCAGCATGCCGTGCTTGCCGTCGTCGCCGCCGAGGCCGGAACGCTTCCAGCCGGCGTGGTAGCCCTGGTAGGGATCGGCCGGGAAGCGGTTGATGTAGAGCTCGCCCGCCTCGATCTCGTTCGCGGCCTTCATCACCTTGCGGTAGTTCTCGGTGAAGACGACGGAGGCGAGGCCGAACTGGTGGTCGCTCGCCATGGCAAGCGCCTGGTCGAAATCGGTATAGGGGATGACGGCCAGCACCGGGCCGAAGACCTCTTCCTGGACGATCTCCATGTCCTGACGGCAGTCGGAGAGCAGGGTTGGCGGATAGAAATAGCCGTCGCCTGCGGGCAGGAAACCGCCTGTCTCGAT
>CALSAF010000046.1:0-28096 GCA_943372805.1 Rhizobium sp. Q54
AGCCTTCGAAGAGATAGGGCTGCTGCGAGACATAGGCGAGGTGATGCCGCAGCGAGGACTTCGTCACCTGCGCGATGTTCTGTCCGTCGATCAGGATGTCGCCTTTTGCTGGATCGTAGAAGCGCGGAACGAGCGTGATGACGGTGGACTTTCCCGCACCGGATGGTCCGACCAGTGCCGTCGTCTTGCCGCCTTCTGCGGTGAAGCTGAGATTGCGCAACACGGGTTCATTGCTGCCATAGGCGAAGCTGACATTCCGGAATTCGATCGTCGCATCCGTGACGGCGAGCGACGTCGCACCGGGTTCGTCGCGCTGATGGGGCTGCATGTCGAGGATCTCGTAGATCATTCGCGCATTGACCGCCGCCCGCTCCATCTGGACCTGCAACCTAGCCAGACGCTTGGCCGGCTCGTAGGCGAGCAACAGCGCAGTGACGAAGGAGAAGAATGCCCCCGGCAAAACGCCGCCATAGATCGCCTGATAGGCGGCATAGGCCATGACACCGGCGATGGAGAAGCCAGCCAGCGTCTCGGTCATCGGCCCGTTGCGCTCGCTGAGCTGTGCGATCTTGTTGGAGCGCCGCTCAGCCTGATCGATCGTCGATTGGATCTTGCGCTGCAGCTCGGCCTCCATGGTGAAGGCCTTGACGATGGAAATGCCCTGCACAGTCTCCTGCATGGCACCCAGAACATGCGAGTTCAGGATGATGCTTTCCTTCGTGGCGCTGCGCAGCCGTTTGGAAAGGTAGCGCAGGCCCAGAAGCAGCGGTGGCGCGACGGTGAAGACGATCAGTGTAAGCACCAGATCCTGGAAGAGCATGACGCCGATCAGCGCGATCAGGGTGACCAGATCGCGGGCGAGCGAGGTTACGGTCAGGTTCAGGACATCGCGCACGCCGTTGATGTTCTCGTTAATCTGTGCGGCGAGGCGGGCAGATCGGGCCTCGTTGAAATAGCCGACAGAGAGCGTCATCAGATGGCCGAACAGCCGGCGCTGGTATCGGGCAACAATGTTGTTGCCGATCTTGGACAGCGTAACGGCCTGACCATAGCCGGCAAAGCCGCGAATGACGAAAGCGGCGAAGATCGATCCGCAGATGATCCAGACGAGGTCGGCGCGCCGGTTTGCGAAGGCCTCGTTGATGACCGCTTCCATGATCCAGGCGGTAAAGGCGGTCGTCGCAGCCACGGTCAGCAGGCAGATAATGGCGAAGCCATAGCCCTTAACATGCTCGCGGCCGTTCTCGGCGATCACGCGCTTCAAGACGGCGCTGACGCTCTCCATGTCCGTCGTGCGGGTATCGGTGTTCCTGGCGTCCAAGAAGAAAAGTCCTGTGCGATTGCTGTTAACGCCCCGCGCAGGCGCCGCCGCTCTATAGCCAGTCACGGCGCCTTTGGCCATAGGCCGAAGGGCTGGCCGTCAGCGCCAGTGCCGGCCTTCCGTCGCAAGCCCGAAATCGCCCGGCGCCATCGCAAAGGCTGAAAGCCCGTGCAGGGCCGCCTGCGGATGGGTGACGACAAAGGTCGGGATCCCGTGCATGACCGCCTGATGCGGCGCCTTGTCCTCGAAGGCGGCGCGGAATTCGCCGCTCTGCAGCGCCGGCAGGATCTTGGGCGAAATGCCGCCGGCCAGGAACACGCCGCCCTTGGCCATGAAGATCAGCGCCAGATCGCCGGCAACCCGGCCAAGATAGGTGGCAAACAGGCTGAGCGCCTCGCCCGCCAGAGCGTCAGCACCAGAGATGCCGGCAGTCGAGACCTGGGCCGGATCGTCATGGCGCGGCGTCAGGTTGCCGTCTGCCTTGCAGAGCGCGCGATAGATGTTCATGAGGCCGCGCCCTGAAAGAAGCTCTTCCGCCGAGATGCGACCGAGGGCTGCATTCGGGTCACGAACCGGGGTCAGATGCGGCCAGATCTGGTGGTCGCGCACAGTGCGGGGGCCGACATCCACATGCCCGCCTTCGCCCGGAACCGGGAACCACATGTCGCGGGCACGAACGAGGCCGGCAACGCCCAGCCCCGTGCCGGGGCCGAGCACGACGCGCGAGCCGATCGGCGCCTCGCTGAGCGAGCCGAGATGCTGGCGGTCATCGACGCCAAGCGTCGCAGCCGCAAGCGCCTGCGCCTCAAAGTCATTCAGCAGAAGCACCTCCGCAAAGCCGAGATCGGTCATCAGCACCTTGGGACGAACCACCCAGGGGCAATTGGTCAGCGGCACCTCATCGCCCTTGATCGGGCCGGCCAGCGCCAGAATGAGCGAGCGCGGCTTATGGCTTGTGGTTTCCAGCACGCAGGTGCGGATCGCCTCGTCGATCGTGGCAAAATCCTTGTTCACCACATTCGGGAAGCTGATCGTTTCGCCGCTCTCATCGATCAGGATCGAAAAGCGGGCATTGGTGCCGCCGATATCGCCGATCAGGATCGGGAAGGGCAGGGTGTCGTCACGCTGTGTCTGGGCCATGGTCTGTCCGGTCTTGGGCCCTGCTGCGTCAGGCAGTCAGGGTCTGCATCAGGATGTCGGCGGTTGCGAGGTTCAGCGCCATCGGAATGTCGTAGACGGTCGCCAGCCGCATCAGCGCCTTGACATCCACATCATGGGGCATCGGAGTCAAGGGGTCGACGAAGAAGACGAGCATGTCCACTTCCCCAGTCGAGATCAGCGCCCCGATCTGCTGGTCGCCGCCCAGTGGCCCGCTTTTCAGCCGTGTCACGTCGAGTTCGGGCACGGCATCCTTGATCCGCCCGCCCGTCGTTCCCGTCGCCACGATCCGCCAATTCATCAGCTTGGCCTGGTGACGCTTGGCGAACTCCGCCATGTCGTCCTTCTTCTGGTCATGCGCGATCAGGGCGATGCAACGGGTGCGGCTCACGACAGGTCCCCAGCTGATTTAAATCGATTTGATCCACCCATCTAGCGCAGCCAGCCGGACTTGAAAAGGCACCCTTTCAGAGTGCCGCCCTCACCAGCCGGTTGGGCGGGCGGCGGGCACGGGGACCACGGCCGGCAGCTCGAAAGCCTGCTGCGATGCCGGGGCAGGAGCCGCAAATGCCGAAGCCGCGCTGCCGGGCATCACGCCTCCATCCGCCTGATAGGTGACTTCGAACTCGCTTGCCGGCCCCCGTGCGTCAAGCACCATGGCGCATGCCTTCGGCAGATCGGAAACCTGCATGGCGCGCGGCTTTGGCGCGGGTTTCGCGTTGGGATCCTTCTTCGGTGCGGCCCAGGGCTCCTTGGTAAACCACCAGGCAAGCGACTGGTCACAGCCGTCGCCGGGCGGCACGGCCGCCTGCGGCTTGCAGCCGCTGGCACCCTCGGGGCAGCGCATACGGATATGGAAATGCGCATCATGGCCATAGATCGGCCGGATCTTGCCGAGCACCGCCCGATCGCCTGTCCAGGTATCGCAGAGCTTCTTCTTGATCGCCGGATTGACGAAGATACGCTCCACCTGCGGATAGCTCGCCGCCTGCACGACGAGGCGCGCATGGGTATTGGTCCAGAGCCGTTTGTCGACGGTCAGGAACTTGTCCTTCTCCAGCATCGAGATGAACGGCATGTCCTCGCGCTGCTGCGGGGACAGCGGATTGAGAGGTTTCGGCGTGAACCAGATATCGGCATCGAGCCCGATCTGATGCGAGGCATGGCCCGACAGCATCGGCCCGCCGCGTGGCTGGGAGATGTCGCCAATCAGGATGCCGGAACCCCAGCCGAGCTGCACCGCATCCTTCGAGAAGCGTTCGAGCAACGCGATCATGTCCGGGTGGCCCCAGCGCCGATTGCGCGAAAGCCGCATCGCCTGCCATGTCGGCCCGTCGGTCGGAATGGCCACAGCACCGGCAATGCACCCCTTGGCATAGGAGCCATAAGGGGAGGGGGCCGCCTTCGCCGGCAGCGCCATGCCGCCGAACAACTCCTTGGCAGGTCGTCCTTCCGCAAAGGCCGTATCGCTGACGGCGCCGGCAAAGGCCGCCGCAAGCATCAGGGCCGTAGCCATCGGGCGCGTGCCCCAGGTCTTCTTCATCGTGCGCATGTCCCCGGTCTGTCCGAACCTCACCCCGCGCATCGTCGCCGGGTGAATCACCTTTCATTCTAGCGTGAAACGGAAATGGGGTGAATCTGCGGAAGCTCAGATGCTCACATCTCTGTCAGTCCACTGTTTTTTGCCTGGTTTTGCCCTATCCTGCTTCGCAACAAAAGCAGATATGGGGAAGTAGGCGGATATGGATCGCAACAAGTCGAGCTTCGCAATCTGGGGCTTTATGGCAGTCTTGGCATTTGCGCCATCTCATGCAGTGGCGCAGGAAAACACAGAGCCGTTCCGCCATGGTGTCTCGCTTCTGGGCGAACTCAGATATGCGCCCGGCTTTGCCCATTTCGATTACGTCAATCCGCAAGCGCCGAAGGGCGGCACCTTGCGCATGTCATCGACCGGAACCTTCGACAGCTTCAACCCGGTGCTCGACAGGGGCGAAGCCGCACCCGGCCTGATCAATGTCTTCGACACGCTTCTGAAAGACACGAGCGACGAGATTTCCACCGGCTACGGGTTGCTCGCAGAAGGCGTCTCATTCCCCAAAGACATATCGAGCGCCACCTTCCGTCTCCGCGCCGAGGCCCGCTTCGCTGACGGTGAGCCCGTCAAGCCGGAAGACGTCATTTTCAGCTTTGAGAAGCTCAAGGAATTGAACCCACTCTACACGAGCTATTACAGCCATGTGGTTGCAGCTGAGAAGACGGGCGATCGTGATGTCACATTCCGCTTCGACCAGAAGAACAACCGGGAACTGCCGATGATCCTTGGCCAGTTCCCGGTTGTCCCGAAGCACTGGTGGGAGGCAAGCGGGGCTGATGGACAGTCTCGGGATATTGGACGGACCACGCTGGAGCCGGTGATGGGGTCGGGGCCCTACAAGATCGCCGAGTTCACGGCTGGCTCGACCATCCGCTACGAATTGCGGGACGACTACTGGGGCAAGGATCTCAACGTCAATCTGGGCTACAACAACTTCAAGAACATCACCTACACGATGTTCGGCGATCGAGACGTCGAGTTCGAGGCCTTCCGTTCCGGCAACACAGACTTCTGGCAGGAGACGCGGGCCGCGCGCTGGGCGACTGGCTTCGATTTTCCGGCTGCACAGGATGGCCGCGTCAAGAAGGAGGAACATGAAAATCCCTTCCGTGCAACGGGCGTGATGCAGGCGCTGGTGCCGAACATGCGGCGCGAGATGTTCAAGGACCAGCGGGTCCGCAAGGCGCTCAACTACGCGCTCGACTTCGAGGAATTGAACCGCACCGTCTTTTACAATGCCTATTTCCGCGTCAGCAGCTTTTTCAACGGAACCGAACTTGCTTCCAGCGGGCTGCCTCAAGGCCAGGAACTGGAGCTCCTGACAGCTCTTAAGGACAAGGTTCCCGCTTCGGTTTTCGATACGCCCTACACGAACCCCGTCGGCGGTTCACCGCAGGCGTCTCGCGACAATTTGCGCAAGGCGGTCGAACTCTTCAAAGAGGCAGGCTATGAGCTGCGCGGAAATGCCATGGTCAATTCACAGACAGGCCAGCCCTTCCGCTTCGAACTCCTGCTGTCCAACCCCCAGCTGGAGGTCGTGGCGGTTCCCTATCAGCAGCAATTGCGCAAGATCGGCGTGGAGATGGCCGTGCGCACGGTCGATCCCTCGCAATATACCAATCGAACTCGAAGCTTCGATTACGACATGACCTGGACCGTCTGGGCTCAGACGCTCAACCCCGGCAACGAGCAGCGCGACTACTGGGGGTCGACATCCGTCAATCGTGAAGGCTCGCAGAATTATGCCGGCATTTCCGATCCAGCGGTCGATGCCCTGATTGAAAAGATCATTTTCCCGGCCGATCGGGATGAACAGGTCGCGGCCACCAAGGCCATGGACCGCGTGCTCCTCGCCCATGATTACGTCATCCCGCTCTACTACGGAGGCACGGCCCGCTATGCCTTCTGGGACAAGTTCGAGCACCCGGCCGAATTGCCGACCTACAGCACTGGCTTCCCCTCGATCTGGTGGGCGAAAAGCCCGTGATCCCGCCTCGGGGCTTGCGCCGGGAGCGTGAGACTCTAGGAATGTAGGGGGCGAATCGCTGGACAACGGAGCGGCTGATATTGGCGGACGAAACGAGCTTGGACATCATGGTGAGACCCGCCCCTGAAGCGGGACGTGGCGCATGACCGCCTATATTCTCCGGCGTCTGCTGCTGATGATCCCGACCATGATCGGCATCATGGGCATCTCCTTCATCGTCATCCAGTTTGCGCCCGGCGGCCCGGTCGAGCAGGTCATCGCCCAGCTGAGCGGCCAGGGCGACAGCGCCGACGCCCGCCTCTCGGGTGGCGGCGATATGCTGAACCAGTCGGCCGGAACGGAGGAGGGCGGTTCCCGCTATCGCGGCGCCCAGGGCCTCGATCCGGAACTGATCGCCAAACTCGAAAAACAGTTCGGCTTCGACAAGCCGCCGCTTGAGCGCTTTCTCGAAATGATGTGGAATTACATTCGCTTCGATTTCGGCGAAAGCTTCTTCCGCAACACCTCGGTCATCGACCTGATCATCGAAAAAATGCCGGTGTCGATTTCGCTCGGGCTCTGGGTGCTGCTGATCTCCTATGCCATTTCAATCCCGCTCGGCATCCGGAAGGCCGTGTCGGATGGCTCGCGCTTCGACGTCTGGACATCAGGCGTCATCGTGATCGGTTATGCCGTCCCAGGCTTCCTCTTCGGCATCCTTCTGATCGTCCTTTTCGCCGGGGGATCTTTCTTCGACTGGTTCCCGCTTCGGGGGCTGACGTCAGACAATTTCGCCGAACTCTCCTGGTGGGAGAAGATCATCGACTACTTCTGGCACCTTGCTTTGCCGCTGACCGCACTCCTGCTCTCGGCCTTCGCCACCACGACCCTGCTGACGAAGAATTCCTTCATCGACGAGATCAAGAAGCAGTATGTCGTCACCGCCCGCGCCAAGGGGCTGGCCGAGCGCCAGGTGCTCTACGGCCATGTCTTCCGCAACGCCATGCTGATCGTCATTGCCGGCCTGCCGGGCGCCTTCATCTCGGCCTTCTTCACCGGCTCGCTTTTGATCGAGAATATCTTCTCGCTCGATGGCCTCGGCCGCCTCGGCTATCTCGCGATCGTCAACCGCGACTATCCGATCGTCTTTGCCACCCTCTACATCTTCTCGCTGATGGGCCTCGTTGTCGGTCTGATCTCCGACCTGATCTATACCTGGATCGATCCGCGCATCGATTTCGACCGGAGGGATGTCTGATGTCCGCCGTCGATGCCACCGCCATCACCCCGCCGAAAAAGACCTGGCTCAAGCCCACCAACGCTCGCCGCCTTGAAAACTTCAAGGCCAACCGGCGCGGTTTCTGGTCCTTCTGGATCTTCATGGTCCTGTTCGTCTTGAGCATGTTTGCCGAGTTCATTGCCAATGACCGCCCGATCATCGCCTCCTACAAGGGCGAGATCCTCTTCCCCGTAGTCGTCGATTATCCGGAAGAAAAATTCGGCGGCTTCCTGGCGGTCACCGATTATCGATCCCCTTTCATTTCAGAGGAGATCAACGCCAATGGCTGGATGGTCTGGCCGCCGATTCGATACTCCTACCGCACGGTCAATTCCGAGGTTCCCCACTCCGCCCCCACGCCGCCCTTCTGGCTGATGGACAAGGAGACCCGCTGCGCCGCCTATCCGCTGAAGGCAGAAGACCCCAACTGCGTGCTCGGCAACATGAACTGGCTCGGCACAGACGACCAGGCGCGCGACGTCATGGCGCGTATGATCTATGGCTTCCGCATCTCGATCCTCTTCGGCCTGGCACTCACACTTGCGTCTGCCGCGATCGGGGTGACGGCCGGTGCCGTCCAGGGTTATTTCGGCGGCTGGACCGATCTTCTGATGCAGCGCTTCATCGAGATCTGGTCCTCGATGCCGGTCCTCTACATCCTGCTGATCATCGCCGCCATCCTGCCGCCCGGCTTCTTCGTCCTGCTCGGCATCATGCTCCTCTTCTCCTGGGTCGGCTTCGTCGGCATCGTCCGCGCGGAGTTCCTGCGCGCGCGAAACTTCGAATATGTGAATGCAGCCCGCGCGCTCGGCGTCGGCAACTGGACGATCATGTTTCGCCACCTCCTGCCGAACGCCATGGTCGCGACCCTGACCTTCCTGCCGTTTATCCTCTCCGGCTCGATCACCACGCTGACCTCGCTCGACTTCCTCGGCTTCGGCATGCCGCCCGGCTCGCCCTCGCTGGGCGAACTCATCGCCCAGGGCAAACGCAACCTCCAGGCCCCCTGGCTCGGCCTCACTGCCTTCTTCACCATGTCGATCATGCTCTCCCTGCTGATCTTCGTCGGCGAAGCCGTGCGCGATGCGTTTGATCCAAGGAAGACCTTCCGATGAGCACGGGTTCGTCATGGAGACGCATATGTGGCATGATGCTACGAGTCCGATCAGGAGCGTAATGCGATGAACAAGATCGTCAGAGAGCATTATCCGGTTGAGAATCTGCCCGCCGACCTGAGGGAGGGGCTCGGCAATGGTGCGACTGTGCGGGTCGTGATCGAGATCGACGATGCGAAGTCTGATGCCGCGCCGAAGCAACGGACGGTCAAAGAGACGTTGGAGCGTTTGGAAAAGCTGCGGCAAGCGCGTGCCCCAGACAGCGACATGGCGGAAGCAGTGACGCGGATTCGGACATTGCGAGACGAATGGGAAGCGGAATGATTGCCGTTAAGCGTGTCTATCTCGACACAAACGTCTTCATCATGCTTTCGGAAAAGTCGCATCAACTCCAGCGATTGCTTACAAATGCGATTGCAGCTCAGCCTATGGGAAGCCCT
Source organism: Rhizobium sp. Q54 (assembly GCA_943372805.1). Taxonomy (GTDB): domain Bacteria; phylum Pseudomonadota; class Alphaproteobacteria; order Rhizobiales; family Rhizobiaceae; genus Allorhizobium. The sequence goes on from CALSAF010000046.1 coordinate 8,874, forward strand.
CCAGTCTTTGCGACGAGCGAACTGACACTGTCTGAGCTTCTCGTGAAACCCCATCAGATGGGCGATGATACGCTGATTGAAGGCTACGAATCACTGATCCAGAGCAGCGACTTGCTTGACGTCCGCCCGGTTGATCACGGTGTCTTGTACTACGCTGCCGTCATCCGCGCCCAATACGGTCATTTGAAGCTGCCGGATGCTATCCATGTATCGAGCGCGCTAGGACAGGGCTGCTCTCACTTCCTGACCGACGATCAAGGCATAAAAGACCGATACGATTTGGTTCACACGCGATACGGCTCCCTAGCGGGTAGCGCCAGTCTGACCATCCTCCGCTCCGACGAACCCACGCTGACCTCCCTGATCGAAAGCCTGTCCGCATGATCGAACCCTTGCTTTCCGTGCGCGATCTCTCCGTCGCCTTCCACCAAGGTGGTCACGAGAGCCTGGCGGTCGACCGCGTCTCCTTCGACATCGGCCGTGGCGAGATCGTTGCCTTGGTTGGGGAATCCGGCTCCGGCAAATCGGTCTCCGCCGCGTCGATCCTGAAGCTCCTGCCTTATCCGGCTGCGAGCCACCCCTCGGGACAGATCCTCTTCGACGGCCGCGACCTGATGACGGCGAGCGAGCCCGAGCTTCGCGCCGTGCGGGGCAACGACGTCACCATGATCTTCCAGGAGCCGATGACCTCGCTCAATCCGCTGCACACGATCGAGCGGCAGATCGGCGAAATCCTGGCCCTCCATCAGGGCCTTGAAGGCGCACCTGCCCGCGCCCGCGTGCTCGAGCTGTTGCATCAGGTCGGCATCCGCGAGCCGGAGAAGCGGTTGATGGCTTTTCCGCATGAACTCTCCGGCGGCCAGCGCCAGCGCGTCATGATCGCGATGGCGCTTGCCAACAGGCCGAAGCTTCTGATCGCAGACGAACCGACCACGGCGCTCGACGTCACCGTCCAGGCGCAGATCCTCGAACTCCTGGGCCGCCTCAAGTCCGAGTACGGCATGTCCATGCTCTTCATCACCCATGACCTCGGCATCGTCCGCAAGTTTGCCGATCGGGTCTGCGTCATGACCAAGGGCAAGATTGTCGAGGCGGGCCCGGTCGAGGACATATTCGAGCGAGCCCAGCATCCCTATACGAAGAAGCTGCTCGCCTCCGAGCCGCGTGGCGAACCACCGGTGCTGGACGAGACCAAGCCGATCATCATGCAGGGCGAGAACATTCGCGTCTGGTTCCCCATCAAGGCGGGCTTCCTGCGCCGCACCGTGGACCACGTGAAGGCCGTGGATGGAGTGGATCTCACGCTTCGCGCCGGCCAGACGCTCGGCGTCGTCGGCGAATCCGGCTCCGGAAAGACCACGCTCGGTCTTGCCCTATCGCGCCTCATCTCGTCAAAGGGCCGCATCAGCTTCATCGGCAAGGACATCCACGCCTTTTCTTACAGCGCGATGCGTCCCTTGCGCGATCGCCTGCAGATCGTCTTCCAGGATCCCTTCGGTTCGCTCAGCCCCCGCATGTCGGTGGGCGAGATCATCGCCGAGGGCCTGAAGGTCCACGAAAAACAGCTCACGGCAGACGAGCGTGACAGCCGCGTCGCCTGGGCGCTCGAAGAAGTCGGCCTCGATCCCGCCACCCGCTGGCGCTACCCGCATGAATTCTCCGGCGGCCAGCGGCAGCGCATCGCGATTGCCCGGGCCATGGTGCTGAAACCCCGTTTCGTCATGCTCGACGAACCGACCTCTGCACTTGATATGACCGTCCAGGCCCAGGTCGTTGATCTCTTGCGCGATCTGCAGGCCAAACACGATCTCGCCTATCTCTTCATCAGCCACGACCTGAAGGTGGTGAAGGCGCTCGCCAACGAGCTGATCGTCATGCGCGGCGGCACGGTGGTCGAAAAGGGTCCTGCCGCAGAAGTCTTCGCCTCCCCCAAGGCCGACTATACCCGCGCCCTGATGGCTGCGGCTTTCGATCTCGAAGCCGTCGAGGCCGGCGGCATCCGCCAATAATGTGAGTTTCCAGATGTCCGAAAAACGCCCCGTCGTCATCGACCTCCGTTTCGCACGCGAAAGCGTGGTCTCCGCTCTCCGTTCCGCCTTCAAGGATCGTCCGGTCATCGACATGGGCGATCCGGCCAATGCCGACCGGGATCTCTCGGACGCCGAATTCGCCGTCGTCTGGAAGCCGGACCCGGCGCTTTTTCGCCGCGCCACGGGGCTCAATGCCATCTTCTCCGGCGGTGCCGGCGTCGATCACATCCTCTCGGCCTATGAACTGCCGGATCTCCCCATCGTCCGCTTCGTCGATCGCAGCCTCACCGACCGCATGAGCGAATGGGTCGTCTGGCAATGCCTGCATCATCTGCGCAACGGCATCGCCTATGCCGGTCAGCAGCGCGATCGCGTCTGGCACGAGATCGCCGACCAGCCAGAAGCACGCGACGTGACGGTCGGTGTCATGGGGCTCGGCGTTCTTGGTGCAGACGCCGTCCGTAAGCTCAAGATCGTGGGCTTCGACGTCATCGGTTGGTCCCGTCGGTCAAAGGTGATCGACGGGATCGCAACCTTTGATGCTGCCGGTCTTGATACCTTTCTCGGCCGAACCGACATCCTGGTCGGTCTGCTGCCGCTCACCGATGATACGCGCGGCATCTATGATCGCGCGCTCTTCTCGAAGCTGCGCCGCACCGGCCCGCTGGGCGGCCCGGTCTTCCTGAATGCGGGTCGTGGTGGCAGCCAGAAGGAGAGCGAACTGATCGAGTGCCTGACCGACGGAACCCTGAAAGCGGCGTCCCTTGACGTCTTTGAAAAAGAACCGCTTGTCGGCGAAAGCCCGCTCTGGTCGATGCCCAACGTGGTCGTCACGCCCCACGCGGCAGCCGCATCCGATGTCCGCGCCCTCTTGCGCCATGTCGAAGCCCAGATCGCACGACTTGAAGCCGGTGAACCGTTGGAATTCGTAGTCGATCGCACGTCAGGTTATTGAGGCCTGCCAAATCGCGGAACAAACCACGAGAGCTCCCGTTTGTCCTTGGAAGGTGCATCCAGCGAGTTGCTGCGCCAGAACAGGGAGTCTGACAATGAACAGCAGAACCGACATGCCCGACACGAACGATCGCCGGACACGCGGCCTTCGACCCGAGCCGGTCACGGCGACGGAAGCCCGCCAGGGGGCCCGCGGAAAGCCCGTGCTGATCGTCCTGTTGGCGGGCCTCATCCTGGCCATGCTGGTCTGGATTCCGATCGAGTGGTGGGGCAACTCGATTGCACCCGACAATCCGACCAATCGGGCGCAGGAGCAAACCATGCCGGCTCCGATGGAAAACGAGAGCCAGGACCAGAACATGCCTCGATCCAATCCGACGCCGGGCCAGTAACGCCAAATCTCGATCCGATCGGTTCCTGTCTTCGAGATTTGGAACAAGCCTCGCGGCTGGCAACGATGCCACGTCGCTCACTGGACAATCCGACATTGATTGCCGATAACTGCTGCGGAAGCGACCGAAGCATTGCGGTCGCCCGCCGCAGTGCCCGCTGCGGATACGAAGGCAGTGGATCATGACAAAGACAGACATCGCGACCAGGGTTCACAATCACGCCTGGAAGCTTGATCCCATCATCCGCAGCCTTCTCGATACCGATTTCTACAAGCTGCTGATGCTCCAGATGATCTGGAAGCTTTACCCGCAGGTGAATGCCACCTTCACGCTGATAAATCGCACCACCTCCGTGCGCCTCGCGGATGAGATCGACGAACAGGAACTGCGAGACCAGCTCGATCATGTTCGCTCGTTGCGCCTCACCAAGAAGGAAATGATCTGGCTTGCGGGTAACTCCTTCTACGGCCGAGCCCAGATATTCGAACCCGAATTTCTGGCCTGGCTCGGGAACCTTCAACTTCCCGAATACGAGCTGGCCAAGCGTGACGGCCAATATGAGTTGACGTTCCACGGTAGCTGGATGGAGACCACATTGTGGGAGATCCCGGCGCTTGCGATCATCAACGAATTGCGCTCGCGCGCTGCCATGCGCTCCCTCGGCTATTTCACCCTCGATGTGCTCTATGCCCGTGCCAAGGCCAAGATGTGGGCCAAGGTCGAGCGGCTGCGTGAGCTCCCGGGCCTGCGGATCTCCGATTTCGGCACCCGTCGTCGCCATAGTTTCCTGTGGCAGCGTTGGTGCGTCGAGGCGCTGAAGGAAGGCATCGGCCCGGCCTTTACCGGCACCAGCAATGTCCTGCTCGCCATGGATTCGGATCTGGAAGCGGTCGGCACCAACGCGCATGAACTTCCGATGGTCATCGCCGCGCTTGCCAACAGCGACACCGAGCTTGCAGCCGCCCCCTATCAGGTTCTGAAGGACTGGAAGCGCCTTTATGGCGGCAATCTGCTGATTGTCCTTCCTGATGCTTTCGGCACCACGTCGTTCCTTGAGAATGCCCCAGAATGGGTCGCGGACTGGACCGGCTTCCGCCCGGACAGCGCGCCGCCGATCGAAGGCGGTGAGAAGATCATCGACTGGTGGAAGAAGATGGGCAGCGACCCCCGCCAGAAGCTGCTGATTTTCTCCGATGGTCTGGATGTCGACGCGATCATCGATACCTATCGCCACTTCGCCGGTCGTGTTCGCATGTCCTTCGGCTGGGGCACCAATCTCACCAACGACTTCGCCGGCTGTGCCCCGCGCGAAATTGCCGGCCTGAAGCCGATTTCGATCGTCTGCAAGGTGTCCGAAGCCAATGGCCGCCCAGCCGTTAAGCTCTCCGACAATCCGCGCAAGGCTACGGGTGATCCGGCCGAGGTCGAACGCTATCTCCGCTTTTTTGGTTCGCAGGACCGCGTCGAACAGGCTGTCCTCGTCTAAGGGATCCGCCTTTGATGCTTTAGCAGTCTTGCATCCTGGGGTGAGGCCATGCAGTCTCCCTTCGCGGGAGGGAGCCCGCGATCCGCAAGGGAGGAATGCCGTATGGACATGCAGGGCAGCGAGCGCATCGAAGCGCCGGTAGAGACCGTATGGCTGGCGCTCAACGATCCAGAGATTCTGCGCCGGTCGATTCCCGGTTGCGAGAGCCTGGAAAAGACCTCGGACACTCATATGACCGCCAAGGTCGTGCTCAAGATCGGGCCGATCAAGGCGAAGTTCGAGGGTGCCGTGGAACTGCAGAATCTCAACCCACCGAACTCCTACACCATCTCCGGTGAGGGCAAAGGTGGCCTCGCGGGTTTTGCCAAGGGCGGTGCCGATGTCACGCTCACCTCCGAAGAAGGCGGCGGGACCCTCCTGACCTACACAGTGAAGGCCGAAGTCGGGGGCAAGATCGCCCAGCTCGGCAGCCGTCTGATCGAATCGACCTCGAAGAAGCTGGCTGGCGAATTCTTTTCCAACTTCAGCGCTGCCGTGACTTCCGGCGACGTTCAGGCCGAGGCTTGACCAGATGCATCCGATAGGCTGAAAGCCTTGCACAAGGAAGTGTCGTCATCGTGGAACCAGCCGAGATGATTCGGCCTTATGGGGACATGACGATGATGAACGAAGGACCTGACCAGTATTTCGAACAGCAGGACATGGCTGTGAAGCTGATGCTTCTCGAACACAAGTCCGACGAACTCACAGACATCCTGGTGGAAGCCTTGCAGGACGCGCTGAAGCTTCTCGAAGAAGAACTCGCCACCGTTCACTGAGGTCCGGCTCCGCCGGATCAGAACCGGTCTGAGACCTGGATGCCCGCAGGGCCCAGGATGACCGCGATCAGCACCGGCAGGAAGAACAGGATCATCGGCACGGTGAGCTTTGGCGGAAGGGCTGCTGCCTTCTTCTCGGCTTCGTTCATGCGCTCGTCACGGCCTTCCTGGGCCAGGACACGCAGGGCCTGAGCCACGGGCGTCCCGTAGCGATCCGCCTGGATCAGCGCCTGGACGACATTCTTGACGCCATCGAGCTGGGTTCGTGTCCCCAGGTTTTCGAGCGCCTGTCGGCGGTCGGGCAGGAACGACAGCTCTGCGGTTGTCAGCACCATTTCCTCGGCCAGTTCAGGTGATTGCTCGCCGATCTCCTCAGAAACCCGCCGCATTGATGCCTCCAGCGAAATACCGGATTCAACGCAGATAAGCATCAGGTCCAGCGCATCCGGCCAGGCACGTCGGATTGACTGCTGGCGTTTCGAAATGCGGTTCGAAATATAGATGTTCGGCAGATAGAAGCCGATATAGCCGCCGACGATCGTGGCAAACAGCCGGATCGGAAGCGGCTTCTCTGCGAGATTTCCCAGAGCAAAGATCCAGAAGGCGGTGAGTGCCAGTGTCGCGAAAGGCAGGAGAAAACGCGCCACGAGGAACATGTTCAACGCGTTCTGTGATCTCAGGCCTGCAGCCTTCAGCTTGTCGACCGTGTTGTCGTCCACCAGTGCCTTGCGCAGGTTGAACCGTTCAACGATGTGCCGCACCGACTTGTTGTTCGTCGTTCTGAGCGATGCGCGGCTCTGGGCAGCTTCGGCGTTCAGCTTTGCCCGCTCGCGTGCGCGGATCAGGTCGCGCTCGGTCGAGACCGCACGCATGCGCTTGTTCAGGTCGCCACGTTCCAGATAGGGCATGGCGAACGTGTAGAACGTGCCAAACACCGCGAGCGCCACGAGAACGGCGATCACCAGCGTCGGATCTGTCAGTTGTGCGGCCCAGTCTTCCGTCATCGCCCGCTCCTCAGATCTCGAAGTTGATCATGTTGCGCATGACCAGAAGGCCGATGCTCATCCAGACGGCCGAGACGCCGAGGATCAGGTGTCCGCGGGAATCCGTGAACAGGATCATGATGTAGCCCGGTGACGTCAGGTAGACGAGCAGGGCCACGATAAAGGGCAGTGCGCCGATGATCGCGGCCGAGGCCTTCGCTTCCATCGACAGCGCGTTGACCTTTGCCTTCATCTTCTTGCGGTCACGCAGGACGCGCGAGAGGTTGGAGAGCGCTTCGGAGAGGTTGCCGCCCGCCTGGCCCTGGATCGCGATGACGATGGCAAAGAAGCTGACTTCGTTCAGCGGCATGGTCTGGTGCATGCGGGCCACGGAATCGGGCACGCTCAGGCCGAGTTGCTGGGACTCGACGATGCGCCGAAACTCGGTTTTGACCGGCTCCTGGCCATCCGAGGCAATCATCCGGATTGCGTCATTCAGCGGAAGGCCCGAACGGATGGAGCGTGTCATGACGTCGAGCGAATTGGGGAATTCTTCGAGAAACTTCTTCTGGCGACGGCCAACGAGAAACCCGACGAACCAACGGGGTAGGCCGAAAGCGGCGACGAATGTGGCACCTGCGATGACCAGCGGCCCCATGCCCGCGAGGAATGTCACCGCCAGTACGACCAGCCCTATCAGGACGCTCACCATGTAGAACTGGGTCAGGGAAATCGCTAGGCCCGATTGCACCAGCTTAGCCTTCAGGCTGGCGGCATTGGCCTTCTTGGTCTTGTCCTGCTGTTGCTTCTTCTCGAGTTCCTTGAGCGAGTCCTGCACCGATTTGCGTCGCTTGGAAATCTCCTGCACGCGGTCGCGGGCGGCCTTCATCTGGTTGGTGTCGGTTTCGGCAGACCGCACGCGGTTGATGCGGGTTGCCGTCTTTTTCTCGGTCTCGATCTTCGAATAGAGCACACCATAGGCCACGGCACCGGTCGAGACGGCGACCAGAGCAACGATGGCGAGGATGGTGGGATCGATGCCGAACATGATGATCAGATCCCCTTCGACTTCTGTTCCATGGTATCAAGTGCCGCGGCTAGGCGACGGTCCTCGTTGTAGTAGCGCGCGCGGTCCCAGAAATGCGGCTTGCCGATGCCGGTCGACATGTGTCGGCCGATGATCTTGCCGTTGGCGTCCTCACCTTCCATTTCGTAGCGCATCAGGTCTTGGGTAATGATCACGTCGCCTTCCATCCCGATGACCTCGGTGATGTGCGTGATGCGGCGCGAACCGTCGCGCAGGCGGGCTGCCTGGATGATGACGTCGATGGAGCCGGAGATGATTTCGCGCACGGTCTTGGCCGGCAGCGAGAAGCCGCCCATGGCGATCATCGATTCCATACGGCTCAGGCATTCGCGCGGCGTATTGGCGTGGATGGTACCCATCGATCCGTCGTGACCGGTGTTCATTGCCTGAAGAAGGTCGAAAACTTCAGGTCCGCGCACTTCACCGACGATGATGCGTTCGGGGCGCATACGCAGGCAGTTCTTCACGAGGTCACGCATGGTGATCTCGCCTTCGCCTTCGATATTCGGCGGGCGCGTTTCGAGACGCACCACATGCGGCTGCTGCAGCTGCAGTTCGGCGGTGTCTTCGCAGGTGATGATGCGCTCGTCGGAATCGATGAAGCCTGTGAGGCAGTTCAGGAGCGTCGTCTTGCCCGAGCCGGTACCGCCGGAGATGACGACGTTGCAGCGAACGCGACCGATGATCTGCAGGACCTCGGCACCTTCCGGTGTGATCGCCCCGAACTTGACGAGCTGCGCGAGGTTCAGCTTGTCCTTCTTGAACTTACGAATGGTGAGTGCCGGCCCGTCGATCGCAAGCGGCGGTGCGATGACGTTGACACGCGAACCGTCCGGCAGACGCGCGTCGCAGATCGGGCTGGATTCATCGACGCGGCGGCCGACCTGGCTGACGATGCGCTGGCAGATCGACAGAAGCTGCGAATTGTCGCGGAATCGGATCTCCGACTCGATGGTCTTGCCACCGACTTCGATGAAGGTCTGGCCGGCCCCGTTGACCATGATATCAGCGATGTCGTCGCGGGCCAGCAGAGGCTCGAGCGGACCATAGCCCAGAACGTCGTTGCAGATGTCTTCGAGCAGTTCTTCCTGCTCGGAGATCGACATCGCGAAATTCTTGATCGTGATGATGTCATTGACGATGTCGCGGATTTCCTCGCGCGCGCTTTCGCCGTCGAGCTTTGCCAGCTGCGACAGATCGATCGTATCGATCAGCGCCGAGAAGACCTGGCTCTTGGTATCGTAATAGTCCTCTGTCCGCGGCGGTTTCTTGCGGCCGGGCGTCTGCATCGAAGGCGGCGTGACCTGCTGTCGGCTGCTGGCCTCCGGGCTGCCGGGTTCGAGGAGCGTGCTGGAACGTGCCGCAGGCGCGGCAGCAGCCGGCTGTGCCGGGATCGTGCCGACGCCCGCCCCGCCTTTGCCGAAACCGTCGTTTCCGCGTTTGCCAAACATGAGCTCTACCTGTTCCTGTTACCGGTCTACTTCTTGCGTAGTTTCTCGATGAACGAGCCGAGACCCGCTTTCTTGGGCTTCTTGATCGTCGCACGCCCCGTCACGAGATGCGCGAGCTGCGAGAAGGTCTCCGCCGTCGGCGACTTTCCGTCGAGCTCGCTGATCATCCGGCCGCTGTTGGCCGCCGTGCCGAACAATTGTGCATCGAAGGGAATGATCGCGACAGGCTCAAGCTCGAGAGGCTCGAAGAAGTCAGACGGCGCGATCTCCGGTCGTTTCGGCATGCCGACCTGGTTCAGGATCAGATGCGGCGGTTTGTCCTGCGGTCTCAGCTTCTTCAGCGCATCGATCATGTTCTTCATATTGCGCAGGTTGGCGAGGTCTGGAGCGCAGGTGATGACGATCTCGTCGACGTCTGCCAATACCGCACGGGTCCAGTCGGCCCAGGTATGCGGCAGGTCGAGCACGGTGACCGGCGCACTGCGCTGGAGGACGTCGAGGATCGGCTGGAACGCGCCACGCTCGTAGTCATAGCCCCGGTCGAGGATCGAGGGTGCTGCAAGCAGGGAGAGGTTCTGTCCGCATTTCGTCAGCAGACGGTCCAGGAAGACTTCATCCAGACGCTCCGGAGAGAATACCGCCTCGGCCATGCCCTGTGCCGGATCCTGGTCGAAATCGATATTGGCGGTTCCGAATGGCAAGTCGAGATCCGCGAGCACGGTTTCCGTGGAGAACAGCGAGGCGATGCCGAAGGCGCAGTTATGCGCAATCGTCGACGAGCCCACGCCGCCCTTGGCGCCGATAAAGGCGATGCTGCGCCCCAGCGGTTCGGCCTCGGGGTCCACGAAGATCGACGCCATCGCCGCCATGATTTCGGCCATGGTGAACGGGGCTACGATGTATTCGGAAATGCCGCTGCGGATCAGTTCGCGATAGAGCGAGATGTCGTTGTGCCGGCCGATGAGGATGACACGAGAGCTCGGATCACAGACCTCGGCGAGAGGCGCGAGTTCTGTCATCAGGTCGCGCGGGCCAGCATCGGTCTCGAGGATGATCAGGTTCGGCGTTGGCGTGGACGAAAACATGTTCGCCGCCGCCGCGATATTGCCGTGTGTGATGCGCATGCTGACCCGCGCCAGGCGCCGGTCAGCCGCACACTGCTCCATCACGCGATATACGGCATCGCTGACGCAGAAGGCGTGAACCGAGATCCGCGGCAGTGGCCGAAGGTTTTCGACATCGCCAGCGATCACCGCCTCGGAAGCCCCGCGATGTCCGCCATTGGTTTCGCCGATTTCGTAGTCGATCGCGTTCATGCTCTCATCCTGTCCTCTTGGACCCGCCCGCATCATTTCGTGGAGGTGTCGCTGCCCTTGCGGTAGAGCCCGATGACTGTCGATCGACGGGTGGCGTCAATCGGGGCCATATCGCGCGGGGTCACGAGATCCATGGGGTTGGCAATCTGTGCGGCGAGGTTGCTCTGCGTCGCGCAGCCGAAATTGTGGTAGTTCTTGTTGCTGAAGGTGTTGTTCTGCAGATCTTCGGGCCATTCGCCGCAAGGGTTGGTCATGGCCGTGATCGCCACATAGCTGATCCGCACCGGCGCGGCATTGCTGTTCGCCTCCGCCTGATAGGTTGTCTCGATGATCCGGTTGGACGGCACGCCACGGGTGGTCAGGACCTGACGGATCTGCTTGCGCATGGCCGATGCAGCGCCGCTGTTGGGCGATCCATGCGGCATCATGATCTGGATGGTGCCGGTTGATGCCGAGAGATAGTCGGCCGCAAAGCCGGCAATCGAGTCCTGCACGCTCAAGGTCAGCCGCCGGTCACCGGAGGCGATCGGTACATCCAGCGTATGCTCGACTTCGCTCAGCATGATCGGATGTCGGGTACGATAGTCGTCCGGGATCGCCGAGGTGGACATCTGGTCCTTCATGCCCCCGCAACCGCTGAGCACCGCGACTGCACCGAGGAGGACGCTGGAGATGATTAGACGCTGGACTGAATGACGTGCGGATGCCATGGCTGGCCGACTTTCCCTGACTTGACGTGACGAGTTTTCCATCGTGATCCTCGCGCCGTTCATTTGTAGATGAAGCCCACCGCGCCATGGTACTGACCGGGCGGAACAGGGTTCTCGCGGCGGCCGTAGACCTTGTTCACCTTGTTCAGGAAGAAGGTCGCGCCGTCGTTTTCGGGGTTGAAGTTGTCATCCGGCCGCGACAAGGCCCCGCGCGCCACAGGGCGCACCAGATAGGGTGTCGCGATGATGACCAGTTCTGTCTCATTGCGCTGGAAGTCCTTGCTGCGGAACAGCGTGCCGAGCACCGGAACCTTGGAAAGTCCCGGCAGGCCGGACATGGCCTGGCGAATGTTGTCCTGCACCAGGCCGGCGATCACGATCGAGCCCCCGGATGGCAGTTCCACCGTGGTAGATGCTTCGCGCTTGCGGATTGAAAGGAAGGTGGAACCAGGAACCTGGTTCAGGATGTTGCCCGTGACCTGGGACGATTCCCAGGTGGGTTCGGAGACATTGGTCTCGATCTGCAGGCTGATACGGCCCGGTGCCAGCACGACCGGACGGAAGTTCAGCTCGATACCGTAGTCGACCGTCTGCGTGGTTCGTTCGATCGACGTGCCTTCTTCGTCGCTGCTGACCTCCTGGACACCTGCCAGGCGGAATTCTCCGCCGACATAGAATTTCGCTGGCTCGCCCGAAATTGCGGTCAGGCTCGGCTCTGCCAGCGTGCGCATCACGCCGGCCTGTTCCATGGCGTTGATATAGGTGTTGATCCCGAGACCGCCGATGCCGGCAGAAATCGTCGCCGTTCCGGTCGGATCGATCGCATTGCCGAGGTTCGACGGGTTGGCATAGCTGATGCCGGTCGAACCATCGGAAATGCTGCCGGAGAAGCCGAGCTGCTTCAGAACCTGCCGGCTTACTTCTGCCACAGTGACCTTCAGGGTGACCTGATCCTCGCCCTCGATGGTCAGCAGGTTGACGATCTGCGAACTCTGTCGTTCTTCGGCAAAGATCGCCACATCGCCGCCATTGTCTCCGCCGGAGGCAGTCTGGTTCCGGGTCGTTGCTTCACCGCCCTTGAGGAAAGCCTGTGCGAGGCTCTCTGCACGCGCCGCATCCTGGGGGGTCCGCACGGTGCCGGTCAATACGATATTGTCAGAGACGATTTCGATCTTGATGTCCGATTGCGGGATGAAACGGCGCAGATTGGCCTCTAGCCCCGCGATGTCGCGCTCGATTTCGATATCGAGGCTGACGATCTCCTGGCCGTCAGCACCGAAGATGAAGATATTTGTCTGACCGACGGTCTTGCCGAACAGATAGATGCGGCGCGACGAGCGGGTGACCGCGTCCGCCATCGTGGGGTCTGCTACCAGGATGTCATGCGCATCCGCCGGCAGGTCGACAACAAGCGCCTTGTTCAGTCCGAGCTTGACGGTTCTGCGGGCACCGGGACCGGCATTGTTGATCCGCAATACGGTTTCCTGCGCGGCTTCCGCAGCCGTAAACGGGCTGCCATGGCTGGAGAAGGCGGTCGGCGATCCGGTCAAGGCCATCGCAAAGGCGATGCTGCCTGTCAGGGATACACGGAATGTTTGCATCAGGCTGGCCACGATGTGTCCCCACTCACTGCATGGAATTGGCGGTCGATGAGGTCGACTTTACGACCTCGCCGGACTTGATGACCTGGATGGTCGGCTGGCCATCTCCGCCACTGAGCAGATGGTCGGCAGCCGAAGTGTCTTCCTCCTGCGCATCAGCGACCGACCGCAGCGCGAGCGACAGGCGGTCAGCCATCTGCTGGGCCACGGCCATCACCTTTGTCTGCTCCGGCGTCAGTTCCAGGGTCGCGGTGGTGCCGATCACGGACTTGGAGCCGTCGGGGGCTTCCTCGATTTGCTGGTCGATGGCGAGAACTCGCACGTTCGACAGCACGGTCTCAGTCAGGAAATTGTCTTCGTCGCCCTTGCGGACCATGATCACGTCGACCCGGTCGTTCGGCAGGATGAAGCCGCCGGCACCGGTGGCGACAGAAATCTCGGTCGAAACCGCCCGCTTTCCGGAGGGCAGAAGTGCCGAGAGGATGCGAGAGGAGGAATCGGCGATCTTCTCGCGTCGCAGCGGTTCGCCTTCGAAGACCGGCAGGCGCACGACGACGCCGTTGAGCTCTGTCAATGCGTCGGGACGGGTGGAGGAGGTGATGAAGCCGTCGACCACGCTGCCTTCCGGCCAGGGCATCCAGCGCATGGAGTTTTCATCGAGACGTGCACCAACGGGAAGATTCTGGGCCGAGACCAGAACGTCGACGGTTGGCTCCTTCTCGACAACCGAATCCTGGACGATCACGGTCTGGTTGCCGGTGAGCCGCATGGCGAGCAGACCGGCCATACCGGCAGCCACGACGGCGACAGCGAGTATGATGAGACGGGCGGGTTTCATGATCGATCCTTCGGCGACGCAATAGGTTCTGCCGGCAAGGTTGATCAGGAATTGGTGTACTTATGGTTAATAAGCCGCTTACGTTCGTGGTTAACGCAAAGTTTCTCCGGCGTGTTAGCCGAGATTTCGGATAGCGGCCATGACCAGCGGAGAGCTGGGATAGGCGATCAGTCCAGCAGCGCCGATGGCGATCGCGTAAGGGATCTTTTTGGCGACCATCAGTGTCTGTGGAAGCCTGATGCCCACGAACTCGAGTTTCAGCCAGTGAGCCCGGGCGAGTATGACAAGGATCGTCAGTGCGCCGCCGATATAGGCGGTCAGGATCAGGAACTCGGCGAGAGACGTATTGAACCCGAACCAAAGCGCTGCTGCCGAAAGAAGCTTGGCATCCCCGCCGCCCATCACATTCAGGGCGAACAACGCGAAGACGACGACAAATACGGAGCCTGCGGCGGTAAAATGCCAGGCAAGATCAACGAGACCGAGCCCGCTGAATGGTGCAGCGACCAGAAAGGCTGTGACAAGAATGACTGGAATGCGGTTCGGGATGGTCATCTCGAGGAAATCCGTCAGCGCCGCAAGCGCTAGACAGATCGGCAGCACGAGGAAAACGGTCGCAAAGTACATGGTTCACTTTCCGATGGCGCTCGAGTTGATCGGATCCCTTGTCGCGAAATCTCCGACGACATTGAGATCTAGCTGATCCCGCAATGCGAAGAAGCCGCCATGAGCTGGCGGCTTCTTCTGATCCCGAAAGATCCGCCAGCAGATTACTGGCTGGCCGTCACGCCCTGGCCCATCTTGGCGCCAACGTTGACGAACGTGTTGTTCAGGGCACCGCCCAGGGTCGTCGCGCCGGTGATCAGGGCGACCGAGATGAGGGCGGCGATCAGGCCGTATTCGATGGCGGTTGCGCCGGACTCGTCCTTGACGAAACGTGCGAAAAGCTTGGTCATGTTTATTCTCCTACTCCGCGAGGTTGATCAGCACTGCCGGCAACTGTTTGCCGTTGCTCGGATGTCGCCAACCTAAACGGCGGCCTATTGCCATCGACTTAAGAAAAAGAGTTACCAGATCGTGAAACGCCGCAAGCCGTCCGCGTGGTAAACGATTGATGCTGCAAACCACTAAAATATGGAGTTTTTGTCGAGGAAAGCGGGCTCTTGGCCAAGCGTTGCCGGGAACGCCCGCCTAATCGGTGAAGCGCAGGCACGGCTTCGATTGTCAGCCATGGCCTCAAAACTCCGTGCAAGCCCGCAAAAGTGTATCCGATTGGAACAGTTTGGCCCCCAAGGGGCCGTTTTCAGGTCAAGGACGCAAAACAATCGCAGCCAGAGCGCCAGTGAAAAGCGCTCTCATGCCCCCTTAACTCTTCATTCACCTAAAGCCGGCATCCTTTTGGCCAGCCTCCACGCGTGCACCCAAAGGCATGTCCATGTTCCACCGTCGTCTCGCCGCCACCGCCACCATGATCCTGGCCTTCGCCACGGTCTCGGTCGCGCCCGTCGCACATGCGGAAGATGAAGGGATCCTGCGCGTCTATATGAACAGCGCGCGCGTGTTGAAGCTCGACCGCCCCGTCAGCAAGGTGATCGTCGGCAATGCCGAGGTCGCGGATGCAACCGTGGCCGACGCAAAGACCATTGTGCTGACCGGACGGGCCTATGGAACCACCAATCTGGTGCTTCTCGATGCGGACGGCAACGCCATTGTTGACGAGCGCATCCTGGTATCCATCGACGAATCGAGCACGGTCCGGGTCTTCAAATCGACTGCACGCACGGTCCTGTCCTGTACGCCCAATTGCGAGGAACACGCCCAGACCGGCGCCACGCAGTGACAAACGCCTCGTTTGCGTTTCTCCGCCGCAGCAAAGTGTAAAGATTTCGGAAACGGAAAATCAACACTTGGCTCGTAGCTTCTCTTCATCTTTGAAGATGGATGAGGCTATGACCAGCCAGAGTGTCGATCAACATCATCGGGTTGAACGCGTCCGCAGGACGCGGTTTCGTCTCTGCACGAAACTGGCGCGATCCCGTGACGGCGCCGCGGCCATCGAGTTCGCCATCCTCGCGGTTCCCTACTTCATCATCATCTTCGCGATCATCGAGACTTTCGTCGCTTTCGCGGCCGAGCAGCTGGTGACCAACGCGGTCAATACGTTGGGACGGCAGCTGCGGACCGGCCAGATCACCTACCAGCTGAACCGCACCACGGACATGGACGTCACGAAGTTCCGCAAGGCCTTCTGTGATGAGGTGAACATCATGATCCAGTGCTCGGAAACGGAGATCTCGACGCCGAGCAAGCTCTATATCGACGCGCGGACCTTTGCCAGTTTCGGCGCCATTCCGAAAACCATACCGCGCGTTTCCTCGGCCACCTTTGCCGACATCGATCCGACGAGCTTCAAATTCACGCCCGGAGGGCCCGACACGATCAACATGCTGCGCGCCTATTACCGCTGGCAGGTGATCACGGACCTCGTCCGCCCCTACATCACGACGATCCGGCCTTCCGATGGTTCTATGCCCTCCGACTTCCTGATCGTGGCAACGACGGCCTTCCAGAACGAGAACTATCCATGACCGGAAGAGGCAGAGAGAGATCCTTGTTCGGCAGGGCCGTGGACGGCGCAAACCGGGTTTTCAGCGCCACCGGTCGTGACTTGCGCCGTCTGGCGCGGGACAGGCAGGGTGTCGGCGGTGTCGAGTTCGCCATCGTCGCGCCGATGCTGATCGTTCTCTACCTGATGGCTTTCGAGCTCACCATGGGGCTCAGCGCCGCCAAGAAGACCTCGATGGCCAGCAGCACGGTCGCCGATCTGATTGCCCGCCAGGAAAAGGTCAACAAGGCCTTCCTGACGACCATGTCGGATGTGACCGGCGCCATCTTCGTGCCCTATCCCTCCAACAATCTGCTGATCAAGGTGAGCGCGATCAAGATCGATTCGGCCAAGGCTGCCAAGATCACCTGGTCCTGGTCGACAACCGGCGTGGCACCCTATGCCGTGGGCACAACTGCACCCGTGCCGGCTGACATGCTGGTGGCGGATACCTTCCTGATCCGCAGCGAACTCAGTATCTCGCACGAATTGATGATGTATCTTCCCGGTCTTTCCGGCACCGATGCCAAGAGCCTCACCCTGGCACGCGAATTCTATTTCCGTCAGCGTCTGGGCACGGAAGTGACCTGCACGGACTGCTGACGCCCTTCGTTTGCCAAGGCCTCGCCCAGGCGCTATGGATGCTGTCAACGGCCGGCAAAACAAGCAAACCTGACCCGGCCATGGTACGCAGACATGGCACGCGCTTTTCTCTTCATTCTGGATTCCTTCGGCATCGGCGGCGCCCCGGATGCGCCCGCTTACGGCGATGAAGGCTCGGATACCCTCGGACACATCGCAGAGTTCTGTGCCGCCGGCGCCGGCGACAGGAAGGGCCTGCGCCAGGGCCCGCTCGTTCTCCCCAACATGTCTGCTCTCGGCCTTCTTGCAGCCGCAAAGCTTGCGACCGGCAAGACGCCGGACGGCATGCCCGTGCCCGAGCGCGTCTTTGGCCTGCATGGGGCGGCAAGCGAGATCTCCAGGGGCAAGGATACGCCGTCGGGTCACTGGGAGATCGCAGGCACGCCTGTCATGTTCGATTGGGGCTATTTCCCACAAGGCGAAGAAGCCTTCCCTGCCGACCTCGTCGATTCCATTTGTCGCGAAGCACACCTTCCCGGCATCCTCGGCAATTGCCATGCGTCTGGCACCGAAGTGATCGCCCGTTTCGGCGAGGAGCATATCCGGACCGGCAAGCCGATCTGCTATACTTCGACCGACTCCGTCTTCCAGATTGCCGCGCATGAAACCCATTTTGGTCTGGAGCGGCTGTTGAAGCTCTGCGAGACGGTGCGCGGTCTCGTGGACCCGTTGAACATCGGCCGCGTCATCGCTCGCCCCTTTATCGGCGAGACGGTCCAGAGCTTCGAGCGCACCGGCAATCGCCGTGACTATTCCGTCCTGCCGCCCGAACCGACCCTGCTTGATCGCCTGGTTGATCAGGGCCGTAAGGTCCATGCCGTCGGCAAGATCGGCGACATCTTCGCCCACCAGGGCGTGACCTGTGTGATCAAGGCGAACGGCAACATGGCCCTGATGGACGCGACGCTGAAGGTCATGGATGAGGCCGAGGACGGCGATCTTGTCTTCACCAACTTCGTCGACTTCGACATGCTCTACGGTCACCGCCGCGACGTGCCGGGTTATGCGGCTGCGCTCGAAGCCTTCGATCGCCGCCTGCCCGAAGTCCACCGAAAGCTGAAGCCAGGCGATATGGTTCTCATGACCGCCGACCACGGCTGTGATCCCACCTGGCGCGGCACGGACCACACGCGCGAGCGCGTGCCGATCATGTGCTTCGGTCCGGGCGTGCGCTCGCGCAACATCGGCGTGCGCAATACCTATGCCGACATCGGCGAAACCATCGCGGCGCATCTGGGCATCGCACCGGGCCGCATCGGACGGAGCTTCCTGTGACGAGACGATTGAAGAAGGCCGAACTGCACTGTCATATTGAGGGTGCGGCGGCGCCAGCGCTGGCGCTGTCCCAGGCCGGAAAATATGGCGTGGACCCTGCGACCTTCATGCGCGATGGCAGCTATGCCTGGAATGATTTTGCCGAGTTCATCAAGGCCTATGACCGTGTGGCGGCTCTCTTCCGCACGGAGGAGGACTACGCCCTACTGACGGAGACCTACCTGCGCGAACTCGCGGATGTCGACACGATCTACAGCGAGATCATCGTCTCGCCGGATCATGGCGACCGTATCGGTCTTGGTGCCGACACCTATCTCGCGGGCATCACCGCCGGCATCGAAGCCGCCAGAGCGGCAACCGGCATCGAGGCGCGCATCATCGTCACCGGTGAGCGTCACTTCGGCCCGGAAAGCGTGATCGCGGCCGCCGAATATGCCGCCCGCAGCAACAATCCGCTGGTGACAGGCTTCAACATGGCCGGCGAGGAGCGCATGGGCCGCGTCGCGGATTATGCCCGTGCTTTCGATATTGCCCGTGAAGCCGGTCTTGGCCTCACCATCCATGCGGGCGAAGTCTGCGGCGCCTTCAGCGTTGCCGATGCGCTCGACCTCGTAAAGCCCGCCCGCATCGGCCATGGTGTGCGCGCGATCGAGGACCCCGAGCTCGTCCGCCGCCTCGTCGATTTGGGCACAGTGCTCGAAGTCTGCCCGGGCTCCAACATCGCGCTGAAGGTCTTCCCCGATTTCGCCAGCCACCCGCTCGTGAAATTCCACGAAGCTGGCGTCAGGGTCTGCATCAATTCCGATGATCCGCCCTTTTTCGACACGTCACTCGCCCAGGAATATGACTGGGCTTCGAGCGAATTCGGCTTCACGGATGCTGAGATCAACGGCATGACGCGCACAGCCATCGAGGCGGCCTTCGTGGATGAGGAGACGCGCGCGCGGCTTCTCGCCCGGTTGTGACACCGCATCTGTTGAAGACCGGGCAAAATCCGGCATCGCTCTTGCGGCTCCGCCCGAGAACGTGAAAATA
>CALSAF010000047.1:0-28080 GCA_943372805.1 Rhizobium sp. Q54
GACGGCGCTTCGAAAGCACAGGAAGCGACGCGCGATTACGTGCTGAAGATCGAAGGCAACAGCGGCGATGCCCCCTTGCTCAACGTCTTCGGCGGCAAGCTCACAACCTATCGCCGTCTGGCCGAACATGCGCTGGAAAAGATCGGCGAATCGATCGGCGAAAAAGGACCGGCCTGGACGGCAGGCAGCCGTCTGCCGGGTGGTGATTTCGCTGCAACAGCTTTTGAGCCGACGGTTGCGGATCTCTTGAAGGCCTATCCCTTCCTGGAGCGGGGACATGCCGAGCGCCTGATCCGCTGCTACGGAACCGATTCGAAGTCGATACTGGGCAAAGCCCGATCGGTCGCCGACCTCGGACGCCACTTCGGCGGCACGCTCTACGAAGCGGAAGTTCGCTGGCTGGTGGATATGGAATGGGCGGTCACGGCCGAAGATGTGCTGTGGCGCCGAACGAAACAGGGTCTGTTCCTGACGCCAGAGGAGGCGAAGGGGCTGGATGCCTATCTGGGGATGTTGGCGGCGGCCTGATCGCCAATCCCACTGAAGAAGACCGACGGTTTGGAGGAGGCCCGAGGACATATGTTGGAACTGCGTAAAGTCTCGAAAATGGCGGGAGGTGAATATCACATTCACCCGACCGATCTGACATTGCAGCGGGGTACGCTCAATGTCCTGCTCGGGCCCACGCTTTCGGGCAAGACATCCCTGATGCGCCTGATGGCAGGCCTCGACAAGCCGACTTCCGGAACCGTTCATTTCGACGGCAAGGATGTCACCGGCATGCCGGTCCAGAAGCGCAATGTCGCGATGGTCTACCAGCAGTTCATCAACTACCCGGCCCTGACCGTGTACGAGAACATCGCCTCGCCGATGCGCGTTGGCGGCAAGGATGCGGCCACGATCGATCGTGAAGTCCGCAAGGCCGCCGATCTGCTCCGGCTGACGCCGTATCTCGATCGTACCCCGCTCAGCCTCTCCGGCGGACAGCAGCAGCGCACGGCCTTGGCCCGCGCCATCGTCAAGAACGCGACCCTCGTTCTTCTCGACGAACCGCTCGCCAATCTCGACTACAAGCTTCGTGAGGAACTGCGCGAGGAACTGCCGAAGATCTTTGCCGAATCCGGCGCGATCTTCGTCTACGCGACGACCGAACCGTCCGAAGCTCTGCTGCTCGGCGGCAACACGGCAACGCTCTCCGAAGGCCGCATCACCCAGTTCGGCGAGACAATCAACGTGTACCGTCGCCCGTCGGATCTCTTGACCGCACGGACCTTCGCCGACCCGCCGCTCAACACCATCGCGCTCGTCAAAAAGGGCGCAAGCTTCGAGCTGAACGGACAGCCGGTTCTCGGCATGCCGGCGCATCTCTCATCGATTGCAGACGGTCCGGTGACGGTGGCCTTCCACCCGCACCACCTGTCGCTTACTGCCCTGCCTGGTGCCATGGCCATGCGCTCTCGCACCCTCGTGTCGGAAATCGCCGGCTCCGAGAGCTTCATCCACGTCGAATATGGAACTGCCCGCTGGGTTTGCCTGGCGCATGGCATCCACGACATTGATCCCGACCGCGAGATCGACGTCTTCATCGACACCCGTCACCTGATGGCGTTCGGCGCCGACGGCAGGGCGCTTGGCGCCCCCACCGAACTGGCTGCGTGAGGAGGAACGTCATGGCACGCATCAACCTCGACCATATTCGCCACGCCTACACCCCGGCCGCCCGCGCAGCCGGCGACTATGCCCTGAAGGAAGTCCATCACGAATGGGATGATGGCGGCGCCTATGCGTTGCTCGGTCCCTCGGGCTGCGGCAAGACCACGCTGCTCAACATCATCTCGGGCTTGATCCATCCCTCGGATGGCCGGATCGAATTCGACGGCGTTGACGTTACCAACCTGCCGACGGCTGCCCGCAACATTGCCCAGGTCTTCCAGTTCCCGGTCGTCTACGACACCATGAGCGTCTACGACAACCTGGCCTTCCCCTTGCGCAATCGGCATGTGCCGGAAGATCAGGTCAACAAGCGGGTCAACGAGATCCTCGACATGATCGACCTGCAGCCCATGGCCCGCAAGCAGGCGCAAGGCCTGACGGCGGACCAGAAGCAGAAAATCTCGCTCGGTCGCGGTCTCGTGCGCTCGGATGTCAACGCGATCCTTTTCGACGAGCCGCTGACCGTCATCGACCCGCATATGAAATGGGTGCTGCGTTCGCAGTTGAAGCGTCTGCACCGCCAGTCCGGCTTCACCATGGTCTATGTCACCCACGACCAGACCGAAGCGCTCACCTTCGCCGATAAGGTCGTCGTCATGTATGACGGCCAGATCGTCCAGATCGGGACGCCGGCCGAACTTTTCGAGCGCCCGAGCCATACCTTTGTCGGCTACTTCATCGGATCGCCGGGCATGAATGTCATGCCGGTCAAGGTGAATGGAGCAACCGCGATCGTCGGCGACCAGACGGTGAACCTGCCGGGAACGCCCAAACTCGCCGGCCAAAGCAAGATCGAGCTTGGCATCCGCCCCGAATTCCTGCGTCTGGGACGCGAAGGCATGCCCGTGACCGTCGCCAAGGTCGAGGATATCGGCCGTCAGAAGATCGTGCGGACGCAGTTTGCCGGCAATCCGCTGTCGATCGTCATCCCTGAGGATGCGGAGATCCCGGCCGATCCGAAGGTTACATTCGTCTCCGAGGGCGTCGGCATCTTCGCCGATTCCTGGCGCGTTGGAATGGAGGGCTGAACCATGGAAAAGACTTGGAACAACAAGGCCTGGTTCATGGTCGTCCCGGTCCTGGTGCTGGTGGCCTTCTCTGCCGTCATTCCGCTGATGACTGTGGTGAACTATTCCGTTCAGGATACTTTCGGCAACAACCAGTTCTTCTGGGCCGGCACCGACTGGTTCACCGATATCCTCTCCTCCGACCGCTTCTGGGATGCGCTTGGACGCAACCTGATCTTCTCCATGATCATTCTGGCGATCCAGGTGCCGCTTGGCATCTTCATCGCGCTCAACATGCCGAAAACGGGACTGGGGGTTCCGGTATGCCTCGTCCTGATGGCGCTGCCACTGCTCATTCCGTGGAATGTCGTCGGCACCATCTGGCAGGTCTTCGGCCGCGTCGACATCGGTCTTCTCGGCTATTCGCTGAACGCCCTGGGCTTCGACTACAATTACACGCAGAACCCGATCCACGCCTGGGTCACGATCATCGTGATGGATGTCTGGCACTGGACGAGCCTTGTCGTGCTGCTCTGCTACGCCGGTCTCGTCTCGATCCCGGATGCCTATTACCAGGCAGCCAAGATCGATGGCGCATCGCGCTGGTCCGTGTTCCGCTTCATCCAGCTGCCGAAGATGAAGCGCGTGCTTCTGATCGCCGTGCTGCTGCGCTTCATGGACAGTTTCATGATCTACACCGAGCCCTTCGTCCTGACGGGCGGCGGCCCGGGCAACTCGACCACCTTCCTGTCTATCGACCTCGTCAAGATGGCGGTCGGCCAGTTCGACCTCGGTCCGGCGGCGGCGATGTCGATCATCTACTTCCTGATCATCTTGGCGCTGTCCTGGGTTTTCTACACCGTCATGACCAACAGTGACGCGAAGGGCTGAGGGAGATACCGATGAAAAGCACTGACAACCGCACCCGCTTCGGCTTTCTGGTCCCGACGATCTACATCATCTTCCTGCTCCTGCCGATCTATTGGCTCGTCAACATGAGCTTCAAGACGAATGCAGAGATCACGGGCGCCTTCTCGCTCTGGCCCGTCAACCCGACACTGGCCAACTACGCCGTGATCTTCACCGATCCCTCGTGGTACAAGGGCTATATCAACTCGATCATTTATGTGTGCATGAACACCGTGATCGCAGTCGCTGTGGCGCTGCCAGCAGCCTATGCCTTCTCGAGGTATCGCTTCCTGGGTGACAAGCATCTGTTCTTCTGGCTGCTGACCAACCGCATGGCGCCGCCAGCCGTCTTCGCGCTGCCCTTCTTCCAGCTGTACTCCGCCTTCGGCCTCATCGACACGCATATCGCTGTTGCCATCGCCCACTGCCTGTTCAACGTGCCGCTGGCTGTGTGGATCCTTGAAGGCTTCATGTCCGGCGTGCCGAAGGAGATCGACGAGACCGCCTATATCGATGGCTATTCCTTCCCGAAGTTCTTCGTGAAGATCTTCATGCCGCTGATCGCATCCGGCATCGGTGTCGCGGCCTTCTTCTGCTTCATGTTCTCCTGGGTCGAGCTTCTGATTGCCCGTACTCTGACGACAACTGATGCCAAGCCGATCGCCGCCATCATGACGCGTACGGTTTCTGCCTCCGGCATGGACTGGGGCGTGCTGGCCGCCGCCGGCGTTCTCACGATCATACCCGGGGCGCTCGTGATCTATTTCGTCCGCAACTACATCGCCAAGGGCTTTGCCCTGGGCCGCGTCTGAGGAGGCTTCAATGGATTTCTCATGGATGGCCTGGACGCTTCCGACGGCCGTGTTCTTCATCGTGATATTCGCCCTGATCCTGTCGATGGCCGTGTGGGAGTATCTCTCCCCCGGCGGCAATCCGCGGGTCGGCGTCCTTCGCTTCGAAACCACCCGCGGTGACCGTCTCTTCGTGTCGCTGCTCGGGTCGGCTTTCATCCATCTCGCTTGGCTCGGTCTCGTTGGACCGAACCTGTGGTGGGCTCTCGCCCTGTCCGTGGTCTACGCCGTCGGCGTCTTCCGCTTCGTCTAGGGCTAGAAAAGACGGATGGCGGCGGGAGGTCGCCATCCCTGGAACTGAAAACTGAACGCAATCGCAACCTTAGGGAGGATACAATGCGAAAGCACCTTTTGACGACGACAGCTGCCATGCTTCTTGCCATGACGGGCGTCGCCTTCGCCGATATGGAAGCGGCGAAGAAATTCCTGGACGCTGAGATCGGCGACATGTCTGCAGTGGATCGTGCCACGCAGGAAGCCGAAATGCAGTGGTTCGTTGACGCCGCCAAGCCCTTCGCCGGCATGGAAATCAAGGTCGTCTCCGAAACCATCACCACGCATGAGTACGAATCCAAGGTGCTCGCTCCGGCTTTCGAAGCCATCACCGGCATCAAGATCACCCATGACCTGATCGGTGAAGGCGACGTCGTCGAAAAGCTGCAGACCCAGATGCAGTCGGGCGAAAATATCTACGACGCCTATATCAACGACTCTGACCTGATCGGCACCCACTGGCGCTATCAGCAGGTTCGCAACCTGACCGACTGGATGGCGAACGAAGGCAAGGACGTCACCAGCCCGACCCTCGACATCGATGACTTCATCGGCAAGTCCTTCACGACCGCTCCTGATGGCAAGCTCTATCAGCTGCCGACCCAGCAGTTCGCAAACCTCTACTTCTTCCGCTACGACTGGTTCAATGACGAGAAGAACAAGACCGACTTCAAGGCGAAGTACGGCTACGATCTCGGCGTTCCGGTCAACTGGTCGGCTTACGAGGACATCGCCGAGTTCTTCACCGGTCGCGAAATCGACGGCAAGAAGGTCTTCGGCCACATGGACTACGGCAAGAAGGACCCGTCGCTCGGCTGGCGCTTCACCGACGCCTGGCTCTCGATGGCCGGCAACGGCGACAAGGGCATCCCGAACGGCAACCCGGTTGACGAATGGGGCATCAAGGTTGACGAAAACTCGCGTCCGGTCGGCTCCTGCGTCGCCCGCGGCGGTGACACCAACGGCCCTGCCTCCGTATACGCCATCGAGAAGTATCTCGAATGGCTGAAGAAGTACGCCCCTCCGGCTGCCCAGGGCATGACCTTCTCCGAATCCGGTCCGGTGCCGTCTCAGGGTGAAATCGCCCAGCAGATGTTCACCTACACCGCCTTCACGGCCGACTTCGTCAAGGAAGGCCTGCCGGTCGTCAACGCGGACGGCACGCCGAAGTGGCGCTTCGCTCCGAGCCCGCATGGCGTCTACTGGAAGGACGGCATGAAGCTCGGCTATCAGGACGCCGGTTCCTGGACGCTGATGAAGTCCACCCCGGAAGACCGTGCGAAGGCCGCCTGGCTCTACGCACAGTTCGTCACCTCGAAGACTGTCGACGTGAAGAAGAGCCACGTCGGCCTGACCTTCATCCGTCAGTCGACCCTCGACCACCAGTCCTTCACCGATCGCGCTCCGAAGCTCGGCGGTCTGGTCGAATTCTACCGCTCGCCGGCTCGCCTGCAGTGGTCGCCGACCGGCACCAACGTTCCTGACTATCCGAAGCTGGCTCAGCTGTGGTGGCAGGCAATCGGTGACGCTTCTTCCGGTGCAAAGACTGCACAGGAAGCTATGGACTCGCTCTGCGCTGAGCAGGAAAAGGTCCTTGAGCGTCTCGAACGCGCTGGCGTTCAGGGCGATATCGGTCCGAAGCTTGCCGAGGAAAAGACCCTCGAAGAGTGGAACGCCGATGCCGTTGCCAAGGGCAATCTCGCTCCGCAACTGAAGATCGCTGAAGAAAAGGAAAAGCCGATCACCGTCAACTACGACGAACTGGTCAAGAGCTGGCAGAAGTGAGCCGGATCAGTCCCTGATCATTGACAACCGCCGGGGCGAAATCTACGCCCCGGCTTCTTCACATAAGGAGTTTGCGCCTGATGAGCGGTTACATTCTGGCCATCGACCAAGGGACGACCTCGACCCGCTCGATGATCTTCGATCACGAGATGCACATCGTCGGCGTCGCCCAGCAGGAGTTCACCCAGCATTTCCCGGATTCCGGCTGGGTCGAGCATGATGCGGACGAGATCTGGGAGAGTGTGCTGGCAACCATCGAAAAGGCGCTCTCTGCCGCAAAGATCAAGATCACCGATGTCACCGCAATCGGCATCACCAACCAGCGCGAAACCGTCGTCGTGTGGGACCGCGCCACCGGCAAGCCCGCCCATCGCGCCATCGTCTGGCAGGATCGCCGCACCGCGCGCTTCTGCGACGAGCTCAAACACAAGGGCCTGGAGCCGCTGTTCACGCAAAAGACTGGCCTGCTGCTCGATCCCTATTTCTCCGGCACCAAGCTGTCCTGGCTCCTGAAAAATGTTGACGGCCTGAAGGCGTGCGCCGAAAAGGGCGAGATCTGCTTCGGCACGGTCGATAGCTGGCTCATCTACAAGCTGACCGGCGGCAAGGTCCACGCGACCGACGCAACCAATGCCTCGCGCACACTGATCTACGACATCAGCGCCAACAGTTTCGACGATGAGCTTCTGTCCATCCTCGAGATCCCGCGCGCAATGCTGCCGGACGTCAAGGATTGCGCCGACGACTTCGGTATCACCGATCAGTCCGTGCTCGGCGCCGCAATCCCGATCCTTGGCGTTGCCGGCGACCAGCAGGCGGCCGTCATCGGCAATGCCTGCTTCGAGCCGGGCATGATGAAGTCGACCTATGGCACGGGCTGCTTTGCGCTTCTCAACACCGGCCGCGATCGCGTCGCCTCGTCGAACCGTCTGCTCACCACCATTGCCTATCGCCTGAATGGCGAGACAACTTACGCCCTCGAAGGCTCGATCTTCATTGCCGGTGCCGCCGTCCAGTGGCTCCGCGACCAGATGGGCTTCGTCAAGGTTGCCTCGGAAACCGATGCGCTCGCCAGCAAGGCTGATCCGCATCAGCGCGTCTATCTCGTGCCCGCCTTCACCGGCCTTGGCGCACCCCATTGGGATGCCGATGCCCGTGGCGCCATCTTCGGCCTGACGCGTGGCACGGGCCCAGCCGAATTTGCCCGCGCCGTGCTTGAAAGCGTGGCCTACCAGACGCACGATCTCCTGGAGGCGATGAAGAAGGACTGGAACGGTAGCGCGTCCAAGACGGTGCTTCGTGTCGATGGCGGCATGGTCGCCTCCGACTGGACAATGCAGCGCCTCGCCGACATCCTCGCCGCCCCCGTCGATCGTCCCGTGGTTCTCGAGACCACCATCCTCGGTGCCGCCTGGCTCGCCGGCTCCCGCGCCGGCCTCTGGCCCGACCAGAAGGGCTTTGCGGCGACGTGGCGGCGTGATCGCCGCTTCGAGCCCGGCATGGCTGCAAGTGAGCGCGAGGCGGCGATTGCCGGCTGGCAGGACAGCGTCTCGCGCTGCCTGACCGCGCGCTGACCTATTTGTCGATCAGCGAGACCAGCGTCTCCAACCGGTCGGCATCCCTGGGTAGTTTGTCCTGACGCAGGCGCGCGATGCGGGGAAACCGCATCGCGACCCCGGACTTGTGCCGGTTGGAGCGCGCCAGTCCCTCGAAGGCGACTTCTACCACAAATCCATGCTCCGGCTCGGCTCTGAGAGCCCGCACCGGTCCGAAGCGGTCGACCGTGTTGTTGCGCACGAAGCGGTCGAGCACCTCGAGTTCCTCGTCGGTAAAGCCGAAATAGGCCTTGCCGACAGGCACCAGCACATCGCCTTCGCCAGGGATTGCCGTCCAGACCCCGAAGGTGAAGTCGGAATAGTAGCTGGAACGTTTGCCGTGCCCGCGCTGGGCATACATCAGCACGGCGTCGGCATTCATCGGGTCGCGTTTCCACTTGAACCACGGCCCCTTGGCGCGTCCCGCCTGATAGCTGCTGTCCAGCCGCTTCAGCATGACCCCCTCGATCACCGGATCGGGCGGTGCGGCGCGCAACTGCTCCAGTTCTTCCCAGGTGGAGAAAGAGACGAGCGGTGAGAGGTCGAAGCGCCGTGGCTCCTGCCGGTCGACCAAGGCGTTCAGTCGCTCGCGCCGGGCAAGGAAGGTTTCAGGCCGCACATCGGCATCGCCATCGAAGAGAATGTCATAGGCGCGGATGAAGACTGGATAGTCCTCGATCATCTTGGCCGTCACGGTCTTGCGATTGAGCCGCTGCTGCAGATCCGAGAAGCTGCGCGTTGGCGCATTTGTCCGCGATGTACCGCCGACGAGCAGCTCGCCGTCGATCACGCCCTCGAACTGCGCTGCCTCGATGATGTCAGGAAACGCCCCCGAGATATCATCGCCGGAGCGGGAATAGAGCCGGCTCCTGCCGCCGGAGCACGAGAGCTGCACCCGGATGCCATCCCATTTCCATTCGGCGGCAAAATCCTTGGGGTCCAGATTGAAGAGATCCCTGTCCTCGATCGGCGTCGAGAGCATGACGGAATGGAAGATCGCCGGCGTCGACAAGACAGGCTTTTCGATCCGATCCTCCAGCCAGGCGAAAAGCTCTGTGTAAGGTGGCTTCAACCCATGCCAGAGGCTCTCGATATCAACGACATCCTTGTTGCCGTAAAGCGCCAGCGCCTGCTTGGTGAGCCTTGCCGAGACACCGATCCGAAGCCCCCCGGTCACGAGCTTGATCAGGGCAAACCGCTCGGACGTGTCGAGCCTGTCGAAAAGGTCGCGCATGACGGAGCGGGTTTCGTTCCGGCCGAGCCGTTGTAGCCGCTCGACGATACGAGACAGGCTTTCGAGATCCTCCTCGCCCGGAGCCTCCAGCGCCTGCGGCTCCCAGACCAACGAAATGGTCTCGGCGAGGTCACCCACATAGTCATAGGAATATTGGAACAGGATCGGGTCCATCCGCTCCAGGACCAGTTCTTTCAGGAGCGCCGGCTTCACGCCCTTGATGTCGAGCCCATCGGTCAGCGCGGCCAGCGCATAGCCGCGGTCGGGATCGGGTGTGTTACGGAAATAGTCCACCAGCAGCGTCAGCTTGCCGTTGCGGCTGGGTGTCAGGACAAGGCGGTCGAGGAGACGGGCAAAGGCCTTCATCTCAATCCCCCTCGTCTTCGTAGCCGACGAGGTGCAGCGGCCGTGCCTTGATGCCGGACAGTTCGCACCAGCGCACCAGGGCTTCCTCCCGCCCATGCGTCACCCAGACCTCCTGCGGCCCGACTTCGCGGATCGTATCGAGCAGTTCCGGCCAGTCGCAATGATCGGAGATGACGAGCGGTAACTCCACACCCCGCTGCTTCGCCCTTTGGCGCACCATCATCCAGCCGGAGGCGAAGATGGCGAGCGGATCCTCGAAGCGTCGCGCCCAGCGGTCATTGAAAGCAGAGGGCGGCCCAATCACCACGGCGCCCCTGAGGCTCCCCGATTTCTTGTCCTCTGCCGTCGCCGGTCGAAGCTCGCCCAGGTCCACGCCTTGCTCCGAATAGTAGTCGCAGAGCCGCGCCATCGAGCCATGAATGTAGATCGGCTTCTCATATCCGCCGCGCCTGATCAACGAGATGACGCGCTGTGCCTTGCCCAGGGCGTAAGCACCAATCAGGTGACTTCGCTCGGGAAACTGTTGCAGCGAGGTCAGAAGCTTCTGGATTTCCAGCCTCGGCTCCGGATGGTGAAAGACCGGCAGCCCGAATGTCGCTTCAGTGATGAAAACGTCACAAGGCACGGGTTCGAAACTGGCGCAGGTCGGATCGGCACCGCGCTTGTAGTCGCCTGAAACGACAATGCGTGTTCCCTGCGCCTCGATTTCGATCTGGGCCGAGCCAAGCACATGGCCGGCCGGGTGGAAGCGAACAGCAACACCGTTGATCCAAACGGTTTCGCCAAAGGTAGCGCTCTGCGACGTGCCGCAGAAGTCCGCGCCGTAGCGGATCGCCATGATATCCAGCGTCTGCCGTGTCGCCAGAACATGGGCGTGTCCCGAGCGGGCATGATCAGAATGGCCGTGCGTAATGAGCGCCCGGTCGACGGGCCGGACCGGATCGACAAAAAAATCACCCAGCGGGCAATAGAGCCCGCCGGGTGTCGGATGGAGAAGAAGGTCCGACTTGATCATGCCGAGAACATAGGGCGTTGGCCGTACGGCTTCCAGCGCTCAGGCAGAAAGGCGCGAGACAGCAACGTAACCCGCCGCGCACGCCGTTGCAGAGAGAAATGCGCCCCAAGCCATGTCGACGAGGCTCACCTGCAAGGACCAGCCCTTCAGCGTTGCCAGATTGGTCATGTCATAGGTGCCGTAGGCGAGAAGCCCGAGCAAGGCGCCGTTGACGAGTGCCGTGACGAGACTACCAGCTGAAACCGCAGGCATGACGGCGAAATAGACAAGGCCGATGACATAAAAGAGGTAAAAGATGCCAGCCGCCGCGAAGTTCGGTGTCGCGAGCAGCAAGCTGCCAATGTGCTCGCGGTAGAAGCCGATTGCGATCCGCGTCAGCCAAAAGTAATCGAGCACGAAGAAGACCAGCGCCGTCGAGAGATAGGCAATGACATAGCTCATGTGTCTTCCCCAGCGAGCCAGGCGGGTGCCCGGTCTCTAATCATATTCCGAGAACCGGCTGGACCAAGCGCACCAGCAGGCTCTTGAACTTAAGTGGCGCGTCTGTGACCGCAAGACAGATACAATCGTCGTCGGGTGTCGCGACGGGCTGGTGAGTGAGGGTCTCGTCTGCTTCCTCGATGTCGCCGCGCTTGAACACGGTCGCTCCGTCGGTAAAGGCACCCTTCAGCACGAGGGTCAGTTCTCTGCCGCCATGAGAATGCTCCGGAACCGGTTTCCCGGCCGGGATCTTCAGGAGCCGAACCTGACTTTCCTTGTCACCCGTCTTGATCGGGATGTGATACGCGCCGCGTCCCAATGCTCTCCACTTCAAATCGTCGACGTCACCGCCGAGATAAGAGCGCAGGGGCTCTGGCAGAATGGGAAGGTCCCCCGGCACTGCGACCGGCTTGGCAGCGGGCGTCCGCGCCGATCCCTGAGCCGCCATCTTGGCCTTCATGGCAGCCCAGCTGTCCGCCGGAGAGACTTCCTTGTCGGTCACCTCGGTTGCCTCGAGGAGCTGACCACCGGTGTGCTCCATGAACGAAAGCCGGTCGCGGCAGGCTGGGCAGAGCGCCAGATGCGTTGCGACAGCGATGCTCCAACCTTCAGCCAGGTTCCCTGTGGCGTAGTCTAGCAGCAATTCGTCGCTGATGTGGTGTTGTACGTGGAGCGTCATGCTCGCTCCTCCAGTGCTGCACGCAGCTTCGCGAAAGCGAGGCGGATACGCGATTTGACAGTACCCATCGGCAGACCGAGTTCGGCAGCGATGGTGCTATGGGACGCTTCTCTGTAGAATGACATTTTGAGGAGTTCGAGCTGTTCGGGTGGGAGGGTTTCCATCGCGCGACGGAGGCGGTCGGCCTCCTGGCGTCCTTCGAATTCGACATCGGCAGGCGGTACGTCGTCCGGAACGAACGCCGGATCCGTGGGGTCGAAGACCGGTCGCTTTTCGCGGCGAAAGGCGTCGATGCGCAAATTGCGGGCGATTGTGAAGATCCAGCTTGAGACATTGCCTCGCGATGGATCGAATTGCTCGGCCTTGTTCCAGACCGCGAGCATCGTCTCCTGCATCAACTCTTCCGCAGCTTGCCCGTCGCGAGCAAGCTTGGCCATGTAGGAGCGCACTTTGGGTCCGTAATATTTGAAGATCGTCTCGAAGGCCTCGATATCACGATCACGCCCGACGGCGGCCAAAAGTTGCGAGAAGTTACGCTGGTCCAGATCTTCCACCGACTCGGTCATCGAAACGCTTTTTTTCCCTCGTTGAAGCGGCGCAGCGACCATTTGCCGTGCTGTCCGCCCGGGGTCATTCTGGCACGCATCTGCCGAGATGTGAATCGCGTTCATCATGGAGTGCTCTACGCCCTGACAGTCCAGGCGGATCACCGCGTGTGAATTTATTCGTCATCATCGATCCATTGCGAAATGCCTTGCGTATTCATCAGCAAATCCATTTGGTTGATACACAAGATAAAGGGCGGATAATGGACACTGGTATCACGAAGGCCGCGTTCGGCGGTAAGCGCAGGATCGCGGTCATCGGCTCTGGAATTTCCGGCCTGTCCTGTGCTTGGCTGCTGTCGAAGAGTGCGGACGTCGTACTCTACGAAACCGAAAACAGGCCCGGCGGCCATTCCAACACCGTGCTTGCGCCGGGCGCCACGAAGGACGTTCCGGTCGATACTGGCTTCATCGTCTACAACGATCGCAATTATCCGAACCTCGTCAAATTCTTTGAACATCTCGATGTTCCGACGCTGCCTTCGAACATGTCGTTCTCCGCCTCGCTCGATGCCGGGGCATTTGAGTATTCGGGCTCCGGTCTTGGCGGCCTCCTTGGTCAGAAATCCAATATTCTGCGTCCGCGCTTCTGGCGCATGGTGAAGGATATCCTCCGCTTCTACAGGGAGGCTCCCGGCCTGCTCGACAGACGCGAACTGGAAGGCGTTTCGCTTGGCGACTATCTCGCGTCTGCCGACTACGCGCCTTCCTTCGTCAAGGACCACCTTTTGCCGATGGGCGCGGCAATCTGGTCAACCACGGCATCCGAGATGCGCCTTTATCCGCTTCACGCCTTTATTCGTTTCTTCGCCAACCACGGGCTGCTTACGCTGACCGATCGCCCCAGCTGGCGCACGGTCAAGAGCGGCAGCCGCGAATATGTCGCGCGCATTCTCGCAGACTTTCAGGGCGACGTTCGCCTGGGCACAGCCGTCACAGGGGTTCGCCGCGGGATCGCGGGCGTTGAGGTCACGGACGTTCACGGTGGTGTCGAGACGTTCGATGATGTGGTGCTCGCGACCCACGCCAACCAGAGCATCGATTTGCTTGAAGATGCCGACGGCGAAGAGCGCGACGTTCTGGAGTCCTTCCAGTACACGCCCAATCTCGCCGTGCTTCACTCAGATGAGAACCTCATGCCAAAGCGCAAGGCGGTCTGGTCCAGCTGGAACTATGTGGCTGACAAAGGGGCTGATGCCACTGAAACCCTGTGCGTGACCTATTGGATGAACAAGCTCCAGTCACTGGATCCTGCGACGCCGCTGTTCGTCACGCTCAATCCCTGCCGCCCGATCGATCCCGCGAAGATCATCCGGACCTTCAACTACGAGCACCCACTCTTCGATGTGGCAGCCATCCGCGCCCAACGACGGATCTGGCAGCTTCAGGGCCGTCGCAATACGTGGTTCTGCGGCGCCTATTTCGGCAGTGGGTTCCACGAGGATGGTCTTCAGGCGGGGCTTGCGGTCGCAGAGGCGCTCGGCGGTGTCCGCCGCCCGTGGTCGGTCGAAAACGAGTCCGGGCGGATTGTGATCAGCCGTCAGCTTGAGGCGGCAGAATGATCTCTTCGTCTGCAATTTATGCTGGTCACGTACTGCATGTGCGCAGCCGGCCCAAGAAGCATAGCCTGCGTTACAGTGTGTTTTCACTCCTGGTCGACCTGGACGAAATCGGTGATCTGAATGCCAATCTTCGGCTTTTCGGCTACAACAAGGCGGCGTTCTTCTCCGTTCATGATGCCGACCACGGCAATGGTGGAACGGGAGAGCTGCGTCGGTGGGTTGAGGAGCGTCTGGCCGCTGCGGGGCTTCCGGGCAGCGATTGGACTATCCGTATGCTCTGCTATCCGCGCATCCTCGGTTATGTGTTCAATCCGCTGACCGTCTATTTTTGCTATCTCCCCGGAGGCGAACTTGCAGCCGTGCTCTATGAAGTCTGCAACACCTTCAACGAGCGTCATACCTATGTGATCCCAGTATCGGACGAAGAGAGCGGCATCCTGCGTCATCGTTGCGCCAAGGAAATGTATGTCTCTCCGTTCATGCCGATGAACTGCGAATATAGCTTCCGCATCAGCCCGCCTGCCGACGATATCGCCATCCATATCGGCGAGAGCGATCCGGAAGGCCCCATGCTGTTCGCCAGCTTCGCCGGCGAGCGGCGCCCCTTGTCGGACAGGTCCTTATTGCGCATGCTGTTAACCTATCCCTTGATGACCATGAAGGTGATGGGAGGAATTCACTGGGAAGCGCTGAGGCTCTGGTGGAAGGGCGTCCCCGTCTATCGTCACCAGCCGGCAGCAACCAGGGTTGCGTCGACGATCGTTGTGCAGAATGGGATGAAGAAGTCATGAGTCACGCTGAACAGGAAATGCACCCTGTCATAAGCTCCCTCACATTCTGGCAGCGCATGATGTGCCGCTGGGCCGACCGGATCGCCGTCGGCCGTTTGACGCTCCAGTTCGAGGGATATGGAGAGCATGTCGCGATTGGTGCAAGACCCGGCCCGAATGCTGTCTTGTGCGTTCGCAATGCGAGCCCCGTTCTGCGGATCCTGACCGGAGGCACGCTCGGCTTTGCGCAATCCGTCATCGACGGCGATCTTGATTCGCCGGATATCGGTGCGGTCCTTGAACTCGCATTGTCGAATGAAGCGCAGCTTGGGGCGGTGCTCGCGTCCTCTTCCGTCTTCAAGGGACTGGCCCGGCTTCGACACAAGCTGCGACGCAATTCCAGGAAGGGCAGCCGTCGCAACATTGCTTACCACTACGACCTTGGGAACGCCTTCTACGGTCTCTGGCTAGACCGGACGATGACCTATTCCTCGGCGCTCTATAGCACCCCCGGCATGACCTTGGCCGACGCGCAGGAGGCTAAGTATGCCCGCATTGTCGAGGAACTGCAGATCGGACCAGATGACCACGTGCTGGAAATCGGCTGTGGCTGGGGCGGCTTCGCCGAACACGCGATCCGCAAGACCGGCTGTCGGGTCACTGGCCTGACGCTTTCGACTGAGCAGGCGAAGTTTGCTCGCGAGCGGCTTGAGAAGGCCGGCCTGGCCGACCGGGCAGACATCCGCCTTGAGGACTATCGCGATTGTCGCGGCGGGTACGACAAGATCGTCTCGATCGAGATGTTCGAGGCCGTCGGCGAGGAGAATTGGCCGGTCTATTTCAAGGCGGTCCAGGAACGGCTTGCCGCCGGCGGCAAGGCTCTGATTCAGACCATCACCATTGATGAGAGCCGTTTCGACTACTATCGCCGCAGCGCTGATTTCATCCAGACCTACATCTTCCCCGGCGGCATGCTGCCTTCGGTCACGGTGTTTGAACGCGATGCGAAGGCTGCTGGCCTGCAGATCGGCGATTGTTTCCGCTTCGGTCGGGATTATGATCGGACCTTGCTAGCCTGGGACAGCGCCTTCACGGCGAATTGGCAGAAGATCGAGCCGCTCGGATTCGACCGCCGCTTTTATCGCATGTGGCGTCTTTATCTCCACTATTGCGCCGTCGGCTTCCGGTTCGGTCGCATCGACGTGGTGCAGTTCAGGCTGGATAAGCCAGCCTGAATAACAAACGCGATCTGGAGCACGCCCAGCAAGACTGCGTCAGCGGTTTTGCGTCCGAACCACGTTACAAAAAGGAGATAGAGCATTTCCGGTGATCCGCCTTTTACCGGAAATGCTCCAGCGTTTTGGCTTCGCTCACCGATCAAGTGGGCGAAGCATCTTGCGTGTGAGAGCAAAGCGCAGGGAGTGGGGCAGGGCGTGCAACAGTCGGATCGCGACGGCCATCTTCCACGGGAAGATGATCTCGAACTTGCCCTTTGCCAGCCCTTTCGCGATCGTATCCGCCGCTTCCTCGGATGAGATGAGGAAAGGCATGGGGAAATCGTTCTTCTTGGTGAGCGGTGTGTCCACGAAGCCTGGATTGATGATGGTGAGCTTTACCCCGTGCCGCTCAAGCTCCGGATAGAGCGCCTCGCACATCACGTTGAGAGCCGCTTTCGTCGCTCCGTAGGTCGCAGCGCCCGGTAACCCCAGGTAACCGGAAACCGACGCGACGACCGCGATATGGCCGCTGCGGCGCGCAATCATGGCTGGCATCACCGTTTCCAGGCAGGATGCCGTGCCAAGCACGTTCAAATCGAACATCTGCCGGGTGCGCTCGCTGCTGAAATCCTCGGCATAGTCACGCGTATAGGATCCGGCCGCGAAAACCGCGAGATCGATCGCCCCCATTTCCCTCTCGATCGCGGCGAACACCTGCTTGACGGCGGCGGGATCGGTCACATCAAGCGGGTAGACCCCGACCTTGCCGGGGTGGTTTGCCGCGAACAATGCGAGCGCATCCGCACTTCTTGCACTCACGGCCACACGATATCCGTCATGAACCAGCCGTTCGGCGAGGGCTCGACCGATGCCGGTGCTTGATCCGGTAATCCAGGCGATCTTGGTCATGTCATCCTCTCATGTCGTGTCATGACCAATACGTCTGGTGGGGCTGTCCGGTTCAGACGACCCAGCGTTCGAGCAGCGCAAGACCCTGTTCGAGCAGGGCCTTTGCCGCCTCCCCGTCCGCCGCCTCGACATAGCAACGCATCTCGGGTGCATTGCCGGACGGACGGAAATGGATCACCCGGTCGTCGGCCAGCGTGACCCGCAGGCCATCAATGTCACTGACTGATCGTACTGTTCCGACGGGGGCCAGAAACGCCGCGAGCTGATCGCCGGAATTGCGCAGATGCGCCATGAGCTTGGTGCTTCGCTCGTTCGCATAGTTCTCCAGTCGGTCACCGAGAGCGACGGGCAGGTTGAGATCGGCAACGAGGGCCGACAGCGCAAGTCCTCTTTCGGCTGCCGTACCGAGCACGGCCAGCATCGGCAACACGCAATCGCGTGTCGGCAGCGCCCTGATCACCTTATCCTCGATCGCGAAGTCCGAGCCGAGCATCAGTCCGCCATTGGCTTCGAAACCCAGCACTTGGCTTGCTCCGGTCGCCAACGCCTCTTCCATGGCGGCGATCACATAGGGGGAACCCACGCGGGTGCGTCTGACGATGAAGTGGCCGTCCTGCTCCAGTCCGGAATTCGAGGTGACGGGTGTAGCGACAAGGTTTGCCTTCAGGAAGCGTGCGGTGACCATGCCGAGCAGGTCACCACGCAGAGGCATGCCGTGCTCATCAGCGACCAGAGGTCTGTCGCCATCGCCATCGGTCGAGAGTACCGCATCAAGGGCCAGATCGTCGGTCCAGCGGGCGAGTTGTGCAACGGTCTCCTGCGAGACGGCCTCGGTGTCGACCGGAATGAAATGCTCGGAGCGTCCAAGGGGAAAGACGGTCGCGCCGTACTGTTCGAAGATTTCCACGAGCATGTCTCGGGCGACCGAGCTGTGCTGGTAGATGCCGATCCGTTTCCCGGTAAGTGCGTCCACCGGAAGGACACCGAGATTCCGCTCGAGGAACAGCTTGCTGGCTTCTGCCTCGCGACGCTCGCCGCAGCCGTCCTCGACCCGGTTCGCCCCGTCATCCGATGCCAGCGCGGCGGCGAGCCGGGTGATTGCCTCCTCGTCGGTCTTGTCGATTTCGCCATCGGGTCTGTAGAACTTGATGCCGTTGCGATCGGCCGGAATGTGGGACCCGGTGACCATGATCCCGGCGGCACCGATCGACTGGCCATAGAGCGCAAGCGCCGGGGTAGGAATCGTTCCGCAATCTAACGGCACCAGATCCAGGCGTTTGATGGCAGCCATGATGGTGGAGGCGATTTCCGGGCTCGATGGACGGAAGTCGCGAGCGATGACGACAGGCGCCCCGGGTTTCAAAATGCCGCTTTCCAGCATGTGGCGTGCAAAGGCGAAGGAGTAGAGCGCTGACACAGAGCCCACCAGATCCGTCGATAGGCCTCTGAGGCCGCTCGTGCCAAATTTGACTGTCATGCCCATTCCTCCGGATTTGCTTGCGCGCAGATGCGGTTATATGGGCCGGTGTCCATCGGCATCAAGCGAAACGAGGGCAGAGCGATTCATCTGGGGGAGGAAATTTGCGGTGTCCGCAAATGAAAAGAGCCTGGCGCGGGAGGAGGATGCGCCAGGCTCTTAAACTTGATCGGCAATTGGGAGGAGGAGGAGTATTGCCGATCCTACCGAGCGGCACTGGGAGGAGGAGTGCGCCGCTTCGATGCCTTTTTTATATTCAAATCGCTTTGGCCTGCCAATGGCTGTTGTTGCAACGCAGCAGTGCGCAGAGCGCATGGCTGCTCAGGTGCCCCGAAGCGCGAACCGGCGATTTTCGCCGAAAACTGCTTTCGTCTCTTTCGATTCTTGCGCTGTTTGCGAAAACGAACCTGCGTTTGCGTAGGAAATGTTCAGTTTTCCGACCTGCATAACCGACTCGCATGCGCGAATCACAAGGCTGTGACGATCTTCTCCCGATTGCAGATCATCCTCTGCTTGCCTGATATCCCCCACGGCCATTGCAGGATGGTGCCCTTGCGAGGTTTCCGCTATAGCGAGCGGTGAGTGGCAAGAGGTTTCGAGAGGCATGAGATGACGACGATTCGCTACCATCAGGGGGATATCTCGGCAGAATGCGCCGCGCGTTATGTGGGCGCGATTGCAATCGATACGGAGACTCTCGGTCTTGTGCCGCGTCGTGATCGCCTGTGTGTGGTGCAACTGTCTTCCGGAGACGGCACTGCGGATGTCATCCGGATTGCAGCAGGTCAGACCGAGGCGCCCAATCTGGTGGCCATGCTCGCCGATCCTCAGCGCGAGAAGATTTTCCACTATGGTCGCTTCGACATCGCCGTCCTGTTCCACACCTTTGGCGTGACCACCACCACTGTCTTTTGCACGAAGATCGCTTCGCGTCTGACGCGGACCTATACCGACCGCCACGGGCTGAAGGACAATCTCAAGGAGTTGCTGGAGGTCGATATCTCGAAGGCGCAACAATCCTCCGATTGGGGAGCCGAGACCCTGAGCCAGGCCCAACTCGAATATGCAGCCTCGGACGTTTTGCATTTGCATGCCCTTCGCGATCGCCTGATGCATCGCCTCGTGCGCGACGGGCGTATCGACCACGCAAAGGCCTGCTTTCAGTTCCTTCCAACGCGCGCCAAGCTGGATCTTCTCGGATGGGAAGAGACGGACATCTTCGCACATAGCTGAAGCCATCGGCTTCTTCCGGCGACACGTGTCGTCTTCTTGCTCTTCCGTGAACCCACCCAGCTAATCGCCATCCGCGCAATCGTTGCGGTCGCGACCGCATGGCGCGCAAACTTTTTTGGCCGCTTTCCGGCCTTCGCCTCAGCCTCGATCGAGCTCTTCAATCCCGTGCCATCCAAGCCCCGGGGTGATCACGCTGATGGCTTGGCAGGGGAGCAAAGGACCACAGAGAAGTGGCTGCCTGGAGACCGTCCTACATCTTCTTACAGGTGAGAATTCAGGGCAGCCCGGCGATTTCCACCAAGGTTTCGTTAACCGACAATTCGCATGATCCTCGCATGCAAATCGGTAACGGAACGGGCCTTTAAAGTTGCCCGTCCACATGAAGGCGTTGATCAGGCGACCATGACGGAAGCATCCAGTATCCTCCTCGACTCTGTATCGCGTAGTTCACCAAATTACGACCTCGACCTGATCGAAACGCCTGCCGATGTCGCCGATGGCGATGACCAGGGGCCCCGCTATGCGCCGGCCAATTGGTTGGATGCATTCATCGTTGATGAGCGTAGTCGATCCGATGAAGCCTTTGGCGAGCGTGTGCCTGTGCCGTCGGATGAGGCCGGGCTCTACCCACGCTTCATGCGGCTCGTCGACTGATCAGCGCGGCAGGCTCGCGGCGGTTGCCCTGGCGCGGATCTCGTCCAGGCTCCAATCCACCAGCAATTGACCATCCTGCCAAACCGGCTGCAGCAGGTTCTGCCGCGAACCCAGGTCCTCGAGCGGGACAGTCGCGATGTCGTATCCATCTGCGATTGCGGCCATCCGCCCAGCCATTGGTATTTTTTCCTGCGGATTGGCGGGGCGTCGGACAACGGCGCGCCACTGCCCGTCTGCGTCCTGTACGGCACTCGTCCGCATGGTGAACGACATCGTGTCCCGGTTGATCTTGTGCAGCAGTCCCGAGCCCATACCGAAAGAGATGTTTTCGGCCGAGAAGCCCATGCCTTCCAGGCGCCCCAGGATCATCTGTATGTCCTGTATCGAGACGCCGTCGGCCTGCAGCACACGCACATTGGCATCCAGCACCTTGAAGCCCTTGCCGTTGAGGCGCGTGCCATAGGCATAGGCAAGTTGCGCAACGACCTGGACCGGCGTGTCGATCGGATCGCCGCTGTCTGGCCTAACGACCAGTATCCCGCCGGCAGCCCGCACTTTGGTTTGCAGCTTCTTGCCCCAGATTTCCGAGACGGCGTTGTGCAGGTCGAAACTGTCGGAGACGACCGAATAGGCGCCGAAACTCGCGAAATTGTCGATCATGTTGGCATAGGCCTCTGCCTCGTGCTGCTGGCCCCAGGCAATGATGGTTCCGTGCTCTGCCGCCGGAATGGAACGGCCGGGCATCGAGGTCTTGTAGAATCGGCGCGCTTGAAGGATCGCCGGCAGCGAGTCCGAACTGTTGAAGTGGACGAGATGCGCGGCGCCCCCGATCGCCGCCTGTTCGACGCTTGAGGTGCTGCGGCAGCCATAGTCACTGATTCGGCTTGGCTGAAGCCCCATCGGATCGTCGGTCGTGCGGTCCAGAAATGGCTGGATGGCCATGCGAAGCCGCCACGCGGTCGTAGCGACTGTCGATGGATACCAGGTTGCGCGAAGCAGGGAGGTTTCCATGTAGGACGTCAGCCATGGAACCTGCGGATCCGTGTTCACCACCTGCATGACCGGCACGCCCCTCCGGATGGCGGCCCCCTCCGGCAGGGCCTCGATCCTGAGTGGCAGCAGGCCGCCATGGCGATTCAGGATATGGTTCCAGCCCTCGCGGTCGAAAGGCTGTCCATGCGCCATCGCAATGTCCTGCGCCTCGTCGATGTCCTGACGGCTGATCGGAGCGGACAGGTAGTCCTTCAGGAACATCTGCAGCCCAAAGAACATGACTTCTGGACGGAAAGAATGGCCGCGCGTAGTCACGAAGGCGCTGACGGCACGTGTGTCCTTCGGATACTGCAAAAAGACACCGAGCTTGTAGCTGTCCGTGTTCAGAAGAATGTTGCGTGTCATGCCTGCGCCCGTCATTGGTCCATTCGGCGATAGCATACCGCCGTGACCATGATGCGCACCGATGTATGTGCGAGGCTGGTGTCTTCACGGCGGGCTGGCAGATTAGCGTTTCATTAACCAAGTTGCGCGACGATCACGGATCGACAGGCGCGGTAGGGTGGCGTCCATAGACTTCTGGATGACGGCCCTGGCCATCTGATCGAAAAGAAATCCTTAAGGCACCAGAACCGGATAGGTTGTCCATGCTTCCTCCAGTCCGTGCGTCTGCAAGTCAATATGCCACGGCGGTCGACGTAAGGATGCGCCCAGATGAAGCTGGCGCCACCCAGCTGCCGGCGTCCCCGATGCCCGCCGCGTCGGCCACCACGGGACAGAACGCCGCGATTGCCGGCCAGCTGAACATGATGTTGCTCTCCGGGCCGGAACGCATGTCGCAAAATCTCGGCGCCTTGGCGGAGGTTCTGGGTACGGCACTCAAGATCGAGCCGCGGCTCGACGAAAGCCCCAATGATTACATGGCCAGGCTGATTGAGGGCATCGCGACCCTACCGGCAGCCGATCGGCTCAAGCTTCAGAAGCTGCTGATGCAGTCCTTCGCCGGCTTGCAATTGCGAACGTTGCTGGAAGCCATGGCCAATCCGACGGGACCGGAACGCGCAACGCTGACGCTCTACCTCGAACTCTACCGCCAGAAGGATAGGGACGGCGTCACGCGTGCAGTGATTTCCTCATACCGTGAACTTGGAGGGGAGACACGCGCAAACGCCGCAGCTCCCCTGGTTCGCGCCGCAGCGAATGATGGCGCGCGACCGGCTTCGGCCATGATGCGACAGGAACCAGGGCAACCTCTTGCTCCGCCCTCCCGCGTCCTCCCAACGGAAGGAGCAGGAGACGCAGAGCTTCCGTCCACCGGTCCTGCTACAGCCAAGCGCGCGGTCTCCGACATGATACGACCCAACTCGCCGGCTGCATCGGTCGCCGAGGGCCAGAGACCGGGCGGGCAGATGCAGCCGGCAAACCTCGCCAGTCGGGCCAGGTCAACAGACAGCCCTCAGCTACCGACGATATCCGCCTTGGGATCCGTCGCGGACGATCCGCGCGCCGCTGCTGCGCCTTCCGTCGTTCGGGGCGCGGTCTCCGACAGGCTGCCCACGACCGATTCTCTAGCCATTGGCCGGGACCTTCCCATGGCAAGTCGCAGCGATCGACCGTCCAGCGGCATCGAGGAGCGTGACCCTGTGGCCTCGGCGCTTGTCGGGGTGCCGCCTTTGCCCGGTAACAAGTCTCCGCAGGCCTTGCCGGCAACATGGTTGGCCGAGCTGCTCGAAACGGCACTCGTGAAGACCCTGCTGCAATGGAAAACGATTGCGGTGGATCCGAAGCCCTCCCTCACGCCGGATGATCCAGTCGGACGTTTTGGTCCGGATCCGGTTGCGTCGGATCAGCCGGAGACGCCTGCGGCGAATGCGTTTTCCGAGGCGAGCGAGGACGAAGCGCATGCACTCGATGCGGCGGTGATCCGCAATGCCGCAGAAGAACGCACGTCGCCTGTAGCCACCGTCCTGGTCGAGCAGACGTTGATTCGACCTCTGGTCCCGAGGGAAGGCATGCCTGTGCCGTTCGTCTCCTACCTCATCGGCGA
This sequence comes from Rhizobium sp. Q54, assembly GCA_943372805.1. Classification (GTDB taxonomy): domain Bacteria; phylum Pseudomonadota; class Alphaproteobacteria; order Rhizobiales; family Rhizobiaceae; genus Allorhizobium. Next base: position 23,375 of record CALSAF010000047.1, read on the forward strand.
CGATGTGATGGTGGAGCGTGTCGAGGAGGAAGACGACGAGGAGGAAGACGGCAGGCGGAGCCTGCAAGGTGAGGATCGGGATGAGGCGAAGGACCCCGCCGATGGCGAAGGCAAGGAGGCCAAGGAGAACGAGGCTGAGCCCGGCGCGACCACCACCGGCAGCGATTCGACGATAGACCGTCTTCTTACCGACGGGGCGCCGGGGCTTCTGGCCCTGCCATTGTCTTCGCCCGAGCCCCTGCCACGACCGAATGAGCCTGCGCACGAACTCTATCTTCGTATGGCGGGCCTCGTCTGAGGCATTCCACAGTCAAAGAAAAAACCCGCCGGGATCGCTCCCGGCGGGTTCTTCAATTCTGCCAACAGCGACGATTAGTCGTTGCTGCGGTTCTTCAGGGCTGCACCCAGGATATCGCCGAGCGAAGCGCCAGAGTCGGACGAACCGAACTGAGCGACGGCTTCCTTCTCTTCTGCGATCTCGAGAGCCTTGATCGACAGCATGACCTTGCGGTCCTTCTTGGAGAAGTTGGTGACGCGAGCGTCGACAACCTGACCGACAGAGAAACGCTCCGGACGCTGATCGTCACGATCGCGGGCCAGGTCGTTGCGGCGGATGAAGGACGTGATGTCCTCGTGGTTGACCAGCTTCACTTCGATGCCGCCATCGTTGATGCCGATGACTTCGCACGAAACGACAGCGTTCTTGCGCAGGTCGCCGGAAGCAGCGGCGTCGCCGACAGCATCCTTGCCGAGCTGCTTGATGCCGAGCGAGATGCGTTCCTTCTCGACGTCAACATCGAGAACGACGGCCTTGACCACGTCACCCTTGTTGAACTCTTCGATGACCTGTTCGCCCGGACGGTTCCAGTCGAGATCCGACAGGTGAACCATGCCGTCAACGTCGCCTTCGAGGCCGATGAACAGGCCGAATTCGGTCTTGTTCTTGACTTCGCCTTCGACTTCAGTGCCGGCCGGATGGCTGTAGGCAAATGCCTGCCACGGGTTCTCGAGGGTCTGCTTGAGACCGAGCGAGATACGGCGCTTCGACGGATCGACTTCGAGAACGACGACGTCGACGTCCTGCGTGGTCGAAAGGATCTTGCCGGGATGAACGTTCTTCTTCGTCCAGGACATTTCCGAGATGTGGATCAGGCCTTCGATGCCCGGCTCCAGCTCGACGAATGCACCGTAATCGGTGATGTTCGTGACGGTACCGGAGATCTTCTTGCCAACCGGGTACTTGGCAGCGATGCCATCCCACGGATCCGACTCGAGCTGCTTCATGCCGAGCGAGATGCGGTGGGTTTCCTGGTTGATACGGATGATCTGAACCTTGACCGACTGGCCGATGGACAGGATTTCCGAAGGATGGTTGACGCGGCGCCATGCCATGTCGGTGACGTGCAGCAGGCCGTCGATGCCGCCGAGGTCAACGAACGCACCGTAATCGGTGATGTTCTTGACGACGCCGTCAACAACCTGGCCTTCTTCAAGGTTCTGAACGATTTCAGAACGCTGCTCGGCGCGGGACTCTTCGAGAACCGTACGACGCGATACAACGATGTTGCCGCGACGCTTGTCCATCTTGAGGATTTCGAAGGGCTGCGGGTTGTGCATCAGCGGGGTGACGTCGCGGATCGGACGGATGTCCACCTGCGAACGCGGAAGGAAGGCAACGGCGCCGTCGAGGTCAACCGTGAAGCCGCCCTTGACCTGGTTGAAGATAACGCCTTCAACGCGCTCGCCAGCTTCGAACTTGGCTTCGAGCTTGATCCAGCTTTCTTCGCGACGAGCCTTTTCGCGCGACAGAACAGCTTCGCCGAGAGCGTTTTCGATGCGCTCGACGTAAACTTCAACTTCGTCGCCGACCTTGAGCGTGCCGTCCTTGGCGCGTGCACCGAATTCCTTCAGCGCGATGCGGCCTTCAACCTTGAGGCCGACGTCAACGATTGCGACGTCCTTTTCGATGGCGGTGATGATGCCCTTGGCAACATAGCCTTCGGCCAGGTCGGTCTTGGCAAAGGATTCCTCGAGGAGGGCAGCAAAGTCCTCGCGCGACGGGGTAGAAACAGACATGAAATCTCCTAGTCGCATCCATTGGGATGCGGATTGCGCCGGTGGTTCGTGTTGATCTTGGCCGGCAACCGATCCGCTCTCATTTGAAGAGCAATCCGGCGCGGGGACTGGGTGTCGGCCTCAAGGCTCCGGCTTGGCCGGATCCTGGTCACTTCATTTCGTCAGGGCAGCATCGATGAGTGTCTTCGCCGCCGAGAATGCGGCCTCTATACTCATTTCGGAAGTATCTAGCAAGTGCGCGTCATCAGCAGGTTTCAAAGGGCTGTCGGCCCGGCCCATATCGCGCTCGTCGCGCGTCTTCACATCGGCGAAAATCGCATCGAAATCGGCCTCGAGCCCCTTGGCGATGATCTCGTCATAGCGACGGCGCGCGCGCACTTCCGGGGAGGCCGTCACATAGAGCTTCACCGCAGCCTGCGGGCACACCACGGTGCCGATGTCGCGCCCGTCGAGCACGGTCCCGGGCAGTCGGGTGGAGAAGGAGCGCTGCGCCTCGACCAGAGCGCGGCGAACCGCCGGCATGACCGCGATCTTGGAGGCCGCCTCGCCGATATGATGGGCTGAGAGAACGTCCCGATCCAGCCCGCCGAGATCGAGATTGCGGGCCACGCCTTCTGCGATCGCCTCGTCGGTGAGCGGCAGGCCGGCGTCCAGCAGGGCCTTGGCCGTCGCCCGATAGGTAAGGCCGGTATCCAGATGGTGGAAGCCGTAAGCCTCCGCGATCCGGCGCGAGAGGGTTCCCTTGCCGGCTGCGGCCGGTCCGTCGATGGCAATGATCATCCGACCCTCTGTCTCTCCTGGTTCCTTCGCCCGTCTGATACAAACCTTGCGCCCGCTTGCCAAGCGATGCATGCGATCCCAAGGTTGCAGAAACCGGAGCGAAGTTTGCCTTTGACAGGACGAACGCCAGCGATTAAGGGGACCGACTACAGTTTGGCCGGCCTCGTGCCGGGCGCTAGGCGCATGCCCTTATTCTTCACGACTTCATGAGGCTTTGACAGTGGCGAAGGCAGAACTTGGAACGAAACGCACTTGCCCCGACACCGGCAAGAAATTCTACGACCTGAACAAGGACCCGATCGTGTCGCCGTACACGAACAAGTCCTGGCCGCTTTCCTATTTTGAGGAAACCTCGGTCGCAGCCATCATGGAGAAGGCTGAGGAAGAGGAAGTCGCCGAAGTCGATACCGAAAACACGGATGTCGAGCTCGTGTCCCTCGAGGACGCCGACGAGGCAGCGGGCGACGATATCCCCGATATGGGCGACGACGACGTTGAGATCGACGGCGACGACGACGACACCTTCCTGGAAGCCGACGAAGACGATGACGACGATGACATGACCGGCCTGATCGGCGTCACCGGCGACGACGACGAAGTCTGATATTTCAAGGATTTCGAGCCCGGGCTTAAAAAAATGCCCGGGCTTTCATTTTTCGGCTTGCCATCTCCGACTACCGGAAGTATCAAGCCGCCACCCCGACGGAAGCAGTGCTTTCAACGGGGTTCCCGGAGCCGGAAATTACCCGGTACCCTGATGGGGCTATAGCTCAGCTGGGAGAGCGCTTGCATGGCATGCAAGAGGTCAGCGGTTCGATCCCGCTTAGCTCCACCAAACTCCCGATTTCCTCTCCTAACCGATTGAACTAGCAGCTATTTTAGCTTTGTTCGATTTGCAGTGCGTACCCAGTCGCGTACCCAGCTTGCTCCCCCATCACTTCCCGGTTTTCTTACGTTCCCGAAGCTTGTTCAGGAGGACGACAATCGGCGGACCAAACATCGACGCATAGCCGACGACGGTCACGAATGTAAGGAGGGCGGTTTCTCCGGTGGTCATGGCGGGTTCCTTGCGGTGATCTGCGAGGTTCGCAGCGGGATAGGTGAGGTTTCAAGCGGGGAGGTGGAAAAATGTGGAAGGACAGACGAGAGCAAGATTGCCCACGTGTCCCTCAGGGGTGCACCTCCTCCTTTGTCACTAGCCGCTTGGCGAGGCGTGACAGCGTGGAGCGGGAGCATCCCGTTGCGGCAATGATGGTACTCCACGATTGACCGGACTGGAGCATCCTGAGGATCGCTGCGTTCCTGTCGGTGTCCTCGGGTCTCCCTCGGTACGCTCCGGCGTCCTTGGCCTTGGCAATGCCCTGCGACTGTCTCCGCCGCCTGTCTTCGTAGTCCTTCCGGGCGATTGCTGCGAGCATGTCCAGCATCATGCCGTTGATTGCGTCCAGCATCCGGCTTTGGATGTCATCCGCTGAGGCTGTCGCCATCCCCCAAGAGGTCGGGAGGTCCAGTGCCACCACCTTCACCCGTCTCGACTTGATCTCGGTCTTGAGGCGTTCCCAGTCTTCGGCATTGAGGCGGCTGAGGCGATCCACTTGCTCCACAAGCAGCACGTCCCCCGGCTGGCAGTCGGATAGGAGGCGGAACAACTCCGGGCGCTGGAGCGATGCGCCACTCTCATTCTCCATGTAGGTCGCTGCGATCCTCAATCCTCGCTCCTCTGCAAAGCGCTGGAGGTCGGACTGCGCACGGCTCGCGTCTTGGTCCTTGGTGGAGGCCCTGAGGTAAGCGCGGATGAAGGACATGAAACGTCTCCGGTTCGATATGGGTGGTTCCATATATGCCGGTTC
>CALSAF010000048.1:0-27479 GCA_943372805.1 Rhizobium sp. Q54
GAAGTAGAAGACGATGAAGGCCGATGCGATCATCGGCAGCATGATGGCGATATGGGTATTGAGCAACCCAGCCTTCCCCATCAGCATGAAGAGCGGGATCATCAATGCCGCAAACGGCACCATCAGCGTCAGCAGGATCACGGTATAGACGCGCTCGCGCAGTTTCGAGCGGAACATCTCGAAGCCGTAACCGGCAAGCGATGAGACAAGCAGCGTCAGCGCCGTGCCCACGACAGCAACCTTCACCGAATTCCAGAACACCAGCGGCACATCCACCTGCGCAAAGAAGGACGCGATGTTGTCGAAGAGCGCCGTGCCGAAGGTGACCTTGCCGCGCACGATCTCGCTCGTCGTGTTCGTCGCCCCGATCACCATCCAGATAAAAGGAAAGACCGAGAGGAAGGCGGCGAGCGAGAGTGCCGTATACTGCAAGACATCAGGCAGGCGGCGACGCAGGGTGGTAATCATGTGCGTTCCCTCGCGGCATAGAATTGCAGGAAGGACAGAACCGCCACCATCAGTACGATCACATAGGAGACGGTCGCGGCATAACCGAAGCTCGGCATGAAGCGGAAGGTGAGGTTATAGATGTAGAGCGACAGCGTCAGCGTCGAATCCGCAGGCCCACCTTTACCTTCGGTCAGGTTGTAGACCTCGTCGAAGAGCTGCAGCGTACCGATTGTCGAGGTGATCGTGGTGAACAGTATGACGGGCTTCAGCATCGGGATGGTGAGAAACGCGAAACGCCCCCAGGACGGCACGCCGTCGATCTTCGCCGCCTCGTAGATCGACCGGTCGATGTTCTGCAGGGCCGCCAGATAGAAGATCATGTTGTAGCCGGTCCAGCGCCAGGTAATGGCGATGATGATCAGGACTTTAGCCCAGAAGGGATCGGTGAGCCAACCGATCGGCTCCCCGATGATGCCGATCGCAAGCAGCGTGTTGTTCACCACGCCGTCGAGCGAAAACATGCTCTTGAACAGGATGGAATAGGCGACCAGCGAGGAAACGCAGGGCAGGAAGATCATCGTCCGGAACAGGCCGGAATAGCGCAGCTTCGGATTGTTCAGCATGGCCGCCAGGATCAGCGCCATGGTGATCATGATCGGCACCTGAACGACGAAGAAAATGACGGTGTTCTCCAGCGCCTTCCAGAAGACGGGATCGTTCCACAGCCGTTCGAGATTTCCGGTGCCCGAGAACTTCAGCATCATCCCGCGCCCCGAATAGAAGGACAACGCGAGCGAGCGCAGGATCGGATAGATCATGAACAGCGAGATCAGCACGATGGCCGGCGCCACGAACAGCCATCCGTTCACATCGTAGTAGCGCTTCAAGCTGGATCTGGATGTGGTGGCCATGCGGTCTCCCCGAACCTGATCATTGGTCACGGACTAAATCTTGTCGACGGAAGGCGCGCGGCGTCGCCGCCGCACGTCTCCGGGAGGACAGGGGCACAATCCCGAGACGGAGCCCCTGTGGGATCGGATTACTGGATCTGACCGGCGGCCTGGTCTTCGATCGCCTTCAGGACGTCATCGACAGGCGTTCCCTTGAGAAGCGCCGGGAAGTTTGCCGTCACAGCCGTATCCAGTTCATTCGTGAAGATGCCGTAGTTGACAGCCGGCACCTGAACGAGCCAATCGGCAAAATTCTGCCAGACTGTCTGCCCACCGAAGAAATCATCAGGCTTCTGGTAGGCTTCACCGGTGCGGGCTGCGAGCAGCGAGCCAACGGCCCCACGTTCGGTCAGGATCTTCTGATAGAAGTCGAGGTCCTTGGCATAGATCTCGTTGAGGAAGTCGATGGCCTCATCCTTCTCGGCGGAAGCATCAAGAACATACCAGCTCGAACCACCAAGGTTGGAGGCAGCAGTCGCGCCGTCAATCCCAAGCTTCGGAATCGCCGTCAGCGCCCACTTGCCGGCCTGGTCAGGCTGCGCCTTGACGGTGCCGGTAATCCAGACCCCGAGCAGAACGGCGGCAACGTCGCCGGAGGTGAAGGCGTTGACACCGTCGTTCCAGCCACTGGTCGGCTTCGCGACGCCTTCGTTGACGATCCGGGCCTGGGTTTCGAGTGCAGCCTTCAGAGCGGCGTTGCCGGTGATGTTGAGACTGCCATCCTCGTTGAAATACCACTGGCCGCCGGACTGCATCATGATGCGGATCAGGCCGCCGTCATTCGAGTCGAGTGCCATCATCTCATGACCGGTCTTGGCCTTCACGTCCTTGCCGATCTCGATGAAGCGGTCCCAGGTCAGGTTCTCCATGTCGGAGGCCTTGTAGCCGGCCTGCTCCAGGTAATCTTTGCGGTAGTAGAGGCCGGTGACGCCGGAATCGAAGGGTACGCCATAGACCTGGCCTTCAAGCGTCATCAGGTCGACCTTGTATTTGGCAAAGCCTGCATAATCGATCTTGTCGGTGAGCGCGGCAAAGGCGCCGGGGAAGGACTGCAGATATTTCTGCGCGCCGTAATCCTCGATCAGGACGATATCCGGAAGCGTGTCCGTCATCCCCGAAGCAAGGCCCGTCTGCAGCTTCTGTTCGACATCGGCCTTGGCGAAATCAACGATGTTGAATGTCGTACCGGGATTCTTGGCCGTATAACGCGCCGCAGCTTCCTGCATGATGGCGACGTTGAAATTCGGATCCCAGCACCAGATGGTGACTTCGCCGGCGAATGCGGCGGAACTTGCGAAAAATGCAACGCCTGCACAGGCTGACGCCAGTGAGCGCTTGAAACCACTCAGATTATCCATGTCTTCCTCCCTTGAAACACTGACCCCGGCAGCCTCTTCCCGCCGCCTTGCGATCACTATTCCCGAAAACCTGGAAAGTGCCAAGAAAATTTTTACTAAATATTTTGTGCGCTGCGGTAAGTACCTGTGAATCAACAACCTGCCGTCGAAAACGATCAGAACGTCGATGGCTTTTTTGCACTGCCTCGCCAGACCATCTCGGTCGGCAGCGTCACATGCTTGGAATAGTCCCGACCGTTCAGCCGCTCGACCAGGAGATCGACCGCCACCTCGCCGATCAGTTCGCCCGGAATGCGCATGGTGGACAGCGGCGGGGTCAGAAACTGCGCCACGGGAATGTCGTTGAACGCCACGACGGCAATGTCATCGGGAATGGAGAGCCCCGCTTCCTGTATGGCGCGGTAAGCGCCGATCGCCATGTTATCGTTCGCCGCAACGATCGCATCGGGCCGCTCATCAAGGGCAAGCAGCGATTTCGCCTGCTGGTAACCCGTTTCCAGCCGCAGATTTTGCCCGAAGCGCTCGCTCTGGCCAAGCGCCATCAGTTCCGGACGGTAGCGTCCTCGCGCCTCGTGCCATTCGATAAAGGCCTTGCAGCGCTGCTCGCCATGCATCAGGGCATCGTTGTCCATCAACTCATACCCGCCAACGAAACCGATCCGGCGATAGCCAGTCTGGTCCAGGCTGTCCAGGATGACTGTCGTAGCCTCACCGAGATCGGCCCGAACGCAGTCGAATTGCGGCATGCGCGGATTGTAGTCGGCCATGACCAGATGCGGACAGACCTTGGCCATCGCCTCGATTTCGGCCTTCGGGTGATGGCCGACGACGATGGTTGCAGAAATGCCCGTCAGCATGGCCAGATCCACGGGCACATCCGGGTTGAAGACGCGCGCGATCTCGATCTTGTACTCGCGGCAGCGGGCCTCAATCCCAAGGCGCACGCCGACGTAATAGGGATCGACCAGCTCCTCCTGCGGCGCAAGGAAATGCACGATGGCGATATTCGCCGGCACCTCCGCATGGCTCGCCATCGGGATTGTCAGCGGGGGCAATTGGGCGTTCTTGCGGGCTCGCGGCGTCGCATAGTTGAGCGCCTCTGCCGTCTCGATGATCGCCTGTCGCTTGGCTTCCGACACCGAAAGTGTCTGGTCATAGTTCAAGACGCGCGACACCGTGCCGGAGGAGACGCCGACCGCCTGCGCAATTTCCTTGATTGTCACCACGGCGGCCTGCCCTCCTCAAACTGCCTCCTCGGAAGGCTGAGTAAAACCTCCGGAAAATATTTACTAGGCCACAGAAGTGCCGGAGACAACCCAAAACCGGCCGTGGCGCCGAACACGTTGCTTGCATCCGAGAGGAGAGGGCGAAGATCGAGCAGGGACCTCACTCGAATGGTCAGGCTCAGAGAGAGCGCCTGCGCGCCACGATATAGGGGTTCTGGCGGTGCTTGCCGAAGACCGTTTCGTCGACGATCTCGAAGCCGGCCTTTTCAAGAGACTGGCGCAAGCCGGCGACGGTGAAGCCATGGGTGGCGGGAAACAGACCCAGGGCTCGCAGAACGGCAAAAAGGCCGCGCCATCGTATGCCCAGATCACCAAAGCACCAGGTCTTGCTGATCAGCAGACCACCAGGCTTCAGGCTCGCATGGATGCGGTCCAGAATGGCATGCGGGTCATCAACGAGATGCAGGACATTGAACGCACAGATCGCATCGAAAGGCGCATCATCAAAGGCCTCCTCGGCATCGACGAGGACAAAGCGGAGGTTGTCACCGGCTGGCTTCGCTCTGGCGATCTCGATCATCTGCGCAGAAAAGTCCGTTGCCTTCCAGTCCTGCACACCAGGCGCCAGGCGGATGGCCGTTCCACCGGTGCCACACCCGAGTTCAAGCACGCGATCCGAAGGCGCAAGGCGCGCAGCGACATTGGTCAGCATGGCTTCATAGGCAGCGACATCCTTGATCTGACGTGCCGCATAGCGCCGGGCGATCCTGTTCCAGAACCTCTGCTGCCTTTCGTGGCTCATGCGCTGTCCTTCATCCGACGGGAACGATCGCGGCACTGCTCTTGTAGAGAACATAGAGCGCGACGATGACGATAACACCGGCAAAGATGCGGTTGAGCAGGTTTCGACGGGCCGCAAGGCGCGTGGCCAGCAGCATGCCACCGAGCCCGCCGAAAACGCCGCCCGCGATAAACTCGACAGCGATCTGCCAGTCTATGAGGCCCGAGGCAGCGTAGTTCAGGGCCGTCGCCAGCCCGAAGGTCCCGACGGCAAGCAGGGAAGACCCGATTGCGTTGATCATCGGCATGCCCGTCGCAAGCATCAGCGCTGGCACGATCAGGAACCCGCCGCCGATCCCGAAGAAACCGGAGGCCGCGCCCGCCACCAGTGCGATGCCCGCCGTCTTCAGACATGTCAGGCGATCTGACTTCGGAGCACCCGATAGGACAACCGCCCTCGGACGCAGCATCATGACAGCGACGCCCAGCATCAGCAGCCCGAACAGAAACAGCAATCGCTCACCGTCGAAGGCCTTGCCGAGACTGGAGCCGATCAGCGCGCCAACGGTGCCCGTCGCCGCGAAGACGATGGCACATCGCCACCATACATGTCCCCTGCGCGCATGGCCGATCAGATTGGCATAGGCATTGATCGATACCGCCAGGGCACCGGTCCCGATCGCCACATGCGGCTGGCCAACGCCGACAACATAGAGCAGAAGCGGTGTCGCCAGAATGGACCCACCACCGCCGATCAGGCCCAGCGAGAAGCCGACGAGCCCGCCCGAACCGATCGCCGCCAGACTCTGGGGGATGATGTCGATCATTCCCACGCGGCTCCAGACAAGGCATCGAGCGGGATCTTGATGTAGCGCCGGCCGTTCGCTTCCGGTTCCGGCAGGCGCCCACCCCGGATATTGACCTGCAATGCATGCAGGATCAGCTTCGGCATCGGCAACGTCTTGTCCCGGGTGTCGCGCAGCGCAACGAAAGCGGCCTCGTCCTTGCCGGCGACGTGCGGATTGTCGCGCTTCTGTTCGGCAACCGAGCTCTCCCACATGGGTGCTCGCCCGCCCGGCTGGTAGTCGTGACCGGTGAAAAGCCGGGTGTCCTCCGGCAAGGAGAGAATCTCCTGAATCGACGCCCAGAGCCGCCTCGAACTGCCGCCGGGAAAGTCGGCGCGGGCAGTACCGCTATCGGGCATGAACAATGTGTCATGGATGAACGCCGCATCCCCGATGACATAGGTGATCGAGGCCAGCGTGTGGCCGGGGGAAAAGAGCACGCGACCGGACAGCTCGCCCACGGAAAACGTATCCCCTGCGGAAAACAGACGATCCCACTGTGACCCGTCCGCTGCAAAATCGGGCCAATTGTAGATCTCCTTCCAGAGCTGCTGCACCTCGATCACATGATCACCGATCGCCGTCGGCGCCCCGGTCCGCCCCTTGAGATACTGGGCCGCGGACAGATGGTCCGCATGCGGATGCGTGTCGAGAATCCACTCAACGGTGAGCCCCTTCTCGGTAATATAGGCCAAGATCGCATCGGCACTGTGTGTAGCCGTGGTACCGGCCTTCTCGTCGTAATCAAGCACTGGATCGATGATCGCACATTCGCCCGTTGCCGGATCACTGACCACATACTGGATGCTGAAGGTCCGTGGATCGTAGAAACCCTTGACCTCTGGCTTTCCGGTCATGTCTGTATCCTTCTTCTGCCATTCAAACTGAACCGGCGCTTCGAAAGCCGACGGGACCTCTGCCCTGCCGACGCCTTAATGCCGATTGCAGCGCCGCCGCCCCTCCCGGGCACGGCTCGCCACAAAACATATGTTAATACATATATATTTAACGACGAAGATTGAAAGGGCAAGGGCTGCGAAAAGCTGTGATCGCACCGCAGGGAAACCATGATGTGATCGCGGGACGTCGCCATGTGCGCTCACGCGCGCGATCTTCACCTCGCGAACATGGTCGTGGATCAGGCATGACCGGCGCGGCCAGCCCGGAAAGGATCAGAGGACCAGGAGGCTCGCTCCGGCGCCCTCGATCGCCTGGGCTATCTCGGCGGGTGGCGGCTTGTCGGTCGCCAGCTCGGTGATGGCGTCGAAACCGCCGACGCGCACCAGCCCCTCACGCCCGAACTTGCTGTGATCGGTCACCACCAGCGACCGCTTGCCCCGCATCAACACCATCCGGGCAAACTCCGCCTCGTCCAGATCGTAGTCCATGATACCGGCAGAATTCACCGCACCCGTAGAGACAATGGCATGGATGACGGAAAACCGGCTGACGAAATCGATCGCCGTCGTGCCGAAGGCTGCGCCATTGTCGCTGCGCAATTCGCCTCCCGCCATGTACACCTTGTTGCCGTTCACCGTTGCCAGCGTGCGCGCAATGTCGGAGGAATTGGTCACCACCGTCAGGCGCCGGTGCTCCAGAAGGGCACGCGCGAGAAAACTCGTTGTGGTGCCGGTGTCCATCATGATGGAATCCCCATCACGGATCGTGGCTGCGACCATGGCGGCGATCATCCGCTTGGCATCGCTGTTCTCCCGCATGCGCTTCTCGAAGGGCGCCTCCCCGATCGTCGTGGTCAGGCTCACCGCGCCATGCATCTTCACAACACTGCCACTGCGCGCCAGCGGCTTGATGTCCCGACGAATGGTTTCGAGCGAAACGTTCAGTTTTCGCGCCAGTTCCGAAAGCGCGACCGTTCCGTCGTGCTGCAGCAATCGCAAGATGTCCCCGTGTCTCTTCGAAGGTGGCACGCCGTTTCTCCTGTCAGTTGCGGCTCCTCTTGATAGCCAAGCCGATCGCCTGCAGCAACCAGACACCACAAAATCGGTCACAAAATCACAAAAAACCACAAAACGACATTGACAAGGTCGAGCTCATGACCTGAGATTGCGGCATCGCACGCTCGTCTACAGATACAAAAGTACGGGGAACGACGACCGCGCGACTTGCCAGTTTCGATGATTTTCAACGGGCTCTACTGGGAGAACTCGAATGCTCCACTTTGACCGCATGCCACGGCTCCTCGCCGGGACACTGATGATGGCTGCAACCCTGGCCACGCCGGCCGCAGCACAGGAATCCGCAGACCCGATCAAGCTCACGTTGCACGACTGGACGGGCCAGTTGATCACCACACAGATCATGGGCGAGGTCCTGAAGAAGGCAGGATACTCGATCGAATATGTGCAGGCCGACTATCTCGCACAGTTCGCCGGTCTGGAATCGGGCGATCTCCACGTCGCGATGGAGATCTGGGCCACCACCGGCCAGGAGGCGCTGGAGACGGCGGTCGCGACCGGCAAGGTCGAGAACCTTGGTGAGACCGGCATGCAGGCCAAGGAAGAATGGTGGTTTCCCGAATACATGAAGGAAAAATGCCCCGGCCTGCCGAACTGGGAGGCCCTCAAGGAGCCGGCTTGCGCGGAGGCATTCTCCACTGCCGAAACGGCTCCCAAGGGTCGCTACCTTGGCGGCCCGGTCACCTGGGGCGGCTTCGATGAAGAGCGGGTGGAAGCGCTGGACCTGCCGTTTGAGGTTGTCCACGCGGGAACAGATGCCGCCCTCTTCGCAGAACTGGAAAGCGCCTACCAGCGCCAGGCACCGATCATGCTCTGGATCTACGCACCGCATTGGGCGCCGGCGAAATACAAGGGCGAATGGGTCGAATTCCCGACCTACACTGCAGAATGTTACAAGGATCCCAGCTGGGGTTCGAACCCCGACCTCGCCTATGACTGCGGCAAGCCCTTCGGTCCGATCTGGAAGGCCGGCTGGGCTGGCGTGAAGGACAAGTGGCCGGGCGCCTACAAGAGCATCAAGGCCTTCAACGTCAACAACGACGAGATGGGCGCGATGATCACCGAGGTCGACGTCGACGGCAAGAAGCTCGAAGACGTGGTTGCAGCCTGGATGGGCGCCAACGAGGCCCGCTGGTCCGAGTGGATCAAGAAATAGCCACCTTGCACCTTAGCGGCCGCTCGCTCCTCTCCTCTGTGGCAAGCGGCTGCCCTTTCGTCTGACATGAACGTGCCGGCGGCTTCGCCGGTCCCGTCTCGAACCCCCGACGGAAAAATGATGTCATCGCAACCCAAACTCGTCTGCCGCGACGTCTGGAAAATCTTCGGTGCAGGAGCGCACGAAGCGCTTCAGACGTCCAACGGCATCCTGACCGCGCGAGCCCTTCATGATGCCGGTCTCGTCGGCGCCGTCAGGGGCGTGAATCTCAAGGTCATGCCCGGGGAGATCTTCGTCATCATGGGCCTCTCGGGCTCTGGCAAGTCGACTCTCGTCCGCTGCCTCTCTCGCCTGATCGAACCTACCTCGGGCGAAATCCTCTTCAACGGGGAAAACCTGCTGACGGCGACGGATGCCCGTATGATCGAGATCCGCCGCCACCAGATGGGCATGGTCTTCCAGCATTTCGCCCTTCTGCCGCACCTGACGGTGCTCGCCAATGTCGCCTTCCCTCTGGAGATCCAGGGCGTCGAGCGTCGTATTCGCGAGGCCCGAGCCCTGCAGATGATCGAGCTCGTTGGCCTTGCCGGCAAGGAGAGGGCCTATCCCCGTCAATTGTCAGGAGGACAGCAGCAACGCGTCGGCATCGCCCGTTCGCTCGCCGTCGAGCCCGAACTCTGGTTCCTCGACGAGCCGTTTTCGGCCCTTGATCCACTGATCCGGCGTGAAATGCAGGACGAGTTTCTCCGGCTTCAGTCGACCTTGAAGAAGACGATCGTCTTCATCACCCACGACTTCGACGAAGCGATCCGCCTCGCGGACCGGATTGCCATCATGAAGGACGGCGAGATCGTCCAGGCAGGCACACCGGAAGAGCTGGTATTGCATCCGGCAACGGATTATGTGGCCGAATTCACCCGCAACGTGCCCCGCGCCAAGGCGATCAGGGCCCACACCATCATGCGCCCGCCAGAGGGCCTGGTGCCAGCCGCCCGGGTGGGCGGCAGAACCACGGTGGCCGAGATGGCGCCGATGTTTGCATCGGCCACCAGCCTGATTGGCGTCACCGGCGTGGACGGCCATCTGCTCGGCGTCGTCCATCGCGACGATGTCGCCGCGCTGATGATGCAGGGCTAGACGTGCCATGAGCCTGTTTCAGCCAGCGACGGAAATAGAAACACCCGGACGGCAGCGCACCATGACCCGCCTGCCCGACCTGCTGCTGCTTCTGGCAGCGGCTGTCTGCCTCCTTGCCTGGTGGCAGGGACCGGTGATCGGCAAATGGGCTTTCGATTATCCGCGCGCCTGGCAGATCCCGGCTGCCCGGCATATCGGAGAATGGACGAAATGGCTGGTCAATGACGCGAGTTTCGGCCTCTTCACCTTTACCGATTTGACCCGCTTTATCGCGGATCTGATCGACATTCCCTATCGATTGGCACTCAGTTTCCTCTCCACCGGCTTCCTGTCCGGCCAGGGATCGGCGGCCACTCAGCTTGTTCCGCCGATCTCCTTCTTTGCCGTCATCGCGCTCGCGGGCCTCGCCGGGCTCCACGCCGGCGGCCTTCGGTTGGCAGTTCTCGTCACGGCTTGCTTTGGCTTCATCGCCATCTTCGGCCAATGGACCAGCGCCATGGTGACGCTGGCTTCGATCCTCGTTGCCGTTCCGATCGGCGTGATACTCGGTCTTCTTCTCGGCCTTGCCGGCTACCGATGGCCATGGGTCGAACGCGCCCTCACGCCCCTGCTCGACCTGATGCAGACGATTCCCATCTTCGCCTATCTGGTGCCGATCCTGTTCTTTTTCGGCTTCGGCCCGACAGCGGCCATCGTCGGCACGGTGATCTATGCGCTGCCACCGATGGTCCGCATCACAATTCATGGCCTGCGGGCGGTTCCCTCCGAGTTGCGTGATCTCGGCCATATGGTCGGCTGCTCGCACAGCCAGATGACCTGGAAGGTCATGATACCTTCCGCTGCGGATGCCTTGATGGTCGGCGTCAACCAGGTGATCATGCTGTCTCTCAACATGGTGATCATCGCCTCGATGATCGGCGCTGGCGGCCTCGGCTTCGACGTGCTCGCGGCCCTGCGCCGACTGGACATTGGCGCCGGCCTCGAAGCGGGTTTCGCGATCGTGGCACTGGCAATCGCACTCGACCGTTTGAGCCAGGCCTTCGCCCGGAAGGCGGGACAGCCGGTCGAGACCGATGGCCAGACAGGGTGGCTGCAGTCACCCCATCTGGCCATCGGTCTCGGCCTGCTTGCCGCCGGTCTTGCCACGAGCCTGCTCTTTCCGCCACTGGCGCGCTATCCCGAGCAATTGGTCCTGTCGACAGGTGTTTTCTGGAACAATGTCGTTCAGTGGATCAACATCAACTTCTTCGACACGATCGAGGCGATACGGACGACCTTGCTCCTCAACCTGCTGGTGCCAGTGAAGCGCTTCCTTGGCGAACTGCCCTGGATCGGGGTGGTCGCGCTCCTGGCGGCGACGGGCTTCAGGCTCGGAGGACTGAGATTGGCCATCACGGTCGGAGGCCTGTCCCTTCTCGTCGCCGCGACCGGCCAGTGGGAAAAGGCGATAGTCACCGTCTATCTCTGCGGCATCGCCGTGGTGATCGCGAGCATCATCGGCATTCCGCTGGGCATTCTTGCGGCTGAACGCGAACGCCTGTGGCGCTGGCTGCAGGTGGTGATCGACACGCTCCAGACACTGCCGTCCTTCGTCTACCTGATGCCGGCGGTGATGCTGTTTCGCGTCGGCGATTTCACCGCATTGATTGCCATCGTCGCCTATGCCGTCGCTCCCGCAATCCGCTACACCGTCCTCGGGCTGCAACGCGTGGATCCACAGGTGCTGGAGGCCGCCCGCGCCATGGGCTGCACGCCGGCCCAGATCCTGGTGAAGGTCAAGCTCAGGCTCGCCCTGCCCGAACTCCTGCTGGGCCTGAACCAGACGATCATGTTCGCCCTCTCGATGCTGGTGATCACTGCCCTGGTCGGCACCCGGGATCTCGGGCAGGAGGTCTACATCGCCCTCACCAAGGCCGACACAGGAAGAGGTCTTGTCGCGGGCCTCGCCGTCGCCTTCATCGCCATCATCGCGGACCGCCTGATCTCAGCCGGCGCCGCTCGCCTGAAGGAGCAGACGAGATGAGCCTGCTGCCAGGAACATCGATCGAGGATCGCATCGCCGCCCTGCCCTGCTGGAACGGCCAGATCGAGATTGCGCCGCTGAAGGGCGGTCTGAGCAACGAAAGCTATCTGGTCAGAGACTCAGAGGGCGGCCACGTCGTCCGCTTCGGAAAGGACTACCCCTTCCACCATGTATCGCGCGAGCGGGAACTGATGACCGCAAGGGCCGCCTTCGAGGCAGGCTTTGCCCCCCGGATCGAATATGCCGAACCCGGCATCATGGTCTCCGCCTTCCTGACAGCAACGACGCTGACTGCCACGGACGTTGCGGACCAACGGCGCCGGGTGGCGCAGCTTCTCGGCCGTTTCCATCGGGAGATGGCAGGCCATGTCTCCGGCCCAGGCTTCATATTCTGGCCCTTTCACGTCATTCGTGACTATGCGCGAACCCTCGAAGCGGGCGCCAGCCGGATGACCGGCGAGATCCCGACCTACCTGGCACTGGCAGCGGAACTTGAAGCCGCGCAGTCTGCTCTTCCCATCATTTTTGCCCACAACGACCTGCTTCCATCAAACATTCTCGATGATGGCCAGCGTCTGTGGCTGATCGATTTCGAATATGCAGGGTTCTCCACCGCGATGTTCGATCTCGCTGGAGCAACCTCCAATGCCGCGCTGACGCCCGATCAATCCGACGACTTTCTCGTCGCCTATTTCGGCGCAGAGCCTTCGCCGCAGATCCGTCGCTCGCTGGCTGCCATGCAATGCGCATCGCTTCTCAGGGAAGCCATGTGGAGCATGGTGTCGGAACTCTACCTCAACGCGCCGGGCGCCGACTATGTCGGCTACACGCAGGAAAACCTCACGCGCCTTCAAGAAGCGCTGGATCACTACCACACAGTCTACGGGAAACACGCACCATGACCCTGCCCTCCCACGCCCAGATCGTCGTCATCGGCGGCGGCATCATCGGCTGTTCGACAGCTTATCATCTGGCCAGGGACCACAAGGCCGATGTCCTGCTGATCGAACAGGGCGCGCTCACATCCGGATCGACCTGGCATGCCGCCGGTCTGGTCGGCCAGCTGCGGTCCTCCGCCTCCATCACCCGCGTGCTGAAATATTCGGTCGACCTCTACAAGGGTCTCGAGGCGGAGACCGGGCTTGCGACCGGCTGGAAGATGACCGGCTGCCTGCGCCTCGCCACCAACCAGGATCGCTGGACCGAATTCAAGCGCCTCGCCACGACGGCAGGCAGCTTCGGCATGGAGATGCACCTAATCTCCCCCGAGGAGGTCAAGAGGATGTGGCCGCTGATGAATGTCGACGATCTCGTCGGGGCGAGCTGGTTGCCGACGGATGGCCAGGCGAGCCCCTCCGACATCACCCAGTCGCTCGCCCGGGGCGCGCGCATGCATGGCGCAAAGATCATCGAGAATGTCCGTGTAACGGGCTTCGAGATGAAGGACGGCCGCATCACCGCAGTCAAGACGAGCGAGGGCGACATCGCCTGCGAGAAGGTGGTGAACTGCGCCGGCCAGTGGGCGCGGCAGGTGGGCGACAAGGCCGGCATCAACGTGCCGCTGCAGGCAGTGAAGCATCAATACATCATCACCGAGAAGATCGACGGGCTCTCGACCGACGCCCCGACCATTCGCGACCCCGACCGCCGCACCTATTTCAAGGAGGAGGTTGGCGGCCTGGTGATGGGCGGCTACGAGCCGAACCCGCAGCCCTGGCTGACCGGCGACCTCCCGAACGACTGGGCCTTCCGTCTGTTCGACGACGATTTCGACCATTTCGAACAGCACATGATGCAGGCCATGGAGCGCGTTCCGGCCCTGGAGAATGTCGGCGTCAAGCAGATGATCAACGGTCCGGAAAGCTTCACACCCGACGGCAATTTCATCCTGGGTGTCGCCCCGGAATGCAAGAACATGTTCGTCGGCGCCGGTTTCAACGCCTTCGGCATCGCGTCGGGCGGCGGGGCGGGCTGGGTGCTTGCCCAATGGGTCATCGACGGCGAGGCCCCACTCGATCTCTGGGTCGTGGATATCAGGCGCTTCGCCGGCATGCACCGGGATCGCCAATGGGTCTGCGACCGCACGCTCGAAGCCTATGGCAAGCACTACACGATCGCCTTCCCGCATGAGGAATATGAAAGCGGGCGGCCGCGCCTGGTCTCTCCCCTCTACGAACGCCTGAAGGAATCCGGCGCGGTGTTCGGCTCCAAGCTGGGCTGGGAGCGGCCGAACTGGTTCGCCCCCTCGGGGATGGAGCCAAGGGATGTCTACTCCATGGGCCGACAGAACTGGTTCGAGCCGGTCGGCAAGGAGCATCGCCACGTGCGCGAGGCAGTTGGCATCTTCGACCAGTCCTCCTTCTCGAAATACGAACTGACCGGTCCGGATGCGCTGAAGGCGCTGGACTGGATCTGCGCCAACGATGTCACCAGACCCGTCGGTCGCCTGACCTACACCCAGCTCCTCAACACCCGCGGCGGCATCGAGGCGGATCTCACCGTCGCCCGCCTTGCCGACGAGACCTTTTACATCGTCACCGGCACGGGCTTCCGCACCCACGACTTCGGCTGGATTGCCGACCATATTCCGGAGGGCCTGGATTGCAGGCTGACCGACATCACCGAGGATTGGGGCACGCTGTCGCTGATGGGCCCGAAGGCACGAGATGTGCTTGCAGCCGTAACCTCGGCAGACGTCTCCAACAGCGCCTTCCCCTTCGGCCATGTCAGGGAAATCCCGATCGCCGATACCACCGTCCGGGCCTTGCGGGTCACCTATGTCGGCGAACTCGGCTGGGAACTGCACATCCCCATCAGCGCGCTGGGGAAGGTCTACGATGCCCTGATGGCGGCCGGCAGACCGCATGACATTCGGCCCGTCGGCTACCGCGCGCTGGAATCGCTGCGCCTGGAGAAGGGCTACCGCGCCTGGAGCTCCGACATCACGCCAAACGACACCCCCTTCGAGGCGGGCCTCGGCTGGGCAGTGAAACTGAAGAAGAACACCGACTTTCTCGGCCGCCATGCGCTGGAAACACTGGTCGGCCAGCCGTTGAAGAAGCGGCTCATGGGTTTCACCGTGGATGATCCCTCGATCGTCCTGGCCGGCCGCGAGACGATCCTCAGAAACGGAGAGCCAGTCGGCTACCTGACCAGCGGCGGCTATGGCTACACGCTCGGCAAGAACATCGGTTACGGCTATGTCCGCAACCCCGAAGGCGTCAGCGACGACTATCTCTCGAGCGGCAGTTACGAACTCGTCGTCGCGGCAGAGAAAACACCGGCAACCATCCACTTCGGGCCGATGGTCGACCCGGCCATGGACAAGATCAAGGCCTGAGGTTTCCCAATGTCATTCCGCGCTGATCGTCATGTCCAGATTCTCATCATCGGCGGCGGCGCCATCGGCACCTCCGTCGCCTATCACCTCGCCCGCGACGGGGCGAAGGACGTCCTGCTGGTCGAAAAGGCCATGCTCACCCATGGCTGCACCTGGCATGCGGCAGGCCTGGTCGGCCAGCTGCGCGGAAAGCGCAACCTGACCCGGCTGATGCAGAACTCCGTGGCGGTCTTCGACCGGCTGGAGGAGGAGACGGGTCAGCATATCGCCTGGAAGAAGGTCGGCTCGCTCAGGCTTGCCGGCAGTCCAGACCGCTGGAGCGAAATTCGCCGTTCGATGACCCAGGCAAAAAGCTTCGGCGTCGAATGCTACTCCCTCTCCGCTGAAGAGGCAGCGAACCGTTTCCCTTACATTGTCAAGGAGGGCATCGAGGGTGCCGCCTTCATCCCCGGCGACGGCTATATCGATCCCTATTCCCTGACCATGGCCTATGCCAGGGGCGCGCGGATGAGCGGCGTGAAGATCGAAGAAGGGGTAACGGTCGAGGAGATCGTCATCGAGAACCGCCGGGCCGTCGGCGTGGTGACGAATGGCGGGACGATCTCCTGCGATATTCTCGTCAATTGTGCCGGCCTCTGGGCGAAACGCGTCGGTGAGATGGCCGGCGTACCGCTAGCTGCGGGTGTTGTCGAGCATCAGTATTTCCTCACCGAAAAGAAGCTGACCCTCCCTCCGGATCTCACCACGCTGCGCGACCCGGACAACAATTTCTACCTGAAGCCGGATACCGGCTCCTTTGCCATCGGCGGCTGGGAAGACGGCACGAAAGGCTGCTGGCGCGGCAAGCCACCCCTCGATTTCGGCCGGGAACTGTTCGAGCCCAACTGGGACAGACTTGAACTCTTTGCCCTTCCGACGGCCACCCGTATCCCGGCCCTGAACGAGATCGGCATCCAGACGGTGATCAACGGCCCGATCCCGGTGTCCTTCGACGGCGAGCCGATCATGGGGCTTGCCCCCGAACTCGACAATTTCTACGTCGCCTGCGGCTTTACTGCCGGCATCGCGGCCTCTGGCGGCGCAGGCCTCGCACTTTCGAACCTTATCCTCCACGGCGATGCCGGCATGGATCTCTGGCCCTTCGATGTCAGGCGCTTCGGAGCTGTCCACGCCCAGGGTCGCTATCTGGAACAGCGCGCCATCGAGGCGTATGGCGCCTATTACAAGGTGCATTGGCCAGGCGAGGAGGCGCAGGCTCTGCGCGGACTGCGCCGTTCGCCCTTGCATGACAGGCTCGCGAGGAACGGCGCCGTATTCGGTTCAAAATTCGGCTGGGAGCGGCCCAACTGGTTTTCGACAGAGGGTTCACCGGCAAAGGACATCCCCTCCTTCGAGGGAAAACCGAACTGGTTCGATGCCGTCGGGGAAGAAGTGAAGGCGATCCGCCAGCGAGCAGCGCTGATTGACCAGTCCTCGTTCTCCAAATTCGAGATCACCGGCCCGGGTGCCCTGCAGGCCCTTCAGGTGATTGCCGCCAACGATCTGTCCGGACCACCGGGAAAGGCGGTCTACACCCAGCTGTGCAACACGCGCGGCGGCATCGAGGCCGATGTCACGATCATCCATGTCGACGACGAGCGGCTCTATCTGGTCACCGGCTCCGGCTTCGGTATCCGCGATGGCAACTGGGTGTCCCGCCATCTGCCAAAGGGTATCGTCCTGCGCGACGTCACCAACCGCTTCGCCACGCTCAACATCTGCGGCCCTTCGGCACGGGACATCCTGCAGAGCGTGTCCGACGATGACCTGTCCAATACGGCCTTGCCCTTCCTGTCGGCCAGGACGATCGAGGTCGGCGCCGCCACGGTTCTCGCCGTCCGCATCGGCTATGTCGGCGAACTGGGCTACGAGCTTTATGTCGATCAGGAATATGCCGCCCATGTCTATGACACCCTGAAGGAAGCAGGAGCGCCCTACGGCATTGCCGATGCCGGTTACCGGGCGATCGATGCGGCACGCATGGAGAAAGGCTATCTCTACTGGTCGGGCGACATCACGCCCGACTACAACCCCTACGAGGCAGGGCTTGGGTTCTGCGTAGCCCTGAATAAGGGGGATTTCATCGGTCGCGACGCCCTCGCCGCAATCAAGACCGCAGGCGTCAAGCGCCGGCTCGTTTCCTACACGGTGGAGGGCTTCGCCCCGTTCCACGGCGGCGAGGCTGTTCTGTTCGACGGGAGGGTTGTCGGCTCTACCGCAAGCACCGGCTATGGCTATACCCTCGGAAAGACCATTGCATTT
The DNA here is from genome assembly GCA_943372805.1 of Rhizobium sp. Q54. Lineage (GTDB taxonomy): Bacteria > Pseudomonadota > Alphaproteobacteria > Rhizobiales > Rhizobiaceae > Allorhizobium. The sequence continues at coordinate 17,543 of CALSAF010000048.1, forward strand.
GGCTACCTGCCGACGGAATTGGCCGGGGAAGAAAACTTCGAAATCGAGGCCTTCGGCAAGGTCTACAAGGCCCATCGGGGGCCACGCACCCTCTACGATCCCGGCATGGCGAGGTTGAAGGCATGAATGACCAGGCAGACACCGCTCTGGCACGGCAAGCCATCGATCACATACCGTTCCTCTCGGCCTATGACGGCCCGATCGAGCGGCTGGGTGGGTTGACCAATCTGGTTTTCCGGCTTGGCGAGTTTTGCCTTCGCATCCCCGGAAGGGGCACCGAGGAATACATCGACCGGGCCAACGAAATGGTAGCGACCCGGGCCGTGGCCGAGGCCGGTGTCGGACCTGCGGTCCTGTACACAGACCCCGCGACCGGCGTCTTCGTCTCGCGTTTCATCGACGGTGCGGCGACGATGTCACCGGCACGCTTCGCCGAAATCCCGGGCGCGGCCGCCCGCGCCGGAAAGGCGTTCCGCCGGCTGCACGAAAGCGGCGCGAATTTTCCGGCCCGCTTCGAACTCTTTGCCATGATCGACAGCTATCTGGCTGTTCTGGCGACAAAGGACGTCTCACTGCCGACCGGCTATCACGACGTGCTCCGGGACGCCGAAAGCGTGCGAGCCGCCCTCTCGGCGCATCCCCTGCCGTCGGTCGCCTGCCATTGTGATCCCCTGTGCGAGAACTTTCTCGACACCGGCGACAGGATGTGGATCGTCGACTGGGAATATTCCGGCATGAACGACCCGATGTGGGACCTCGCCGACTTGTCGGTCGAGGCAGCCTTTGACCCGGATCGCGAGGAAGAGATGATCCGCGCCTATTTCGAGGCAGAACCCGGCCAGGCAGAACGGGGCAGGATCATGATCTACAAGGCGATGTGCGACCTTCTCTGGACCCTCTGGGGTCTGATACAGCTGGCGAACGAAAACCCGGCCGACGATTTCCGCAACTATGCAGAAACGCGCTTTGCCCGTTGCCGGGCCCTGATGGGCACGGAAGGGTTCACCAAGGCAGTGCATGCTGTCACCACCGGCTCTGGACATGCGCCTGCCTGAGCGCATGCCGTTCTGTGACGGTCAGGCGCCGCCAGGAAAGCGGCAATTGCGGCACGCTCTGCCTCGCCAATCAGGAGCAAAGCATGTGGCCAGCCCTCCGATCTGCTGAATGGCATTGTCATTGGTCATGCCGCGAATGAGCGAATGATAGGGCAGTCGGTGGAACAGTGCAGCAATTGCCGTCTTTGCCGGCGAGCCGGAACACCCGAAACTGACGTTCCAAAATTCATCGACGGAATTCACAGGTCGAGGGCGGTCGACGTGTGCAAAGTCAATGATTTACAACTATACTCAACAGTGAGACACCGTTGTCGCGCGTAGGAGCACATCATGGCAGTGAAGGAATGAATGGCGCAGCGTTTTTCCTGGTGGTCAACTTCGTCGTCGCCATGTCATTCAGTGCCGTCTTTGCAGTCGTTGCCCGACGCAGCCAGTCCCGTCAGGCGGCCTTGTGGTTCGCGACCGGCTTTGGTGTCACCTCGATCTCCGCCATCTGCGAGCTTCTGGTGGCCTATGCAGGCCCGCCAAAACTCTGGGCAATAGGGGCCTTTGCCAGCGTCCTTGCCGGCATGGTCATGTTGGCGATCGGCGTTGGAAAGCTGTTCGGACAACGGATAGCAACCTGGATTATTGCCATCTTCATGGGCGCGAGCCTTGTTTTATCCTACGTCATCTATGACCTTCCTCGGGGAACACCAATGCAGGCCCTGCTCTATCAGAGCCCCTTTGCACTCCCCGTATTCACCAGCGCCGGATTTGTGTTCCGGCACGGGCGGAGTGCGGCGGTAACCCGCTTCCTCGGCGTCCTCTTGCTCGTGACCGGCCTCCACTTCCTCGCAAAGGCGGGGCTGGCGATCCTCCTCGGAGCCGGCTCTTCGGCTCGTGACTACGTCAATACCGACTACGCTCTGATCTCCCAGAGCCTCACCGCCATCCTGATGGTGGCAATTGGGTTGACCCTGCTTGCCACGCTCGTTCTGGAAATCATGGCGGTCCAACGTAGTGAATCCGAGCTCGACATACTTTCGGGCCTCGCAAACCGACGCGGGTTCGACCGCGGCGTGCAAGCTTTGCTCCGGGAGGCCCCCGACGGACCGCATGCACTCATTCTCTGCGATCTGGATCACTTCAAGCGCATAAACGACACCTACGGGCACCATATTGGCGATCTCGTCATCAAGGCCTTCGGCAAATGCCTGCGACACTGTGCACCGCCCGGGACCGTCATTGGCCGTCTGGGGGGAGAAGAGTTCGCAATCTTCCTGCCCAGCATGCCCATCGACATCGCCGTACAACTCGCCCAGAGGCTAAGACGGGAGGTCGTGTCACTTGCCGACCTGCCGAGCGATATCGACGTAACCGCAAGCTTCGGCGTGGCCACCGTGACTTCGGAGGCCGCCCTGACAGAGGCCTATCGCCAGGCCGACCAGGCACTCTACGACGCAAAGAACTCCGGACGAAACAGAGTGAAGCGCGCCTCATCCGGTTGATGAACAGCCGACCACAGCTGGCATCGCCACTGCAGTGATCGCAGGCTGCCTAGGTGGCAAACTCGCCGTGTGCCCCACTCAACCAGCCAGATGTTCAAACAATCTGGCGACCGCTTCTGCGCCCGGATCAGCATGCCCATGCAACTGCTTGGCATTGATATAGGCGGCTCGCCCAGCATTGGCCCTTGCAAGCGTTGCAGTCCGGTCTGCGCCGGCACGTGCAGCGCTTGCTGCTGCCTTCAGGCCACCATCAAGCGCGTCGAGCGCGGGAGAAAGCGCATCGACCATGGTGCGGTCGCCGACATTTGCCCCACCGATTTCCTGCATGCGGGCAAGGCCCGCCTTCAAGGCATCGCGGATCGGCAGCCCGCTGGAGGCACCATCGCCGGCGGCGGCAAAGAAGATCGCCAGCAGAACCCCGGACGAACCGCCCATGGTCTGGCTGAGTTCGAGGCCGATGGCGCGGAACAGCTGGGTGTGATCGGAGAGCGGCAGGCGGTCCATCGCCTTGACAAGTGCACGCGCAGCCCCGGCCAGCGTCGAGCCTGTGTCACCGTCACCCGATTTGGCATCGAGAGCGTTGAGATCCTGTTCGGCAGCGATCATCACATTGCAGCAGCCAATCAGGAAGTCGCGGGTCGGCTTGTGCTCGGAGGGCAGCGGCATGATCGGGGTCAGCCCGTCCGGCAGCGCCACCACCGATACCGGATGCACCATGGACAGGCCAGGCCATGAGGCGGGGCCGACCGGCTGGCCGAGCGCTATCAGTTCCTCGCGGCTTGCCGGATAGAGCGAAATCGAAAAGCCGCGCATGTCGAGCGAGGTCATCATCGAGGCCGGTCCGACCACGTGGCTGATGTGCGCGCCAATGTCGGAGCGGATCAGTTCATGCGCCAGAACGGACATTTCGAGCACCGAGGTGCCGCCGAGATTGTTGATCAGCGCCACATGCGGGGCTTCCCCGATCGTCGATTTCAGCTTGGCGGCGACCGCTGCCATGGCAGACTGCGCACCGGAAAAGTCGACCTGCTCGACGCCCGCCTCGCCATGGATGCCGAGGCCGAGTTCCGCCATGCCCTTGGGGATGCGGTCTTCCTTCGGCGACCCGGGCACGGTGCAGGTGTCGAGCGACATGCCGATGCTCTTCGTTCCGGCGATGACGCGACGTGCCGCAGATGTCACCGTGTCGAGATCGGCGCCGTCTTCGGCCAGCGCGCCTGCGATCTTATGGACGAACAGCGTGCCGGCGACACCGCGGGCCTGTGGCAGATCCGGAAGCGCGATGTCATCGTCGACAACAACCATGCTGACATTGAGGCCGAAGGCGCGCGCCCGCTCTGCAGCAAGGCCGAAATTCAGACGGTCACCGGTATAGTTCTTGACGATCAGCAGGCAACCAGCGGGGCCGGTCACGGCAAGGATGCCGGCAAGCACCGCATCCACGCTGGGCGAGGCAAAGACATCGCCGCAGACGGCAGCCGTCAGCATGCCCGAACCGACGAAACCGGCATGCGCCGGTTCATGTCCGGAGCCGCCACCCGAAACCAGCGCCACTTTCGACTTGTCCCAGTCGGCGCGCACGACGACGCGGATATGCGGATAACCATCCAGCCGGGCCAGCGGCACGCCGGAGGTGGCAAGCAGCCCCTCGACGGCCTCGATGACGACGTCTTCGCGTTTGTTGATGAACTGTGCCATTGGAAACTCCCTCACGTCAGCCGAAGACCGTCGGCGTCGAAATAAAGCGGATTGCTGGGTTCGATCTGGACGATGTCACCGCTGCGAAGCCCGGTATGCGGCTCCGTCACCGTAACAAGGCTTGTGCCCCGAAACGACAGATGCAGGCGGGTCTGGTCACCCAGCCGCTCGACCCGGTGAACGAGACTGTCCTCGCCGCTGCCCTGACGGATATGCTCGGGGCGCAGGCCCATCGACACTGCACGCGGCGGCGCGCCGGGAAAGAGATCCGCCGGCAGGATATTGATCCGCGGCTGGCCGAGACGGGCGGCGGCATAGATGCTGACCGGCTCCTCATAGACCTCGCGGGGCGAGCCGAACTGCACGAGCCGTCCATGATGCAGAACGCCGACATGGGTGGCCATGGTCATGGCTTCGACCTGGTCATGGGTCACGTAAAGCAGCGTCGCGCCTGACATGGCCTGGATGTTCTTCAACTCGATGCGCAGGTCCGCCCTGAGCTTGGCATCAAGCGAACTCAATGGCTCGTCCATAAGGTAGATCTGCGGATTGCGCACCAGCGCGCGCCCGATCGAGACACGCTGCATCTCGCCGCCTGACAGTGCCGTCGCCTTGTTGTCGAGCTTGTGGGCGATTTGCAGGGTCTCGGCGATCGCCTTCACCTTGCGCTCGATTTCGGCAGGCGGTGTCTTCAAGAGCGGCGACTTCAGCGGAAAGGCGAGGTTTTCGCGCACCGTCAGATGCGGGTAGAGCGAATATTGCTGGAAGACCATCGCGACATTGCGCTCTGCCGGCGTCAGACCCTTGGTCGGCTGTCCGCCGATCAGGATCTCGCCGCTGTCCGGCTGATCAAGACCCGAAATCAGCCGCAGCGTCGTGGTCTTGCCGGCACCCGTCGGTCCGAGGAGCACGACGAAGGAGCCATCGGGCACCGTCATCGAAACATTGTCGAGCGCGACATGGTCGCCGAAACGCTTGGTGACATTATCAAGAATGACCTCAGCCATGGCGCAGCACTCCTTCATTGCCCGCCGAGACAAGCGCATGTCCGCGTTCGCCGGCAAAGACGGTCATCGTGCGGCTGTCAAAATCGAGCCCGACCGTCTCGCCGGCCTTGACGGTGGCAGCGGACGAAATGCGCGCTTTGATGTCACCGTTCGCGGTTTTCAGCGTCACGAGCTGCGTCGTGCCGAGATATTCGGTGGCGATCACCTGTCCCCGATAGGGTGAGGCATCCGAGAAGCGGACATGTTCGGGCCTGACCCCAAGCGTCAACCGGCCCTCGGCGCCTTGGCGGGAAACAGGAATGGCAAGCCGATGCCCGTCGAGCGTGACATGATCGCTGCCGATGCCGACCATGCCCTCGAACTCCAGAAAATTCATCGAGGGCGAGCCGATGAAATTGGCGACGAAGCGGGTGGCCGGCCAGTCGTAGATCTGCTGCGGCAGGCCGAACTGCTCGACCACACCATGGTTCATGACGACGATCTTGTCGCCCATCTGCATGGCTTCCAGCTGGTCATGCGTGACATAGACGGTGGTGGCACCCATGCGGTCATGCAGGGCCCGCAATTCTTCGGCCATATGCTCGCGGAACTCAGCATCGAGCGCGCCGAGCGGCTCGTCCATGAAGAAAGCCTTGGGGCGGCGCACGATGGCGCGGCCGAGCGCCACGCGCTGGCGGTCGCCGCCGGACAATCCGCCGACCGGCTTGTCGAGGATATCCTCGATCTTGAGGATACGGGCGACTTCCTCGACCCTTGTTCTGACCTCCACCTTCGGCACGCCCTGGCTCAAGAGCGGGTAGGAAATGTTGCGGCGGACATTCATGTGCGGATAGAGCGCGAACATCTGGAAGACAAAGGCGATGTCGCGCTGGCTGGCCCGCTTCATGCCGACCTCTTCGCCATCGATATAGATCTCGCCGCTGGTTGGCAGCTCGAGGCCCGCCATCATCCGCAGTGTCGTGGTCTTGCCGCAACCGGAGGGACCGAGCAGCATGAAGAACTCGCCGTCTTCGACGGTGAACGTTGAGGACTGGACAGCGGTGAAGCTGCCGAATTCCTTGCGCACGTTCTCGATACGGATCTGCGCCATCGGTTACTCCGGAAAATGACTGACGATGATGAACATGACGGTTCCGATCAGCGTCACGATGAACGAATAGGAGTAGAGCCAGAGCGCGACCGGCTGCATCATCATGACCACGCCGAGCGCAATGAGCGCCGAGGCCACCAGTTCCCATTCGTTGCGCCTGAAACGGCGCAGTCCCTGTAAGAATCGGCTCATTTGCGAACGGCTCCGAATGTAATGCCCCTGAGCAGATGCTTACGCAGAAGGATCGTGAAGACGACGACGGGCACGAGAAACAGCGTCGCACCGGCGGCAACAGCCGGCCAGTCCTGGCCGCTCACCCCGATGATCGTGGGGATGAAGGGCGGCGCCGTCTGGGCGGTGCCCGAGGTCAAGAGCACGGCAAAGGCATACTCGTTCCAGGCGAAGATCAGGCAGAAGATCGCGGTCGAGGCGATGCCTGTCACAGCCTGGGGCAGCACAACCTTGTAGAAGGCCTGGAAGCGGGTGTAGCCGTCGATCAGCGCCGCCTCCTCGTATTCGATCGGGATCTCGTCGATGAAACCCTTCAAGAGCCAGACCGAGAGCGAGAGATTGACCGCCGTATAGAGGAGGATCATGCCGAGATGGGTGTCACTCAAGCCGAGTTCGCGGAACATCAGGAAGATCGGGATGGCTACCGCAATCGGTGGCATCATCCGCGTCGAGAGGATGAAGAAGAGGAGATCGTCCTTCAACGGCACCTTGAAGCGTGAAAAGGCATAGGCTGCCGCAGTTCCCAAGACGATGCAGAGCAGCGTCGAGCCAAAACCGATGATCACCGAATTGGTGAACCGCTCGCCGAAGCGAGAAGGACCTGCGATGACAAGGCCATCCTCGCGCACCAGCCGTTCATACCAGGTCGTCGGCTCGCCCAGGGCCTGAAGATCGGCCTCCGACACGCGGGTACGCGTGGTGAAGAGGTTCACATAGCCTTCGAGCGTTGGCTCGAACAGGACCTTCGGCGGATAGGCGATGGAATCGGACGGGCTCTTGAAGCCTGTCGTGATGATCCAGATCAGCGGCATGATGGTGACGACGGCATAGAAGACGACGAGAATGCCGGCGAACCATTTCTGGCGGAGCGAAGGCTCGGTGACGGAATAGCTGCTCATCGTTCTTTCACCTTGTTCAGTGCCTTCACATAGATCGAGGCGAGGCCGAAGACCGTGACGAAGAGAATGACCGCGTAAGCCGAGGCATAGCCCGTGCGCCATTTCTCGAAGGCTTCCCGCTTGAGGTTGATCGAAGTGAGTTCGGTGATCGAGCCCGGGCCGCCACCGGTCAATTGCACGACGAGGTCGAACATCTTGAAGTTCTCGATGCCGCGAAACAGGATGGCAAGCATCAGGAAGGGCAGAACAAGCGGGATGGTGATCGTCCAGAACTGCCGCCATTTGCTGGCGCGGTCGCATTCGGCGGCCTCATAGATGCTGTCGGGGATCGAGCGCAGGCCGGCCAGGCAGATCAGCATGACGAAGGGCGTCCACATCCAGGTGTCGACGATAATGATCGCCCAGGGCGCCAGCGAAACGTCGCCGATCATCGAGAAACTGGAGGGGTCAATGCCGGCGAAGAAGCCAACGACGTAATTGAAGAGACCGATCTGCGGCTGGTAAAGAAAGGTCCAGAAGTTGCCGACGACGGCGGGGCTCAGCATCATCGGCAGGACGATGATGGTGGTCCAGAGATCATTGCCGCGAAACTTCTTGTTGATCAGATAGGCAAGCGCAAAACCGATCAGAACCTGCAGGACAATGGTCCAGAGCAGAAAATGTGCGGTCGCCTGCATGGTTTGCCAGATGTCAGCATCGGTGAGGATGCGGGCATAATTGCGCAGGCCAACGAATTCGGGTTCTTCATTGGGTCGGTTGACCCGGAAATTGGTGAAGCTCAGCCGGATCGTCCAGATCAACGGGAAGATATTGACGGCGAGCAGCAGCAAGATCGACGGCGTGACGAAGAGCCAGGCAATCGCGCGGTCGGAGAGACCGGATACCCGTTTCGCCATTTGCGGCGGGGTCGCCCGCGCAAGGCGGTCGATGGCGTTCTCGGACATTGGGGGCACCCCTATCACAGGCGTTGCATCTGGCATGGCCGATCGGTGAGGACCGGCCACGCAATTGCATCAGATCCACACAAGGGCGGAGAAGAAGCTTGCGATCAGAGCTTGCCTTCGTCCTCGAAGACTTCGGTCCAGTCCTTGACCAGACCGTCGAGCGCTTCCTGCGCAGTCCCCTGGCCTGCCACGACATAATCGTGGAAGCGCTTCTGCGAAGCCTGCAGCAGCGAGGCATAGGAGGGCTCGGCCCAGAAATCCTTCACGATCGCCATGGAATCGAGGAAGGTCTGTGCATAGGGCTGGCTTGTGGCAAAGCCCGGATCCTCGACGACAGAGCGCAGCGCCGAATAGCCACCGAGCGACCACCACTTGTTCTGGATTTCCGGCTGTGCAAACCACTTGATGTATTCAAGCGCGGCATCCTGCTTGGAGGAGGCCGCGACCACCGAAATGCCCTGGCCGCCGAGCTGGGCGAACTGCTTGCCATCGGGGCCTGCCGGATTGGGGAAGTAGCCCGACTTGTCGCCGCCGACATTGGCATCGGCATGGATGCCCGGCCAGATGAAGGCGAAGTTCATCTGAAGTGCCACCTGCCCTGACTTATAGGCGTCGATGTTCTCAGACATATAGGTGTCGGAGGATCCAGGCGGCGTGCAGCAATCATAGAGCGCCTTGTAGAATTCAAGGCCGGCAACGGACTGCGGCGAGTTGACGAAGCCTTCGAGCTCATAGGGCTTGGCCGGATTATCGTACTGGAAGCCGAAGGAATAGAGCACATCCATGGCGCCCATGGTGATGCCTTCCGAGCCGCGCTCGGTATAGATCGCCGCGCCATAGACCTTCTTGCCGTCAATGTCGCGCCCCTGGAAGAACTCGGCGATATCCTTGAGTTCAGCAAAGGTTTTTGGCACGACGAGATCACGACCATACTTCGTCTTGAATTCGGCCTGCAGTTCGGGACGGGAGAACCAGTCCTTGCGATAGGTCCAGCCGACGACATCGCCGAAGGCCGGCAGCGCCCAGTAGTTTGGAGAGTTCTTCGGCCATTCGGCATAACCGACGACGGTTGCCGGGATGAAGTCCTCCATCTTGATCCCTTCCTTGGCGAAGAAATCATTGAGCTTCACATATTGGCCGTTCTCGGCGGCACCACCGATCCACTGGCTGTCGCCGATCATCAGATCGCAAAGCTTGCCGCCGGAATTCAGCTCGTTGAGCATGCGGTCGGCAAAATTCGGCCAGGGCACGAATTCGAATTTCATCGTGTGGCCTGACTTGGCCTCGAAATCCTTACTGAGTTCGACCAGCGCATTGGCCGGGTCCCAGGCGGCCCAGCACAGGGTCAACTCTTCGGCCTTGACGGCATTGGCACCCGACAGGCTGGCAAAGACCAGCGCGCCAGCGGCAACCGTTGATTTCAGAATGACTGACTTCATGACGTTTTCCTCCCAATGTTCGAAATCCCGACCTCCATCGGGACAGGTGCGACGCCCCCTCCAGGGCAAAAATGCACTGCCAGA
>CALSAF010000049.1:0-27450 GCA_943372805.1 Rhizobium sp. Q54
GCCATCTCGCAACAGGTCTTCGACCAGGCCCGGGAAGGGCTCGCAACAAGCCAGGCGTCCCTGGAATCGGCACAAGCCAACCTCGAAACCGCGAAAGATGCCCTGTCCTACACGGCGCTCAGGGCCGACGCCGACGGGATCATCACCGCGCGCAATGTGGAAGTCGGCTCCGTCGTTTCCGCAGCCCAGCCCGCCTTGGCCATCGCTCGCGACGGCCCGAGAGACGTGGTGTTCGACGTGTATGAAGCCTTCTTTCTCAAGGGCGAGCCGTCGCAAGAGGTTGAAGTCTCGCCCATCAGCGATCAAGACCGCAAGGCGACTGCAACAATCCGGGAGATTTCACCCGTCATCGACCCACAGACCGGGACCATTCGAATCCGCCTGACGCTTCAGGACGACCAGTCATGGCCGCTCGGCACCCCGGTGGTCGGAGCCTTTCTCGGCCCCGCGCAGAAGGGCACTGTTCTGCCCTGGAGCGCGATGTCCTCACAGAACGGCAAGCCGGCGGTCTGGGTCATAGATCCGGCAACCCGCACGGCGTCACTGGTGCCGGTCGATGTCTCGGTCTACCGGTCCGGGGATTTCATAGTGCGTGCCGGATTGAGCGACGGGGCCCTTGTCGTAACCGAGGGTGTAAAACTCGTTCGTCCGAATGAACTGCTCGACTGGGAGAGCTAAGAGGATGCATCATCATCGATCCAAGACCAGGGCACTGGTTCTGCTCGGCAGCCTTCTGGCTGCACTGCCTGTCCACAGTGCCGATCAGGACCCCGTACGGACCGTAGTGTTCGCCGAGGTCAAGGCAGATCACTCCGATCTTCTCCGTTTTGCCGGGACGATCCAGCCGAGGGTGGAGGCGGATCTCGCCTTCCGCACCTTCGGCCGGATCATTCGAAATGCGGTACAGGTGGGTGATATCGTCAAGCGTGACGACATCCTCATGGAACTCGATCCCCTGACCGCACAACTGGCCGTGCGCAGTGCGCAGGCCGAAGTGCGCTCGGCCGAGGCGCAACTAGAAAACGCCCGCATCGTGGCCAACCGCAATCAGATCCTCGTTTCCAGTCGGAGTGCGAGCCAGGCAGACCTGGAGGTCGCCGAGCAGGCCCTGATCGCCGCACAGGCCAATCTCGACCGGGCACAGGCATCGCTTCAGAAAGCCAATCAGCAGCTCGGTTACACGACGCTCAGGGCCGACTTCGACGGGGCCATCACACGCAGGAATGCCGACGTCGGAGAAACAGTCGCGGTGGGCCAGGCCGTTCTGGAACTGGCCCGACTGGATCAGCGTGACGCCGTGATTGACGTACCGGAATCGCTGCTCGAGCCGCTTCGCGAGAGCCAGCAGGTTCAGATTGATCTTCAGCTCGACCCGACGGTTTCCGTAGGCGGGTCATTGCGGGAAATCGCCCCGGATGCCGATCCGACGACACGCTCCTACAGAGTGAAGATCGCGCTGGATGACGCACCGGTCTCCTTCCGGCTCGGGTCAGTCGTCACGGTCTCGCTCACCAACGCAATCGAGAACACCGAGGTGACCCTGCCTTCATCGGCCGTCTTCAGCGAAAACGACATCAACCATGTCTGGCGGATCGAGCCTGAAACGAACCAGCTGAAAAAGACGGAAGTGACAGTCGTTGCCGAAACGACGGCAGCGGACACCCTGCGGATCCTCTCGGGCCTGTCCCGCGGAGACCGCATCGTGGTGACCGGGGTCGATCAGCTCAAGGACGGACAAGTGGTGAAACTCGGACAGGAACGCCGCACGTGAACAAGTTCAATCTCTCCGACTGGGCACTCGAACACCGCTCAATCGTCTGGTATTTCATGATCGCCTTCGCGGTCGCCGGTTTCTACGCCTATCTCGACCTCGGACGAGAAGAGGATCCCTCGTTCACCGTGAAGACCATGGTGATCCAGGCGCAGTGGCCGGGTGCGTCCGCCCAGGAGGTCACGGAACAGGTCACCGACAGGATCGAGCGCAAGCTGCAGGAACTGGCAGCCCTCGACTACACCCGCAGCGTGACCCAGGCCGGAAAGACGACCGTCTTCGTCAACCTTCTTGCCTCCACCAAGGCGCGGGATGTCGCGCCGACCTGGCTGGTCGTGCGCAACATGATCAACGATATCAGGGGCAATTTCCCGTCAGGCGTTCAGGGCCCCTTCTTCAACGATCAGTTCGGCGACGTTTACGGCAACATCTACGCCTTCACCTCCGACGGCCTGACACAGCGCGAACTTCGCGATGTCGCCGAAGACGCAAGAACGAGGATCCTCGCAGTTCCCAATGTCGGCAAGGTCGATGTGATCGGCGCGCAGGACGAAGTGATCTACCTGGAGTTCTCGACGCAAAAGCTGGCAGCCCTCGGCATCGACCGCTCGGTCGTCATATCCACGCTTCAGGCGCAGAATGCGGTCACTCAGTCGGGCATCATGCAGTCTGGCCCCGAAACCATCGCTCTTCGTGTCGGCGGCAGCTTCAAGTCGGAGGAGAGCCTGCGCGAGGTCAACCTTCGGGTCAACGAACGCTTCTTCCCCCTCACCGACGTGGCGGAAATCCGGCGGGGGTATGCCGACCCGCCGACGTCTCTCTTCCGCTACAACGGGAAGTCGGCGATAGGCCTTGCCATCGGCATGAAGCCGGGCGCGAACCTGCTGACCTTCGGTGAAGACCTGGAAGCCAGGATCGAACAGATCAGCGCCGATATGCCAGTCGGCGTCGAGGTCTTCCATGTCTCCGACCAACCGGCCGTCGTCGAGGAAGCCGTCTCGGGCTTCACGCGGGCGCTGTTTGAGGCCGTCGCAATCGTGCTGGCGATCAGCTTCATCAGCCTCGGCACACGCGCCGGCCTGGTCGTCGCGATCTCCATACCCCTCGTGCTCGGGATCACCTTCGTCGTCATGCAGTATGCGGGCATTTCTCTGCAGCGTATCTCGCTTGGCGCGCTGATCATCGCGCTCGGGCTGCTCGTCGATGACGCCATGATCGCGGTCGAGATGATGGTGGCGCGACTGGAAGCGGGCGACAGCCTGCGCAAGGCGGCGACATACGTCTATACCTCGACCGCATTTCCCATGCTGACCGGAACCCTGGTGACCGTCGCCGGCTTCCTTCCGATCGCGTTCAACAGCAGCAGTGCAGGCGAGTTCACCTTCACCCTCTTCGTCGTGCTGGCAACCTCGCTGACGGCGTCATGGGTTGTCGCGGTGGTCTTCACCCCCCTGCTGGGGGTGACGATCCTCCCGAAGACGATCGCCAAGCATCATGAACACAAGGGATGGTTCGGCCGCCTCTTCTCGCAGGCACTTCAGGTGAGCCTGCGGTGGCGTTGGATAACGATCGCGGCGACACTGGTGCTCTTCGCGCTGTCTGTCGTCGGCATGTCGGTCGTCCAGCAGCAGTTCTTCCCCAGTTCTGACCGTCCTGAGCTGATCGTCGACTGGAACCTCCCGCAGAACGCAACGATCGCGGAAACGAGCCGACAGATTGCCCGGTTCGAGGCCGAAAAGCTCGTGGGAAATCCCGACATCGATCATTGGTCAAGCTACATTGGCCAGGGAGCCCCGCGCTTCATCCTCTCCTATGATGTCCAGGATCCTTCCCCGGCCTTCGGCCAGACTGTCATCCTGACAAAAGACCTGGAAGCGCGCGACCGGCTGAGGAAAGAGCTTCAGGCCTATCTTCACACGACCTTCCCCGGAACGGATGCCTTCGTGAAGCTTCTCGACATCGGTCCGCCGGTGGGCAAGCCGGTACAGTACAGGCTCTCCGGCCCGGATCCGGTCACAGTGAGAGACGAGAGCCTGAAACTCGCCTCCGTGATGGGCGCGGACTCGTCATTGACCAGCATCGTCATGGACTGGAACGAGCCTGCACGGGTGGTCAAGATGGCGGTTCTCCAGGACAAGGCCCGGGAACTCGGCCTCTCCTCACAGGACATCGCCAATGTCTTGAACGGTGTCGTCCAGGGCACGGGCGTCACGCAGGTCCGCGACGGAATCTATCTCATCAACGTGGTCGGGCGCGCCCAGGACAGCGATCGGTCGTCCATCGAAACCCTGCTAAACCTGCAGATTTCAAACGCCGGGGGCCAGTCGATTCCGCTCTCCTCGGTGGCAACGTTCAACTATGAACTGGAACAGCCGAGCATCTCGCGACGCAACCGCCTGCCGACCATCACACTCAAGGCTGGGGTCGTCGGCAACAAGCAACCGGCGACCGTCGTCAAGGACCTGCAACCCAGGATCGACGCCTTTGCAACACAACTGCCGAGTGGCTACTCGGTCGCTGTAGGCGGTGCTGTCGAGCAAAGCGCACAATCGCAGGCACCAATCATACAGGTCGTGCCATTGATGTTGTTCGTCATGGCAACCCTGCTGATGCTCCAGCTACAGAGCTTCCACCGCCTGTTCCTGGTCTTTTCCGTGGCTCCGCTCGCCCTTGTCGGCGTGGTTGCAGCCCTCGTGCTGAGTGGAGCCCCTCTCGGCTTCGTGGCGATCCTCGGTGTCCTTGCCCTGATCGGCATCCTGATCCGCAACTCCGTGATCCTGATCGTGCAAATCGAACATCTGCGTGACGAGGGGATGCCGACTTATCAGGCAGTCGTAGAAGCCACAGAGCACCGTATGCGACCGATCATGCTCACGGCAGCCGCGGCAACGCTTGCCCTGATCCCAATCTCCCGGGAGGTGTTCTGGGGTCCAATGGCCTATGCCATGATGGGCGGCATCGTGGTTGGAACGCTGCTCACGCTGCTCTTCCTTCCGGCGCTCTACATCGCCTGGTTCAGGGTTCCGCGACCAGCCGAATGAGCGAAAGACGGGGGAGGAGGAAGCTGCTTCCTCCTTCGCTCCACGAGGCTTTTCAGGCCCAGAGCACACTGATCAACCAGGGCGCACCAATGGTGCGCCCTGGTTTTTTTGTGCGCCAGGCTGTCGGCACCGAGTATACGAATGATCCCTCACAGAATTCATGATCAAGACGGTGACCGGGCTGTCCTCGGCATCGGGAACCTCGCACAAAGACACCCTTCAAAAATGTGATTTAGAAGGCATTGCAACCCGAGGTTATTGATGTATGCTCTTATTGCTAGAGCTTCCTCTATGCACACCTATAAGTAGCACTCCATCATTTTCACCATGGGAGAGGAATATCATGCGCCTGTCAGTCACATCAGCAGCCGAACACATCACAGCAGCCGGACAGGACCTGTTCGGGGCGAAGAACAGCGTCAGCCCGCATATGATCGTGCCCGGCGGCACGACCAGCTGCTTCGCATCCTGCTGCAGCACCTGCACCTGCGGCGTCCTGAGCATCGACGCCGGTAAGCGTCCCTAAGTCCGCTGGCCAGCAACCCGCAAGCGATCATGTGCCCCACGAATCTTTGAGGAGAGAGACGATGACAATCAGCTCGCCGCGGCTCATCGCCGTGACCATGCCTGCCAGCAATTCACGAGACCTTGCCAGCTTCTATGACAAGATCTTCGCGCTCAACTTCGGGCGGACGATCAAGACCGACAATACAGCCTTTCAGACCTGGATCTCGGCCGGGGTGAAGCTGAACATCGGCGACCGCTACATGGACACCGAGACGACCATGGTGCATCTGGCCGTTCCGAACCTGGCGGACTACGCCAAGCGGGTCACGGCGGCCGGCGGCAAGGTGATGACGGCAGTGATCCCGCTGACCTATCACCCGGAATTCATCCCGGACTACAAGGAAAAGTTCGCCCAGTTCAAGTTTGGCACCCCTGACGAGGTCACCGAAACCCTGGGTGATTTCCAGATCTGCTCGGACCCGCAAGGCAATCGCTTCGGCATCATTCAGTTGGCCGCCTGGGCCGAGAAGCTCTTCGAGCATGGCGAGATCTCGAAGATCGAGATCGCCGAACAGCGAGCATCGATCGGCCATTCCGATCGGCTTGAGGCCATGGAAGCCCACTAAAGCGAGCGCCGGGCCGGGAGCCTCGAGCGCCGGCCCGTTTCGCTCCCACACGCGATCCAACCAACAGCCGGGAGCACCCGATGACCGAAGCTGCGTCGGACGAGGCGACGGCTGGCCCAGGCCTGCCTATCGCCAGCGCCGCCTATCTGAATTCATTCAAGAATTTCACGGCCCATGCCAGTTCGACGGGATTGCGCACCGCGCAGTTGCGATACGCCATGGCAGCCGGGGAATTGTCGAACCCTGCTCTCGAATTCCTCCTCAATTCGCGCTATCGCCGCGGTGACCGAGAGTTCGAGATCTCGGTGCAGTCCTACTTTGACGATGCCGCCCTGACGATGGTCTCGCAGGTCGGGCGGAGGATGCGAAAGAGTCCGGAGACCTTCGCTCTGCCAACGCCCTTGCTGCTTCCCATGGCCCTGCATGAGGTCATCGCCAGGAGACGAAGCAACCGCACGCTGTCGGGGGAACCGCTGAAGCTCGCCGCGCTTGCAACCATATTGCAATGCGCCGCCGGCATTACGGCGACAGCAACGACCGAACTCAAGGACGGGACGCCATGCAGCATGCCCTTGCGGGCAGCACCGAGTGGCGGAGGCCTCTACCCGATCGACCTGCATCTCGCCGTCCGCGATATCCCCGGCCTCGCACCCGGCCTGTACGACTTCCTGCCATTGCAGGATGCGCTGGCACGGATCGAGACGGATGCGGCAGGCGATGAAGCAGTCCGCAGCGTGATGGCCGCGCTTCCAGGTGATTTCGTCGACATTCGCAGGGCTTCGGCCTTCCTTGTCTTCTCGGTATCCCCGTGGCGCAGCATGCGCAAATACGGCCAGAGAGGGCTCCGTTTCGCCCTGATGGAAACGGGTTACATCGCTGAAAACGTCCATCTGGCGTCAACGGCACTAGGCTGCGCCAGCTGCGACTATGGCGGCTTTTACGATGATGAACTCAACCGCGCCTTCGGCTTCGACGGCCACTATCAAACAGCAATTCACGCAATGGTGTTGGGGGGATGATGGATACGAAGCTCGACGACAGCCGCTTGACGGCCTCTGCACGCGGTCTGGAGGGACCGCGCCTGAAGATCGATTTCAGCCTGATCATTCATGGTCCCGACCATGTCGAGCTGAGATCGGGCGGTTTCAATGCAGTCTCGCATTTTCTGCGCGACGAGGACCAGAATGGCCAGTTGGCTGCCATCCTGAAGCACCTGGACGGACGATCGGTCAGAGACGTTGCCCGCGAGACGGGTGCAAGACGCGCAATGATCGAGGATCTGATCGATCACCTCTACCAGATTGGTGCCATTCAGGATGGTCCGGAGCACGTACTGGACGCCTACTTCGATCGTATATTCCCCTCGCTGCGCAGCCGCGACACCGGGCTTTCGGCACGAATGCCGGCGACGATCATCGGTGCAGGTGCCATTGGCGACATGCTTGCCGCATCCATCCGCGAACTGTTGCCGGATGCCGACGTGGCCGTCCTCGGTGACGAGGATCCGACGATGCGTGCGCTGCGCATTCTGACACTGTCACGCTTCGAAAAGGGGTTGGACCGGGCAACGATCGAGGAGGACTTCATGCCGCTGAAGGGGAGACTGTTGATCCTCCCCCAGTTGCCGATCGATCCGCATCGCGCCCTGGTCCTCAATCGGCTCGCACTACTGCTTGGTTCGCCCTGGTTGTGGGGCGCAGCGGATGGGCCTACCCTTTTCGTCGGCCCCCTCACCGTCCCGGATGCCTCGGCCTGCTTCCAGTGCTGTGAAACACGGGTTACCATGAACCTGCGTGAGACGGTCTCCTACCAGCGCTACAAGTCGGCCTTGGCCGAAGGCCAGGTCCGACAGGCCCCGCTGAAGATCGAGACTGCCTTGCAGCACATTCTGGCCGGCCACATGGCGCTCGAAGCCGTGAACTATCTGGTCACCGGAACCACCTTCACCATTGGCAAGACCTTGTCGCTCTACATGCCGACGATGGAGTTCTGCTTCCATGACATCTTGCGCCTCCCCGGCTGCCCCGCCTGCGGGCCCGAGGCCTTCGTCGAGGAGCCCGAGCTCTACTACGATATGCGGGCCTTGCTCGATACATCCGTGGGAGCAAGCCGATGATCTGCGAGACGGCTGACCCCGCCGGCCTGAGCCCGCAAATCCGCAAACTGATGCAGCGGACGATGAGCCCGCTTACCGGCGTGACACGGAGCCTCGGCATTTTCCTCGGCAATCGGCATGAGCCGCGCTTCGTCGTGGCCGGCGCGGAACTGACAGGGATCCACGTTCTGCAAGGCAGAGCTCCCCCGAGCCGATCGATGCATATCGGCGGCTGCGGCGCGACTGCACGCGAAGCCTTGCTCCCGGCCCTCGCCGAAGCCTTGGAGCGCTATGCACAGCTGCAGGCCGGCATGCGGCCTCCGGCCTCGACCTGCTTTGCGAGCCATGCGGACCTCGTAAGGACAGGAAGCAAGGCAGTTGCCATCGAGCATCTGCACTACTTCAGCCTGGAACAGGAAAAGGCGCCCCGCCATCCTTTCCGAAGGCCGACGGAAGAGGATTCACTACAGTGGAGCCGGGGGCTTTCGCTCGTCAGCGGAGAACGCCTTTACGCGCCGGACCAGCTTCTCTTTCTCGGCTATACGCCACAGATCGATCGAGGAGAGCCCTGGATCGCACCGGCCGTGACGACGGGCACCGCCGTGCATGTGACGCCGCTCGCGGCCCTGCGCAACGCCCTGCTCGAACTGGTGCAGCTGGATTGTGCGATGGGACATTGGTACGGGCATCAGGCTCCTGTCCGCGTCATCCCGGACGGCCGCACCAGACGTCTGAAAGCCGCCATAGAAACCCTGGTCGGCGTCTCGTCGACGGCAAAGCCGGAATTCTATCTCCTGCCCAATGCCGATCTGCGGGTTTTCACCATCGCATGCCTGCTTGTCGACGAGAAGGGGATTCCAGCCAGTGTCGTCGGCCTGGGCACGGACATGCGCCTGGAGGAGGCAATGTACAAGGCATTGTCGGAGAGTTCCGGCATCTACCAGCTGGCAAAGCTGGTGTTGCTGCAGGAGCTGCAGACCCATGGGGGACGCCTGCCGACGATCGACACCGAACAGATCTATGACCTCGACATGAATGTCGTCTACTACGCGCAGGCGGCGAATGCCGAAGGACTTCGGTCGCGCTTTCGCGAGGGGCAGACGGCGACCGCGGCAGACCTGCCGGCGGACCCGGACGTTCCAGTCGGGCCGGACATAGCACCGCTGATCGCCGACTTCGCCAGCAGCGGAAAAGAGCTTCTGTACTACGACCTCACGACCGCCGATCTGCGCGATGCCGGCTTCTTTGCAATCCGCGTCTGGTCGCCGGACACGATCAGCCTGTCACTGCCCAGCGCGCCAGTACTCGGCCATCGAAGGTTGGCAGCCTATGGAGGAGTGCGTCACGATGCCGGCATCCATCCCTACCCATGATGCACTGTCGCTGGCGATCCTGATCGCACTCGTCCTGTCGTCCGCCGGCGCCCCTGCACTGTCAGCCTATGCCGGCGCGCTCCTGACGTCCTGTGGCATCCCCATTTCCCGCTCTCTCGTCTACGCCATGACGCTGGCGCTTCTCGGATCCACAGGCCTTGTTCTCCTGGGCGCCGATCTCCTGCTCAGCCCGCTGTGGCATGTGTTGCCGCTCAACGCTGGCGCGACGCTGGCGACGATTGCCCTCGCGATGGCACCGGCAGTGGGGCTCCTTGCCTATACAGCCGACATCGCCATCGGCCGCCGCATCATACGCAACACGCGACCGACGGCGCAGCAGGTTCAACCGCCGCGCACCTCGATAGCAACCTCATCCCCCTGGCAGCGGGCGACGCCGTCAACGACACGGGCACCGGCAACCAGAACAGAACCGCTCCGCCATGAGCCTCCACAACTGGACCCGCCTTGGCTGCTGTCTATGATCGGTGCCGGAGAGGAGCTGGCTATCCGTGCCATTCTTGTCACCACAAGTGGCGCAACGCTGGCCTTCCTGCCGATCACAGCAGTCCTTGTGACCGTCTGGTTTGCAGCCATTCATGTGCGCTTCGGGGCCGCACAGTTCTGGCAGAAGCTCCCCCTGTCGATCGGAGCAACCCTGCTGCTGGTGATGGGCGGCGTGATCCCGGCGGCGCTCGCACATGCCCTGTTCAACATCGCCGCTGCACGTCGGTTACGGACTTTGGCGGGCGCATCATGAACAGCGCCGCCGCGATCATCCTCGGCCCGACCATCTTCCTCACGGCAACCGCCATCTACTATCTCGTGCTGACACGAATAGCCGATCGGGCTGTTCTCGATCTTTGGCTGAAGCGCCGGACGGGCAGGACCGAAAGTGTCGAGGAACAGTTTGCTGTCGTCAATATTGCGGTGGCGGCCGTCTTCCAGGTCGCCACGGTTGCACTCCTCGTCGTCCTGCTGGACGTCCCGCTCCTCGCCCTCATGCTCGGAGACTACGACGCGCCGCTCCTGCTGATGGTGGTTCCGCTGGCACTGGCCGAACTGTCGCTCGCGTCGATGCTCGCTGGGCTCGTCATGATGCTCGTGCCGGATATGCAGGCCGGGCGTTGGCGCGCGATGATGGATGCCGGCTGGCTGCGGTCCTTCATGAAAATCGGCACGGGCGAACGTCGGGATGCGGCACCCGCGATCCTGCTCGTCTACATCGCTGCAGAGGAGACCCTGTTCCGCGGTATCGGGCTATGGGCCTTCCGTTCGAACCCCACGATCGCAGCGATGGTGACCAGCCTGGTCTTCGTCGCGGTCCAATGCGTCGGCATGCCGTCCTGGCGCCATGCGATCTTCCCGGTGGCGGGTGCCATTGTGATGGGACCCGCCCATGCGCTGCTCGCGCTCGCCGGGGCTCCCCTGCTGTTCCTGATCGCGGTTCATCTTACGTTTTTCCTCGCCGCCATCGCGACCGCCCCACACCTCGATCATCATCGCAATCGGGAGCACACGTCATGAAGTTTGGCCTTTCCTTTCTCCCGGATGCGGCACCAGACGACAAGTCGGCCAGCGACTACTATCGCGACGCCCTGGATATGTCGGTTCTGGCTGACGCAGCAGGCCTTTCGACAATCAAGATTACCGAGCACTACGGCATGGCCTATGGCGGTTATTGTCCCGATCCGCTGATGTTCCTCGTAGCGGTCGCGCAAAAGACACGTCAGGTCCGCCTGATGACCGGCTGCCTGTTGCCGACGTTCCACCATCCGGTGCAACTGGCAAGTCGGATCGCCATGGCCGACGTCTTGACCAACGGTCGTCTTGACGTTGGGTTTGCCAGAGCCTTTCTGCCCGCGGAATTCGACATGCTGGGCATTGATCTCGACGAGAGCCACGCTCGCTTCGATGCCACTGTGGCGGCCATCACCGATCTGCTGACACATGAGGTGGCGTCCGCGAAAACTCCGTTCTTCTCCTACCATGACGTACACCTCCTGCCTCTGCCCGTGCAGCGACCTCATCCCCCGCTCTGGGCCGCAGCTGCCAGATCCCGCAGCAGCTTCGCGCGCGCCGGCGAAAGAGGCCTCAATCTCCTGACAGCCTTCACCATCCAGTCCGATCAGCATCTGAACGAGCAGATCGCGATCTATCAGGAAGCCAGACAGGATGCCGGCCATGCCGGGCGCGGGCGCGTCACGATGCTCATCCCCTTGTTCGTCCACACCGACGACCGGGTCGCGCGGGAAAGAGGCCTTGCCTATCTGCGCCGCTACCATACCACCTGGGCGGACGCATCCACCGGCTGGCGCAATCGCAGCTCACGCGCATATCCTGGCTACACCGACCTGCACCGGCAGTTGGAGGCACTGAGTGCACAGGACGTATTCGAAAACGGCAGTCTGGTCTTCGGCGACCCCGAACGGGTGCGCGACCATATCTCAAGACTGACAGAGACCTTCGACATCGACCAGATCCTTTGGAATGTCGACTTTGGCGCCATGGGACGCGAGGATGCGATGTCCTCACTCTCCCTGTTTCTCGAAAAATGCCTGGATCACAACGACAAGACGGATCACGCGACCATCCGGTCAGAAGCGGAGCGCCGCGAAGCGCAGAACGGCCGCCTGCTCAGGTCGACAAGGCACATGACCTGAAAAGCCGACCGCCTGGACCTGGTGGTCCAGGCGGGCGAGATCAAGGAACACAGTCCCTTGATCTGAACATTACTGCCACGTGGCAAGGTTTGATCACTTGTCCGCTGGATTTGCGATGGTGTTCTGTGTCAAGCTTGCTGGACTGGATATCGCGGGCCGATGGAAAGTCCATCGTGTCACGTCAGGAAACTTGCGCCGGATGCAATTCGACAGCCGAAAACCGAAGTCCGATCCATTCACAACGCTGAAATCGTCTGTCTGCCTCGATTGCGGGTACCATTTGTGAGCAGAGACGGCAGCCCATCACTCTCTGAGAGGACAGTCAGGGCGGGTCTCTGGATGACTGGCGGGAGATTTCTGGCAAAGAGTCTCGACCTGATATCACTCCTCATTCTGGCGCGTTTCCTGGGGCCTGCAGAGTTCGGTGTCGTCGCGATGGCGATGACGGCGGTGATCATCGTCGAGACATTCTCCGAGATGCCCTTGTCGGCCGCGCTCCTGAACTATCAGGTGCCGACGGACGCGATGTACGATACGGCCCTGACAATCGCTATCCTGCGTGCGCTCGCCATCATCACAACGCTCTGTGCTCTCTCCTGGCCTCTGGCACAGCTCTATGATGAACCCCGTATCATCGCACTTCAGTGTGCCCTCTCCCTGGCACCGGCCATGCGCGGTCTGCTGAGCCAGAGGCTCACGGAATATGCACGCGTGCTGGATTTTCGCCGCGATGTCGCGCTCGACGTCATGGCCAAGGCAGGGTCGCTGGTGATCGCAACCATCCTCGCGGCCGCCACGGGGAGCTATTGGGCGATCGCCATCGGCAAGATCTCGACCACGGCCATCGCAATGGTAGCCTCCTACGCCTTCGCCCCGCAACGCTTTCGCTTGACCCTGACGGAATGGCACATTTTCGCCGACATGATTGGCTGGAATGCTGCGCGGCAGATATTGGTGGCTCTCAATTGGCAGATAGACAAGCTGATCCTCCCTCGTTTCGTCGATGTCGCCACATTCGGTCGGTTCAGCTGGGCCGACAGCCTGGTCGCCGTTCCGGCACAGGCCATCATTCAACCCATCACACCGCCACTGTTTTCAGCCTTTGTCGCGGCACGTCAGGGCGGCCAGATGGGCAGAGTGTACCTCAAGGCCTCAACCGGAGTGTTCGCGGTTACCGGGACGATCTTCCTGATGATGGCGCTTCTGGCAGAGCCAATCATTCATCTCATTCTGGGCCCTCGATGGCAGGAGACGGCACCGATCCTGACCTGGCTCGCCTGCGCAGCCGCGATCGGTTTTGCACCGACGGTTCTGCTGCCCGCGCTGGCGATGGCGCTCAACAACACCAGGATCGCCTTCATCCAACTTTTGATCGAGTTCAGCGTCAAGGTACCGTTGATCATTGCTTTAACCATGACCATGAAGCTACAGGGGCTTCTCATCGGTCACACGATCGCATCGGTGGTGGGCTTCATCGTCACCATGGTGCTGGTTCGCAAACTGGCCGATCTCAGCATTACGTCCCAGCTTGTCGGCTTTTTGCGCCCCTCCGCCGCGATGCTGCCCATGGCACTGTTCCTGGCGGGTGCATCGAACGTCTTCGGCCCGCAAGACAGTGCACTCTACACATTCCTCAACCTCTCCTGGATCTGCGGCGTTGCGCTGTTCCTGTTCGCCGCAGTCGATCTTTTTCTCTGGAAACTCTCAGGCGCTCCGGATGGGTGGGAAGCACTCGCCTTGAGAATGGCGCGAAAGATTTTGCGACGTTAGCACGTCCGGCAGATGCAGAATCCTTGGGTCAGCGAGCGTAATGGACGCTGGAGCGATTTCCGACATCCGCCTGCAGCATCTGCGAGCGATAGAGGTCGAACAGGCGTTGCTGCCAATTGCTCGCTGAGAGGATCATCTGGTCCCGTCCGAGAAATCCGCGATGGCTCATCGCAGCGATCGTGGCATCATCCGCAGCCAGTGTTTTCAACGTCAAGCTCAACCCCGCTGTATCATAGGGATTGCAGCGGAAGCCGACGCCTTCCTGCAGGATATCATCACGGGTCGCTGCGAAATCGCTGATGATGACAGGAATTCCGGAGCTGATCGCCTCATAGGCCACCAGAGAGAATGTCTCTCTGGAACGGGTGGGAACGACGACACATCGCGCCCTGCTGGCGACCTCCCGCAGCCCCAGGCGGTCCTTGAAACCGAGCAGCCGCGCCCGTGGATAACGAGCCGCTATCTCTCTGGCCAGCTCGCCATCTCCGACAAAGGTCACTGGTACATCAGCTTGCTTCGCAGCATCAGCCAGCAGCAGCACACCCTTGTCGTGATCAAGGCGGCCGACGAACAGGAACTCGGAATTGTCTTCCGCAGCGACCCGCTCCGCAGACCATGGCTCCACGACGTTCCTCAGCACCTTGATCGAACGGCCAGAAACACCTCCATGCTCAAGCAGGCCGACCATTCCTTCGTGAACAGCGAGGATCGTCCCCTTTGATCGGGACAGATCCATGAACGCCCGCCGTTCGATATCCCGGACGATCCGCCATGCCTTTTCCAGGCGAGACCGACGATCGCAGTTCGAGCCCAAGCATGCGAGCGACAGCGGCGCTAGCGTACAGGGCACGCCCTTCTGGAAATTGAAGTAGCCCCCGTTCGGACAGGCGAGGAAGAAATCATGCGCACTGAGGACCACGCGCGCCATCACCGGGCGCAGGACCGCGAAGATCGACGGCGACAGGATCTTTGACCAGTTGTGGACGTGATACAGCGTGCCCGGCGTGTCATGCTCCCGGATGAGAGCCCGCAGCCTGCGGGCAGCCGTCGCATTGAAGAGCCCGGTGATGGCAGCGTTGGCGAACGACAGCCGACGCAATTCGCTGTTGCCGATCGCATGGATCTCGACACCCTTCTCCCTCAAGCCCGGATTGTCTCCGGAATCGCCGCAGAAATAGACAACGGGCACACCGTGATCCGCGAGCATTCCCGCGTTCTTCAAGGCAATGACAGACGGCCCGTCGCGCGCCTCGCAAAGGTCGCTGATGATGACGACACGCCTGGGCATGACGTCAGAAATGCCGCCTTCTTTCAGCCTGGTCATCCAGCTCCATCCCCCACGTGGTGCCTGCACAAGTGCAGCACGTCACCCCTGTGCCTTTAGTATCACCTGCGACCATTGGGTGATTGCCCGCAGACGCCCGCAGCCAGCTGTCGCCGATCCAGACGCACGCCCTCCCGCGGGGCTGCAAGTCGAGGCACTTGTGTCAGCAGCATCAGACACACCGACCTTCCGCGCTCCGATTTCGGCGTCATTGTCAGGCATCGGCCGGCCTCCCGCCCATCGGTTCGATTGTCCTGCCGGCATCGAATGATGCCACCCGCTCAGGAGCCAGCTGTCCGCGAAACAGATCGAGAATTGCATGCATGTTGCCCCTGATCCTGCCTCTTCGGTCGATGTAAGGCTCGGGCAAGAAGCCACGCCCGAAATTGCTGGCAAGGTTACGGAAGATCTGGCCCGCCACCAGACGCGGCTCCATCGTGCCTTTTCTCATCATGTAGATCGGATTGGCGATCTGGGAGTAGCCGAAGCGCTCACCGCTGGTGCGCCCGCTCTTGACCCCCATATGGACCCCGAAACAGTCCGGTGACTTGACCAGCCTGCCGCCGCGCGCGGCCAGCTGGGCACCAAAGTCACGATCCTCAAGCCAGCCATAGAGCACAAGACGCTCGTCAAATCTGACATCACCGATCGCGCCAAACCGAAAGGCCATATTGCATCCATAGGGGCTGTAGGGTTCGGCCCAGCCCGTCTTGGGTTCGCCGGTTGCAGCTTCGACGATCTGGACAGCCTCTTCGAACGGAATACCCGGCCCCTTGATCCCGTCGGCAACCACATGCCCGGTGACACCCACGATACCACGGTCATCCTGGAGGATCTGAGCGGCCCTCGACAGCCATTCGGCATCGGCCACGAAATCATCGTCGAAAAAGGCGACGATTTCGGTGCCGGCCTCGATCGCCTTCAGCGCCGTGTTGCGTTGGGCCGGCAGCCCTACCGGAGAAAGGACGACCTTCACTGCATCAAGTGCCACAAGGTCTCCTGCATCTTCAAGTTTGCTGCAGGAGACAATGACAGAAGACGGCGCCAGGGTTTGGGTCGCAAGAAAATGGCGCACCGTCGCGGACACCACGTCAGGTCTGCCGAGAGTGGCGAACACCGCAGCCGCCCGCGACTGCGCTCGCTTCGGGGCAGCAGAACTCCTCACGCCTGCGACAGGGTTGCGCAGCAGCTCCAGATACCCCTCCGCACTGCTCCTCCAGGAAAAATGGCGGCATTGTTCTCGACCCGCACCAATCAGATGAACCCGCAATGCCTCCGATTCCGCCAGGGAACGAATGTTGTCCACCCATTGCCGTTGATCGAACGGAGAAGCCATCAATGCGGCCTCTCCACAGACCTCCGGCATGCTGGCGGCATCAGAGGACAGGACGGGACAGCCCCGCGCCATCGCTTCCACGATCGGCAGCCCGAAACCCTCGGTGACAGACGGAAAGGCAAGGCAGAGGGCGTGATCAAGAAGATGGGCGAGATCGTCGTCCGTCACCCTGCCGCAATGATAGACATTGGAATGCTCGAAAGAAGCGTCCGTCGCATCGATCGCACCGCCCCCCGCGATGACGATGTTGATCCCCATCTCATCGAGCCGGGGAGCAATCGCGACAAGCAGTGACATGTTCTTGTGTTTGGCGCCGGAACCAAAGGCCAGCACATACGGACGGGCTCCTTCCTCGACAGGCAGACCCGCAGGCAATTTCGCTTTCGCCGGGTTCCAGAGCAAAGCGTGCTCATGACCATTCGGCAGGACCGCAATCTCCGAAAGGGCTATCGGCAGATACCGGGCGAGTTGCCGGGCTGACGCGTGAGAAACCGTTGCGATCCTCGCTGCGCGCCGCACCAGCAAAGGCTGAAGGCTACGATAGGCGGCCCGAAAACCGCGGCTGTAACTTTCCGGCGAGGACAGGACGTTGCTGTCATGGATACAGACGATCTGCTCGTTCTTGATAGCTGGCGCCATGTTGCAGAGGTTGAGGAGCCGTCGACCGAGTGCAGCCAGCGGAAGCTCTGCCTGCTCCCAGGCGTAGCCTTGCAGAAAGCCTGTTTCGACGGTGCGAAGGCGCTGGTAGCCCGGCTGGCTGGCTGACCTCGGCGTCAGCACCACAGACCCGCTCGCCTCTTCAAGCCGATCGATGGCGTCGACGACATTGCGGGCATACCGCTGAACGCCGGTGATGCTCTGGGTAAGATAGCGACCGTTCACCACGAACGAAGAAGCACTCATGTCAGTGCCCTGTCGCCTGCAGCTGCCCATGGGTATCGGTCATTCACCAAATTCTCCTTGCGATCATGGGCTCCGATCAACGTGGGATCGATCTTCCGGTTGAAGGATATGCGGCGGATCATCCCCTCGATAGTTGTTGCTTTTGCTGAGCCTTACTCAAAAAGGAGTATGCCGGGAGCAAGAAGAGATCTCGTCGACCGACGCCTGCGCCAGTCTCCTCTGTCGGCGGGCTCGCGATAAGTTCGGCAGCGTCGAAACAGACGTATTAGTGCAGGGGCACCTGGGTTACGTCCTGAAAGAGCGGTGAGCGCGACGCAGCATAGGGTCTGGCCTCGATCGCAACATGACGCTTGGCAAGTTCCTGGTCGATGATCTTCTTCATCTCGATCTTGAAGTTCATCGAACTGAACTGGGCAGCGTGCATCTGGATCGTGTCGGATCGGAATCGTGGCTCCATGGCCTCGAAGACCTCCACGGCCTCAACCAGCGACTCGACCGATTGATCCTTGAACAGGATGCCCGTATGCCCCGGCACCACCGTATCCAGGGCGCCACCGCGCCCATAGGCAATGACCGGACGCCCACTCGCCATGGCTTCGACCGGAACAATGCCGAAGTCCTCCTCACCGGGGAAGACAAGCGCACGGCAACGGGCAAGTCTGGACTTGAGCTCCGAAAAGGAGGCAGGTCCCGTGAAGGTGACCGTCGGCCCTGCAATCCGCTTGAGAGCCTTGACTTCCCGGCTATCCCCGTCCCCGAGCACGACGAGGTTGCGCCCCAGTTTCGTGAATGCGCGCACAGCAAGGTCAATGCGTTTGTAGGGGACGATCTGGCCGGCGCAGAGATAGAAATCCTCGACATCGCCGCCCGGTACAAAATCCTCGGTTGCCACAGGTGGATGCACGACGACGGACGAGCGCCGGTAGTATTTCCCGATGCGGTTGGCGACATGATGCGAATTGGCCACGAAACGATCGACCCTCAGACTGGAATTCGCATCCCACGTGCGCAACAGCGGGGCCAGCAATGGCATCATGACCTTCGCCATCAGACCGGCATTGCCGCGATAGAAGTGGTAGTGATCCCAGAGGTAACGCATCGGGGAATGACAGTAGCAGACATGCAGCGCGTGGGGCGGAGGGATGATCCCCTTGGCAGGCCCGGATTCGCTTGAGATGATCAGGTCGTAGTTTCTGAGATCGAAGCTCTCGAGTGCAAACGGCATGAGTGGCAGCAGGGATTGATAGTGTTTCCTGGAGCCTGGCACGTGCTGCAGGAAGGAGGTGAAGATGCGGTGGCGCTGGATTTTCTCCGACAGCTTGTCGCGGTCGCACACCAAGGTGAAGATGTCGGCGTCCGGATACATGTCGCACAGCGCCTCGACGACCTTCTCGCCGCCGCGCATGGATACGAGCCAATAGTGAACGATCGCTACCCGCATGGTTTTTCCTTCCGATATCACGGTGGCAATCTACCCACGCATCCGATCTCCGGGACAGAACCCACTAAGGTCTATCGGCATCACCAAAGTGACAGATACCGTCCGACCGCAACCTCCCACTCAACCAAATGACGCACGATCTTGCCGAAACACGCTGTCGGATCTCATCCGATAGGAGGGAGGGCGTACCCATCCCTACCAAAAGTGACTAGGCCCCGCCGATAGGGAGGGAATTTACTCCGCACGCATTGGCGCGAAGATGGGGAAGTAGCGTGCCGGATGCTGCCAGCATGTCTGGCATGCCGGCACAGCAACCAAACACGGGGCAAGGCCATGCTGGTACGACATTCACGAACACCGCCATGGGCGCGTCCGTATCGTTCGGGGCTATTGGGCTGCGCGCTGGCTGGGTTGTTGCTTCTGCCCCTAGCCGCCCCTGCATATGCAGACGCCAGGCTCCTGCCGTTGACACGCGTAAAGGTGACCATTGTCGAATGGATCGCTTCGACTGGAGAATACAAGGAGTGGACGGCGCTCAACGGCGAGTATTCCGTGTCCCAGACCGGAACCATCGCGATCCCGTTGCTCGGCGAGTTCACGGTGAAGGACGAGACCGCGAGTTCGGTCGCACAGAAGATTTCGACGCTTCTCAAGGCGAAGACGGGTCTGGCCGCCGCACCCGTGGCCACCGTCGAGGTCACACGCTACCCGATGTTCTACGTCTCCGGTGCCGTGGCCAGTCCCGGCGAATTGGAATTTCGCCCCGGGCTCACGGTCACCCAGGCGGTTGCGATGGCGGGCGGTCGCGAGCGGCGAAACGAAGCCAATGGGCTCGGCGAACTGGAGCAGTTGCGCTATGCTGGCGAGCTGAAGCGCTTCGACCTGCTGCTGAAGCAGCTCACCGCAAAACGGGCCCGTCTCGAGGCTGAGCTGAATGACAGCCCCAAGGTCGACTTTCCGCCAGAACTCGCCAATGCACGCGACGGCAGCACCGGAAAACTGTTCATCCAGAGTGAGGGAGACCTCTTTCTGGCGCGCGCGGAAGCTTTGAAACGGCAATTGACCTCTCTTTCCGAGTTGCAGGATCTGCTCGGAAAGGAAATCGACGTGCTGGATGAAAAGACGGCGGTGCAGGATCGCCAGATCAAGATAGCGCAGGACGAACTCGCGAGCATCGCTTCCCTGGTCGACTCGGGCACCTTGGCCAAGTCGCGCGAGACCGCCCTGGAACGTGTCGTCGCCGACCTCAGCAGCGACAAGCTGGACCTTGTGGTCGCGGCGATGCGGGCAAAGCAGAAGCTGAGCGAGACGGAACGGGACGCGATCACCCTGAGGGGCCAGAGGCGGACCGAGGCCGGACGCGATCTTCAGGAAGTCACGGCAGAGATCGAGGACACGAAGCTCAAGCGCGACACTGTGATCGAGCTTCTTCAGGCTGCGGGTGCCGCTGTATCGCGTGATGCGGCACGGGCCGCAGCAGCTGTCACGCCTCTGAGCTACTGGGTGACAAGGGCGGACGGTGGCGGAATTCCGGTCGAACTGCCGCCTGATGCGGCTCTTGCTCCAGGAGACGTCCTTGACGTTCGCTACGACATCTCGTCGGACGCTGCTGAATTGCCGCAGGTTTCACGGGTCGCACAGCCGTCGCAATAATCATCAGTGGATCAACAGGCACGAAGGAGGGAAAAGCCCATGGGTCTCCATGAGTTTGGAATGATTGAGACCGTCCCTCCGCGGGACGGGCGTGAATACCCCGGCTCGGACTCTGTCTCGCTGCGCGACCTGTTCAACGTGCTGAAGAAGAACATACCGATCATTGCGGTTTGCACTGTCCTGGGTCTCGCGCTCGGCATCCTCTATATTGTCAAGACCCCGTCAACCTACCAGGCCACGGCGCGTCTCGTAATCGACCCTGAACAAAGCCGGATTCTCTCGCAGGACGCCACGACTGGTACTGTCATCATTGAGGCGGCAGAAATCGCCAGCCAGGTTGAGATCGTCAAATCCGAGGCCATCGCCGAAAGCGTTATCCGCGAACTCGGGCTAATGAACGATCCGGAGATCGTCAGTTCGACGTCGTGGCAATCAGCTCTCAAGGGATACGCCATTTCGGCGATCAACTCTCTGGCCGGCAGCGGTGATACGGAGCACGCCGCGCAGGGCACCGAGGAACAGATGCGGCGGACGATGGACGGCTTCCTGGACCGCGTGTCCGTCCGTCGGGTTGGCCAGTCCTATGTCCTGGAGATCGGCTACCGCTCCGGCAATCCGGAAAAGGCTGCACGGACGGCAAACGCCCTGGCCGAAGCCTACATTCGAAATGGCATGAATGATCGTGCAGAAGCAGCCAAACAGGGCGCTCTCTGGCTTGAGGGTCGCCTGGTGGATATCGGAGGCAAGGCCCGCGAGGCTGCGCTGGCTGCCGAAGAATACCGCAATCAGCATGACATTACCGCGATGGCCAACGAGACGTCGCTCGATCAGCAGCAACTGTCAGAAGTCAGCAGCCAGATGCTCGCTGCACGCGCCGAGACGGCCGATGCATCCGCCAAGCTGACCACCCTGAGCCGCTTGATTGCCTCCAATTCCACGGACGCCAATCTCCCCGAGATTGCCAACAACCCCCAGATTCTCAAACTGCGCGACGAGATGCGCCTCGCGGAGATCCGCCTTGAGGGCCTCAAGGAGCGCTACAGCGCCGGCAATCCCGCGATTACCACCGCAACAGCCGACATCGACCGCATTCAGGCCAACATCGTCAATGAATTGCGCCAGGTCGAAGCACTGTATCGGTCGAACCTCGAGATCGCCCA
Organism: Rhizobium sp. Q54; assembly: GCA_943372805.1. Taxonomy (GTDB): domain Bacteria; phylum Pseudomonadota; class Alphaproteobacteria; order Rhizobiales; family Rhizobiaceae; genus Allorhizobium. The sequence continues at coordinate 21,661 of CALSAF010000049.1, forward strand.
GGGGCGCGAGAAGCTGGCAGAACAGCAATTCGAGAGTGCCACCAGCCAGGGCGCAGACAAGAACATCGCCCGTGTCGAACTCGCAGAGATCGAAAGCCGCGCCAACACTTACAGACGGCTCTACGAAAGCCTGCTGCAACAGTTCGTCAGCACCTTTCAGACCCAGTCCTTCCCGCTCGGCAAGGCCCGCATCGTGACGGCGGCGACCGAGCCCTTGAGCCGCAACTGGCCAAAGCCCTCCGTTGTGCTACCCTTCTCCCTGGTCCTCGGAATGTCGTTCGGTCTTTTGGCTGCCGTCGCGCGCAACAGCCTGGACCGCCGGGCCGGTTCCAGCGAACGTCTCCAGCGCGAACTGGGCATCACATCGCTCGGCCATGTCCCGGTCTACAGGGCACAGCCCACGGCCAATGGCCAGGCGGAGGGCCTTCCTGCCACAGTCATGCCCTTGCGCGCGATCTTGGACACGCCCTATTCGCCATTCTCGGAGGCGCTTCGCAGCGTGAAGAACTCTCTCGATGCGATCATCCCGGCCCATGGTTCCGTGGTCATCGGGATCACGTCGGTGGGCAGTGGCGAAGGCAAGACGACCATCGCCACCAATCTGGCGCAACTCTATCAGAACGAACAGCAATCCGTCCTGCTCGTGGACGCCGACTTCGTGGCAGCCCGCCTCACCCGCCTCGCCTTCAACGCGGCGCCCGACTTCGCGTTGAAGCCGATCCACCCGGCAACCTTCGGCGATACGTCCACAACGGGTACCACCACCAGGCTTCTGCGCGCCTCGCGCAGCACCGAGCGAAGCTGCATCGATCATGATCCGGACGGAATGCCGGATCACTCTGCCGTGCCGGTCCCGCTGCTCACCGTTGAACAGACACGCCACCTCGCGACGGGTCCCTACCGCTACGGGCACCTCTCTGCACTCAAGGAAGCCCTGGCAAAGCTGCGCCCGAAGTACAAGCTGATCATCGTGGACATGTCGGGCTTCGAGGAGTCCGCTGATACACGCACCATTTGCTCGCAGGTCGACGGGATCATCCTGGTGATCGGCAACAACAAGAAACTGACGATCGAGCGGCTTTCCGAGGCGTTGAAGGTCTTTGGTCGCTCGCGGGTGTCGCTGCTCGGCGTCATTTCAAACCGGAGCGATACGGGCTTGCGGCACCGCTCGCCATTGTCGAGGGGACTGACCGCATGAATATAGAAACGGCCCACGCCCTGACGCGGCACGAAGCGGCTCCATCATGGTCGAGGCTGGAACTCGTGATAGGCATTCCCAGCGCCGGCCGCCGGGATATCATCGGCGAGGTGATGCCATTGATCGCCCAGCAGACACGTCTGCCCGACGAGATCGTGATCTGCGTTCCAACCTCCGACGACGTGGACGAAAAGGCGTTGTCACGCCTGCCCTGCCCCGTGCGCGTTATCGTATCCCAACGCGGTCTATGCAGACAACGCAACGCGATCCTGAACGCCTTATCAGAAGCTGACATCGTCCTTTTCCTGGACGACGACTTCCTTCTCGGGCCCAGCTATCTCGCCGAGATGGAGCAGCTGTACCTCAAGAACCCCGATGTCGAGATCGTGACAGGCACTGTGATCGCCGACGGAATTAACGGCCCTGGCATACCCGTTTCGGAGGGCGTCGACCTTCTGCGCAACGCTGAACTCCCGGCAGAGCAGACATCGACAGTCGAAACCTATAGCGGCTATGGCTGCAATCTCGCCGTACGCATGTCCACCGTGCGCATCTGCGGACTGCGCTTTGACGAGAACCTGCCCTTCTATGGCTGGCTGGAGGATGTCGACTTCAGTCGCACGGTTGGTCGCCTTGGTCGGATCATCACCTCCCCGCGCCTGATCGGTGTGCATCTGGGCACAAAGATCGGCAGGACGTCAGGCCTACGCTTCGGATATTCACAGATAGCGAACCCTCTGTATCTCATGCAGAAGGGAACCATGAGCCCGCGCCACGCGCTGTCCCAGATGGCGCGCAACCTGGCGGCAAACCTCGTCAAGGCCTGGTCGCCGGAACCATGGATCGATCGCAAGTCGCGGCTGAGGGGCAACCTGCTCGCCTTGCGCGATCTCCTTGCCAGACGTCTGGCACCGCAGAACATCGAAATGCTGGACTGATCCGATCACGACAACCAAAAGAGAAAGCCTTGTCAGACGTGAACCGTCGGGCGATGGCGTCTGCCATAACCTTTGCGGAGATGACCGGTCCCCGTTTGGCGATTGGCCTCGATCATGAGACCAGATCCCGCGAGACCGCCTAGAGGGTGAAATAGAATCCTGCGCTGCTGCTTGGCCCCAGTTCGGGATGTGTATCGATGACATGCGACAGGGCATCGATGGACCAGCGGTCAACGAGCCGGTAGCCGATCGTCTCCAGGTCCTGCACCAGGTCCGCCTCGTTCCGCATCTGATAGGGAACATAGGCATCACCGATGCGCTCTAGCGTGACCACTGGAGGCCCATTCTTTCGCAGGGCAACCTTGTTCAACAACAGATGACGCGGGAGATCGGGCAAGCGGGTCAGCAGAGAGGACAGCGGAACATCCAGGTATTGCATCAAGCCGGATCCAAGGAAGACCGGCAGCTGGGGCACACCCTTCAGGTCGTCGACAAAGCGCAACGCGCGAAGACCATCCTCCTCCGCGCGCCGGCGTCCAGCCTCCGCGATTGCCGGCAGTTCGTAGATGACCCACCGAAAATCCTCGGACAACGCGAGCGGCGCACGAAAGGCACGGTATTTCGTGCCCATGTGACCGCCGGCGTCCAGAAGCCCGTCGATCTGATCGTGCAGTCTGCTCAGCCAGAACATCACCGGATAGTCCCATGGCATGATCCGGCACATCTGTTCGAACGACACTTCCGCGATCTCATGATGATTGTAGCCCGCGAGCCTGCCCGCCCTGGACGCGGCGGCGAACGCCTCCTCATAGGAGGAATAGGCACCGGTGAACCTGCGCGATCGGGGAGAAAGATAACGCAGCCGGCCTGCGGCGGCTCGCAGCGGCAGAATGGATTGCTCGAACCCGGTTTCTGCGCTTCGCAACAAGGCCCTGACCCTCTGCTTCATCGACGCGCTCCCCCCGCCGGGACCGTCGATCTGTTTGGGCATGACATTCATGGCTTCACTCCCAGGTCAGCCACCGCCGCGAGCAGGAGGCCGCCGGCCACCTTGTGCAGAACCGCGAGCGTGGCGAGATAGACCAGGCCACCGGCGAGGACCTGCACGATATTTGTCGCCAGCCCATTCGCGACCGACTGCGCAGCAACATTGCCAAGAAGGAAGACCGTGATGGCCATCGCCGAAACCGCAACGGCAGGATGCGCACAACCTCGCAGAACGCGTGGCCAGTTCACGGCTCCATAAAGGCTCTGCAGCCACACCGAAACGGCAAAGGAGAAGACCGCAGCGACACACTGCCCCAATGCAGCCGCCACCATCCCGAAGGGTGCCAAGAGCAGGATCAGGCCGATCGACACGAGGCTGTTCACCAGGATGGCCCCGGGGACCTTGCGGATAGCGCCGGTCAGGGAAAGCAGCGGCTCCGTGATGGATCCCGGCATCAGCAGGATCTGCTTGACCGCAAGGAGACTGACCAGGATGGCCGCAGGAGCCCAGGCGTCTCCCAAGGCGAGATGGATCAGGGTGCCCGACATCAGGGCGAGCCCGATATAGACAGGTGCGGAAATGACCATCAGCACGACGAGAAACGTCGTTGCCTTGGCTCCAATCTCCGGTGAGGCACCCGGCTCGGTGACTGCGACCTTGCGCAGGATTGCCCAGGCCAGCTGCCGTGCCGGCTCCGCCACGAGGTCGGCAAAGGCCGACACGATACGTTCAGCCGCACGGTAGTAGCCCGCCTCGGCGAGGCCGAGCACGCTGCCGACAACGAGCGTACCCGAGTAGGATCGCATCAGCACCAGCAGGCGGGTGAAGGTGATATGCCGGGAGTATTCGAAGAGCTCCCGGAGGAACGCAGTGTGAAGGGTGAGCCGGGGCCACCATTTCAGCACCGCGATCGAGGTGGTCACCGTCACGATCTGGTTGACGAGCCGCCCCCCGACGAGAGCAAAGATGTTCCAGCCATATAGCAGGCCGAAAATGGTGACAGCAGCGGCGATGAGCTCGGCCGCAATCCTGATGATGCTGAGTGCCTTCAGACGACCATCGGCGATGAAAAGGCCCTCGCAAACGGAGGAAAATGGCGTCGGCAGCAACCAGGCGCTGAACAATGCCACCAGAAGAGCCTCCTGCGGCATATCCAGGAAAAAGACGAGCACCGCCGCTGCGGCAGCACCGATCGCCATGGCCCCGGCACCGGAAAGGATCGCCACGGTTGCGACCTGATCCAGCCGGTCGCCGTCATGATGGGTCTTCATCACGAACTCGCGCCAGCCCCCTTCTGCCAGCACGACAAGCAGGGCGACCAGGGCCGCGACATAGGAAAAAAGACCAAACTCCGCAGAGGCCAGGGTGCGGGCTGCAACGACGAAGGTCGCGAGCTGGGTAAACTGCATGACGAGCTTGGCCCACAGAGTCCACATCGCCTTCCCGACGATGGAACGGGCAATCGCCCCCACCCGCAGGGAAGACGCAGCCCCGGAAAGCCACATGCAAGTTTTGGAGAGCATCATCAGCATCAGCTTGCTGCCTTATTCTGCGTCTATCGTCGTCGTCGGCTGCAAGAATCGGACGCCGGATGGTGGGCGCAGCAGGTAGCGACGATGACTTCAGACTTTATTGACCAATTTTCGATAGAAACATGTCTCCTAGGTCGAGCTCTGTCCGGGTCCGCAACATGCCGGCATCGCGTTCCGAGTTCGTCAAAGCTGCGGGATTGGTGAGGGACTTGTCCATGAGCGAGGTCGCTTTGAAATTCCAACTCAGATGGCTGGCCTTGATACTCTGCCTGACCTTCTGGGCTGCCGTCATCATCTGGGTCGCCTGATCCTGATCAACGCTCGTTCTGCGCAAAGAAGACGACCGCGATCGTCTTCAGGATGATCGACAGATCGGTGCGCATCGAGCACCTGTTGTAATAGTCGACGTCGAACTCCACCCGCTGTTGATAGGACGTATCCGCTCGTTTCGAGACCTGCCAGAGACCCGTAAGTCCGGGCGTCAGGGTGAGATAGCAGTGGACATGCGGGCCATAATGCTCCAATTCCGCCGCCACGATCGGCCTGGGGCCGACGATGCTCATTTCTCCGGACAGGATGTTGAAAAGCTGCGGCAACTCGTCCAGGCACGTCATCCGGAGATATTTCCCCACCCAGTGCACGCGCGGATCGTCCTTGAGCTTCTGTGTGTCGCGCCACTCCTGAAGAAGAACCGGGTCGCTGGCGAGCAACTCGCTCAGCACCTTTTCCGCATCCTTGCGCATGGTGCGAAACTTCAGGCAATTGAACGCTCGCCCGCCCCGTCCGATCCTCTCGTGGCGGAAGATGATCGGGCTCCCGTCGACAAACAACAGCGTGACGGCAACAAGCACCAGGACCGGGAAGAGGAAGACCAGGGCAAGGAGCGAGAATACAATATCGAAGGCACGCTTGAACCCGCGCCGGCTCGCCTGCCCGGACGACAATTCATTCTCGCACCGCTGCGCAAAATTACCCGAATACAAAGACATCATTTGACCTCATGCAGGGTACAGGCTGCCTGTGTAGACGCGAGGAGGCAATTGATCCTGATAGCCAGCGGCTCGCCTGATATAGGTAGAGAGCTGTCGGCTTTTTCCGCCGAATAGGCAGTGGAACCACACCTGCAATACCTTG
>CALSAF010000050.1:0-26313 GCA_943372805.1 Rhizobium sp. Q54
CCACTTCAAGGTCGTCAACGATACCCATGGTCATGCCGCAGGCGACCAGGTCCTGCTCGCCTTCTCGCGCACCATCGAGCAGCGCATGCCCAAGGGCTGGCTCTTCGCTCGCCTTGGCGGCGAGGAATTCGCCTGTCTGATGCCGCGCATCAGTGCCCAGAAGGCGGCCGCCGTGGCCGAAAATCTCCGCCATGCCGTGGCGGAAATGGTCGTTTCCGGTTCGGCACCGCTGCAGATCACCGTGAGCATCGGCGTCAGCGAGGCGAGTGCTCAAGGTGTGGATCTCGACACCCTTCTCGCCCGTGCCGACGCCGCTCTATACCGGGCCAAGGCGGACGGGCGCAATTGCGTCCGTCTCTGCGAACCCGCGATCCTGCTGGAAGAAACGGCTGAAACGCTCGCCCGAGCTGTCGGTGAGCCGCGCCGCGCCGTATCTCGGCTGCGCCGCAGAGGCCGGTGATCAGGTCGTCGCGCGCCGCAGTCGGAAAAGTCCGAGCACCAGCGCGCAACCGATGATGATCACCACGCCGCCGCAGAGCTGCAGCAGCGTCAGCGGCTCGTCGAGAACGAGCGCTCCCACCAGTACGGCGACGACGGTTACGACGAATTCCACGCTGATCGCAGCCGTCGCGCCGATGCTTTTCACCAGGCCGAAATAAAGCACATAGGTCAGCGCGCTCATCAGGGCCGCAAGCGCTACGAGATAGAGATAGTCCAGGGCAACGGGCGTTCCGGGGACGGGCACGAACCAAAGAAGGGGCAGCGTCAGGATCCCGCCGGCGATGAACGAGCCGGTCGTGACCTCCCAGGGCCCGGTGCCGGAAAGATACCGGCTGGCACAATTGCTGCCGAAGGCGGCGGAGAAGGTCGAGCCGACCATGGCGGCACAGCCGAGCAGGAATGTGCCGGTCACGGGCACGGCAGGAAAGCCGACGAGCATGATGATGCCTACGGTCCCCATGGCAAGCCCGAGCACGCGCGTCGGCGTAATGCGCTCCAGCCCCCAGAATTGGGCAATGACCATGGAGAACAAGGGGATTGATGCAACGAAGATGGCGGCCATTGCCGTGCCGATAAGCGGCGTCGCATAGGAAAGGCCGACAAGCTGCCCCGCCACGGTGGTGGCGCCGACAATTGTGAAAGGCAGCCAGCCCGCGCTGAAGTCGAGCCGACGCTGCATGATCCTGGCGATCAGGTAGAGCAGGGCACCGGCGATGAAGCAGCGGAACGTGACCGCTCCGATCCAGCCGAAGGCATCGACCACGTGCAGAAGCAGGAGGAAGGAGAGCCCCCATGCCAAAGACAGATAGGTGTAGGCGACGAAATCTCTGGGGGACATGGGAGATGTGTGCTCACGGTGGATCTCAGGGAACGGTCAGGAACTCTGCTCTTCCACCATTTGGCGGATCTTGACCGCTTTCTCGAAGTGGTCGAGCTGATGGGTCCGTATCCACCATTCCGCCGCTTCCATCAGCAATTCCGGGTCATCATTCCGGTTGGCAAAGAAGGCATAAAAGGACAGTCCCACCGCTGGGCCCTTCTCGGCAATCTTTCGGTCACAGACCTCGATGATCTTCCGTTTCAGGCTTGCGCGCATCGCCTCGTGCTTTCGTCAGCGGTCGGCCAACAGATTCTGGGCCCGTGGAACTGTGAGATTGGCTTACTCAGGCATCCGATAATCGACGATCTTGCCTTCGCGTACCTGGTAGAGCTTGCCGGTTTCCGTCTGCTCCGGGCCAACGAGCGGCAGGAGCTTGGCGGCGACTTCGGACGGATGCGGCAGGGTCTCGGGATCCTCACCCGGCATGGCCTGAGCGCGCATCGCGGTACGGGTGGCGCCGGGATCAACGGAGAGGATGCGCAGAGGCAGACGTTGTGTTTCGGCCGCCCATGTGCGGGCGAGCGCTTCGACGGCAGCCTTGGAAGCGGAGTAGGGGCCCCAGAACGGACGGCACTTGTGCGCAGCACCCGAGGAAAGGATCAGCGCGCGGCCCTGATCTGACTTGATCAGCAGCGGTTCCAGCGAGCGGATAAGCCGCCATGTGGCCGTGACGTTGATCGTCATGACCTTGTCGAAGACCTTCGCCTCGACATGGCCGATCGGCGAGATGACGCCGAGCACACCGGCATTCAAGACGGCGATGTCGAGCTTGCCCCAGCGCTCGAAGATGTGGCCGCCGAGTTGATCGATCGCGGCCATGTCCGAGAGGTCGAAGGGCACCAGCGTCGCCGTTCCGCCGACGGCCTTGATGGCATCGTCGAGATCTTCGAGACCACCGACGGTGCGGGCACAGGCGATCACATGGGCGCCGGCCTTGGCGAGTTCGATCGCGGTGAAATAGCCGATGCCGCGCGAGGCGCCGGTGACGAGCGCGATACGGCCCTTGAGGTCGATGGTCATGGTCTGTCCTGTATCCCTAGAGCATGTACGGCAAAAACCGGATCGCCGTTCATGCTCTATCTCCTTGTTTCAACGCAGTCCGGACGCAAAACCGCTGACGCACTTTTGCTGGACCTGCTCTTGAGCTCAGCCGTTGGCGGCGAGCATGCTTTCCTTGCGGCCCGGCTTTTCGCTTTCCTTGTCGACGAGACGTGTCGGATAGTCGCCGGTGAAATAGTGGTCGGTAAATTGCGGATTGGCCGGGTCACGCGGCGCGCCGCCGACAGCGGTGTAGAGGCCATCGATCGACAGGAAAGCCAGGGAGTCCGCACCGATGTATTTGGCCATCGCCTCGTCGCCGGCATACTGGTTGGCAAGCAGCTTGTCGCGATCCGGCGTATCGATGCCGTAGAAATCAGGATGGAAGATCATCGGGGAGGCGACGCGGATATGCACCTCCTTGGCGCCGGCATCTCGGATCATCTGGACGATCTTCAGCGAGGTCGTGCCGCGCACGATGGAATCATCCACCAGCACGACGCGCTTGCCCTCGATCATCGCCCGGTTGGCCGAATGCTTGAGCTTGACGCCGAAAGCGCGGATCTGCTGCGTCGGCTCGATGAAGGTCCGCCCGACATAATGGTTGCGGATGATGCCGTATTCGAAGGGAATGCCGCTCTGCTGCGCGTAGCCGAGTGCCGCCGGCGTGCCACCATCCGGCACGGGCACCACCACATCGGCTTCGACCGGCGCCTCAAGTGCCAGGTTCATGCCGGCATTCTTGCGGGTGGTGTAGACGTTGCGGCCGGCAACGACCGAGTCCGGGCGCGCGAAATAGACATATTCGAACAGGCAGACGCGTTCCGGAAGGGGGCGAGCCGGCATGCGGGATTCGATCGTCACAGAGCCGTCGGCCTGCGTTTCGCAGATGATCACTTCGCCGTTCTTCACGTCGCGGACGAACTTCGCGCCAATGATGTCGAGCGCACAGGTCTCCGAACAGAAGATCGGCTTGCCGTCGAGTTCACCCATGACCAGCGGGCGGATGCCGATCGGATCGCGGGCGGCGATCAGCTTGGTGCGGGTGAGCGCGATCATCGCATAGCCGCCTTCCATCTGGCGGATCGCATCGATGAAGCGGTCAGTGGTCGAGGCATGGCGCGAGCGGGCAATCAGATGCAGCACCACTTCGGTGTCCGAGGTCGACTGGCAGATGGCGCCGGTGGCGATGATCTGGCGGCGCAGCGTCAACCCGTTGGTGAAGTTGCCGTTATGGGCAATCGCGATGCCGCCTTCTTCGAGTTCGGCAAACAGCGGCTGCACGTTGCGCAGCGCGACTTCGCCCGTGGTCGAGTAGCGGGTATGACCGATCGCCTGCGGGCCGGGCAGTTTCGCCAGCGTCACCGGGTTGGTGTAGTGGTCGCCAACCAGACCCATATGCTTTTCGGTGTAGAACTGCCGTCCGTCAAAGGACACGATGCCGGCTGCTTCCTGACCACGATGCTGGAGCGCATGCAGGCCGAGCGCCGTCAGTGTCGAGGCATCCGGGTGGCCGAGGATCCCGAACACACCGCATTCCTCGTGGAACTTGTCGTCATGGCTGCCATACACGACATAGGAAGGGCTGATCTGCTTCATGGCGAGGGCCTTTGCTCCGGGACAGATGCGGGTGCTGCGCTTCTAACAGTCAAGCCGCCGGTCTGTCCCGATCCGGCGGCGTCTGTCTTGTCTCAAATCGCGCGACGGATTGCCGCGAGACTATCAGTTGCTCGGGGCCGGGGTCTGGACTGCGGGTGCCTGGTCCGCGGGAGCCTGCTCGGCGGGTGCCGTTTCTCCGGCCGCACTGGCCTCGCCCTCTTCGCGGCCGAGAATCCGTTCGCGGATCTGCGGCTCGATATCCTGCGGCAGGACGGCTTCGAGTTTCAGCACCAGCGAGTCCAGGAAGGGCTTCGACTTGGAATTGTTGACCCAGTCAGGACGCTGGCGGACATCGATCAGCCAGTTCCAGAAGGCAACGGCAACAACCAGCAGAAGAAGGCCGCGCGCTGCGCCGAACAGGAAGCCGAGTGTGCGGTCAAGCGCGCCGATGCGGCTGTCGATGATGAAATCGGCAATGCGCGAGGTGATGAAGGAAATCACGATCAGCGCGATCAGGAAGATGATGCCTGCCGAGCCTGCCATCGCGATCCGCGCATCGCTCGTATAGTTGAGCAGGTAGGGCACCAGCAACGGATAGAGATAGTAGGCCGCAGCGACCGAGCCCGCCCAGCTCGCGATGGACAGCACTTCGCGCGAAAAACCACGCACCATCGCCAGCACCGCCGAGAACAGCACGACGCCGATGACGATACCGTCGAAAATTGTGATGGGCATAAATACCAACTCCAAGGCCGCCGGTGAAGACCGGCATTGATGTCACCGCGATACCGCCGGAACACGTATACTCACGCGTCGGACCGGATCAACCATCCTCCTGATCCGTGGGGGCTTTCAGCCGGGAACCGGCGATCCGCGCCACGAGATCGGGAAGGCTGTCCACTTCCCTCCATTTGCCCTTCGAACCCTTGGGAAGGTCCGCTGAGGCAGCCGGCAAGACCGCGGCGGAGAAACCGAGCTTTTCCGCCTCTTTCAGCCTCTGGGCCGTATGCGACACCGGCCGCACCGCCCCCGACAGACTGACTTCGCCGAAATAGACGCAATCGGCCGGAAGGGCAAGACCGGCCAGCGATGAAACCAGAGCCGAAGCAATCGCCATGTCGGCTGCCGGTTCACTGATCCGGTAGCCGCCGGCGACGTTCAGATAGACGTCATGCTGCCCAAGCCGCACACCGCAATGCGCTTCCAATACCGCCAAAATCATGGCGAGGCGTGAGGAATCCCAGCCGACGACCGCACGACGCGGAGTGCCAAGGGATGTCGCTGCCACCAGCGCCTGCACTTCGACGAGCACGGGGCGCGTGCCTTCCATGCCGGCGAAGACGGCAGCCCCGGGGGCTTTCTCGTTGCGCTCGCCGAGAAAGAGTTCGGAAGGGTTGGCGACTTCGCGCAGACCCTTGTCCGACATTTCAAAGACGCCGATCTCGTCCGTCGGTCCGAAGCGGTTCTTCACCGTGCGCAGGATGCGGTAATGATGGCCACGATCGCCTTCGAAATAGAGGACGGCATCGACCATGTGTTCGACGACGCGGGGGCCCGCGATCTGGCCTTCCTTGGTAACATGGCCGACCAGCACCATGGTGGCCCCGGTCTGCTTGGCATAGCGGATCATCGCTTGCACGCCGGTGCGCACCTGGGTGACGGTGCCCGGCGCACTGTCTGCCGTATCGCTCCACAGCGTCTGGATCGAATCGATAATGACGAGATCTGGCCGCTTGCCCTCGGAAACGGTGGCAAGGATGTCCTCGACATTGGTTTCGGCGGCGAGCAGCACGTCGGTATCGGCAGCACCAAGACGCTGTGCTCTCAGCCGAACCTGTGCGACCGCCTCTTCGCCCGAGACATAGATGACGCGATGGCCGTGCCGCGACAGGGCTGCTGCCGCCTGCATCAGGAGCGTCGACTTTCCGATGCCGGGATCACCGCCGATGAGGACCGCCGAGCCACGCACAAAACCGCCGCCGGTGGCACGGTCGAGTTCGTCCATGCCGGTCGGAATACGCGGCGCTTCCTCGATCTCGCCGGACAGCGAGGTGAGCGTGACGGGCCGGCCCTTCTTGGGTGCCTTGCCGGGACCGGATCCGATCCCGCCCATGGGATCTTCTTCGACGATGGTATTCCACTCGCCGCATCCGTCGCATTTGCCCGCCCAGCGGGAGTGAACTGTGCCGCAGTTCTGGCAGATGAATTGGGTTTTGGCTTTGGCCATGAATTACAGGTCGCTTTCGGGGAAGTCGTCGGATGAGATGTTCTGGCGGCCGTGCATGACTCGTAGCACGGTCAGAGATTGATCGGAGACCCGGACAAAGAAGCGTCGGTCTCGATAGGTGAAAACGCGAATGACATTGCCCAAACCAGGAGGTCGGCTGCCAGTGAGGCCGAGTTCGGCCAGGGACTGGATTTTGCGATAAAGATCGAGTGTGAAGGTGTCTGCAGATGAAGGGCTTAACTGCGCAATGTGGAAGTAGATCCTTTGCATGTCACGCCGGGCCGCGCTGGACCAGATGACATTACGGCTCGCGGGCATCTTCGAACATACGCTTCATGTCGGCCAGGAAGGCCTCGGCATTTTCGTAGGTGTGAACACGCCCCGCTTCGACGTCATCGATCCCTTCCTGGATAAGCATGCGAAGGGTGGCTTCCTCCTGCTGTCGCAGCAGCGCAAGACCGGCCGTGACGACCGCGTCGGCACTGTCGTAAAGCCCGGAATTCATCTGTTCCTCGACAAATTCAGCATCTTGCTTGCTCAACTGAATGTTCCGCACGATGTGCTCCGTTCGGTGAGGAAAATTGGAATTTCTGGAACAATAGCAGAACAAATCCGCCCACGCCAGACCTCAGTCTTCCCCCTCAAGGTAGATGCGCTCATAGCGCAGGCCCAGCCCCGTGAGCATCTCATAGCCGATCGTGCCAGCGGCGCGGGCGACGTCGTCGAGTGGCATCGACGGTCCGAGAAGTTCGATGTAATCGCCGCTGCGCACCGCATTTTCAGGTAGGTCGGTGATGTCGAAGATGGTGAGGTCCATGGTGACTCGCCCGACGACGGGAACGCGTTTGCCGCCAATGACGCCATGAGCGCCGGGAAGGCCGGTGTCGCGCAGGAGAATGCCGGAGCCAGAGAGATTGCGCAGATAGCCGTCGGCATAACCAACGCTTGCGACGGCAAGACGGCTGTCGCGGGCCAGCACATGCGTTGCGCCGTAAGAAACGCTTTCGCCCGCCTTGGCCTCGCGGATCTGCAGGATGCGCGCCTCGGCCTTGACCACCGGCTGCATTGGGTTCTTTGCGCCGTTGACCGCTTCGCCACCGTAAAGCGCGATGCCGGGCCGGGTCAGATCAAAGTGGTAGTCGGAGCCGAGGAAGATACCGGCGGAGGCCGATAGACTGGAATCAACACCTTCGAAAGCCGCGCTAACCTCCCGGAACTTCTCGAGTTGTTGGCGGTTCATCGGCGAAGACGGATCATCGCCGCAGGCGAGATGGCTCATCACGAGAACGGGATCGAGGCTGGCCGGACGCGAAACATCGTCGGTCAGCGCCAGCGCATCCGCCATCGGCAGTCCCAGCCGGTTGAAGCCGGTATCGACATGCAGGGCGCAAGGGTAGGGGCCGCGCTCCGTCAACACCGCCATCCAGAAGGCGAGTTGTTCTTCCGATGCGATCACGGGAACCAGATCGTTGTCGAAGAAGGTCTCTTCCTGGCCAGGCCAGATGCCTGAGAGCACAAAGATACGGGCTTCAGGTGCATAGGGGCGGAGTGTGGCTCCCTCCGCCGGCACGGCGACGAAGAAGTCACGGGCGCCCGCGTGATACAGAACCTGACCGACATCCTCGATGCCGAGACCATAGGCATCCGCCTTGACGACGGCGGCAGTCCGGGCCTTGCCGGAGCGGCGTGCCATCTCTCGCCAGTTCTCGGCGATCGCTGAGAGATCCACGGTCAGGCGCAGCGGTGCCGAAAGAAATTCCTCCGGCGCATCGAGGATGGTGAAACGGTCTGTCATGAAGGCTTCGGGTCGGTTGATCGGGTTGCGCGACCCTAGCACTTTTCTTCAAGACGAAAATGTGGCGCCTCGATATTATGCTGCTATGCACAGTGTTTCGCAGCAGGAGGCCGCCGAGGCCAATCCGGTCTCACGCAAGGAGCTGACCCGCTTCTGGCGGGACGGGCGTTTCCGCGACATGGAATGCCTGACCGCCTCCTTCATCACCCATGAATTCTCGCCGCATTCGCATGACACCTTCTCGATCGGCGCGATTGAGGTCGGCTGCCAGGTGGCAAGCATCCGGGGCATGCGTGAATATACCGGCCCCGGTGCGCTCTATCTGATCAATCCGGGTGAGATTCACGACGGACAGCCCGGTGCGCCCGAGGGCTATCGCTACCGCATGATTTATCCCGATGTGGCGCTGCTGACCGAAATCATCGAGGACGTGACGGGGCAGGCCTTCAACGGCACGCCGAGCTTCGGTCGGCAATTGCTTTCGGATCCGGAGCTTGCCCAGGCCTTCAATCGCGCCCATCGACGGGTCGAAAGCGATGCTGTAGCCGCATTGGAGGGCGAGGAGAGCATGTATTGTGTGCTCGCCAGCATGTTCGCCCGCCATGGCAGCGACATCATCCGCGCGCCTGATCACAGCGAACCGCTCGCCATGCGCCGGGTCCGCGATTACATCGCCGAACATTTCGCCGAGGAGCTGGGCCTTGAAGCGCTGGCCAAGGTCGCGGGCCTCAGCCGCGCCCATATGATCCGCGCCTTCCGCAAGCACTATTTCATCACGCCGCATGCCTTCCAGACCGATTTGCGCATCCGCCACGCCTGGCATCTCCTGCGCTGCGGCGCGACGCCGTCCGACACGGCCCAGGCCTGCGGCTTTGCCGACCAGGCGCATCTGACGCGCCAGTTCAAGGCGCGAACCGGCCTCACGCCCGCCGTTTTCCGCGCCGGCTGATATCAGTCACTTTCGTTCAAGACGGCGCCCCCTTGTGCCGGCTAGACCCTCCGTGAACAGGAGGCCCCATGAAAGAACAAGTATTCCGGCGCGAAGCCATCGACGGCTTTCGCGCCATCCTTCCCTTGATCATCGCCGCAGTTCCCATCGGCTTCGTCTTCGGCGCGGTCGCGACTGGCAGGGGTCTTTCGCCATTGGAGGTGATGTTGATGAGCGCGCTGGTCTTTGCGGGCGGCTCGCAATTCGTTGCCATGGATCTGTGGACCCACCCGGCCTCATGGGCGGCACTGGGTTTTGCAGCGCTTCTGGTCAATCTCCGCCACGTGTTGATGGGCGCCTCGCTGGAGCGCAGCCTCGGGCTCTTCCGCCCCTGGCAGAAGCTGCCAACGCTGCTCATCATGGCCGACGAGAACTGGGCGCTGGCGGAGGTGCGGGCAAGGACGACGGCGCTGACGCCAGCATACTATCTCGGGCTCGCCTTGCCCTTCTATCTCGGCTGGGTGGCTTCAAGCCTTGCCGGCGCGCTCTTCGGTGCGCTGATCGGAGACATCGCGGTTTATGGACTGGATTTCGCCTTTCCGGCGCTCTTCATCGTGCTGCTGACCGGTTTCTGGAAGGGCAGGGAGACCGGACTGGTGCTGGCGGCAAGCGGGCTTGCGGCACTCACTGTCCACGCGCTGGCGCCGGGCGCCTGGTACATTGCTGCTGGCGCACTCGCCGGCCTTGGGGCGGCCTTCATTCCGCTGAAGCAGAAGGAGCAGCCAGCATGACGCTCGATCCCGCAACCCTCGCAGCCATCCTCGCCATGATGGCGGCCACCGTCTTCACACGCCTGTCAGGAGCTTTCCTTGTGCGCCGGTTGAAACTGGGCGCCGACGCAGAAAAGGCGCTCGCCACCGTACCGCCCGCCGTGCTGATGGCCGTGGTCGCGCCGACGGCGCTGGCAGCCGGCTGGCCTGAGACGATCGGTTGCCTGGTGGTTGTCGCAGCAGCGCTGCGTCTGTCCCTGTTGCCGTCAGCAGCGCTCGGCGTCATCTCCGTGGCGCTCCTGCGTGCATTCGGCCTCTGACCTGAAAATGACAAGGGCGCCACTCGGGCGCCCTTTGATCTCACGGTTCTTCGTATTGAACGAAGCTCGGCTCGGCGAGATCCGCAAAGCGGGTGAATTCCGACTGGAAGGCGAGCTTGACGGTACCGGTCGGTCCGTGACGCTGCTTGGCGATGATGACGTCGGCCGTGCCCTTCACCTTTTCCATATGCGCTTCCCATTCCGGATATTTCGGATCGGCCAGATCGCGGGGCTCCAGGTTCTTCACGTAGTATTCCTCGCGGAACACGAAGAGCACGACGTCGGCGTCCTGCTCGATCGAGCCCGATTCGCGAAGGTCGGAGAGCTGCGGGCGCTTGTCTTCGCGGCTTTCGACCTGACGGGAGAGCTGCGACAGCGCAACGATCGGCACGGCGAGTTCCTTGCCGAGCGACTTCAGGCCTGTTGTGATCTGGGTGATTTCCTGCACGCGGTTTTCACCCGCCTTTCCGGCACCAGTCATCAGCTGGATATAGTCCACAACCAGGAAGTCGAGGCCACGCTGGCGCTTCAGGCGGCGGGCACGCGCCGCGAGCTGCGCGATCGAGATACCACCGGTCTGGTCGATGAACAGTGGCACCTTCTGCATGGTCTGGGAAAAGCCGACGAGCTTCTCGAATTCGTGCTCGGTGATGTCACCGCGGCGGATCTTCGACGAGGAGACTTCCGTCTGCTCGGACATGATACGGGTGGCGAGCTGTTCGGCCGACATTTCGAGCGAGTAGAAGCCGACGACGCCGCCGTTTTTCGCCTTGAAGGAGCCGTCGGGCAGCACTTCGGGTTCGTAGGCGGCTGCGATGTTCCAGGCGATATTCGTCGCCAGCGAGGTCTTGCCCATACCCGGGCGCCCGGCAAGCACGATCAAGTCGGATCGCTGCAGACCGCCCATCTTGGCGTCGAGCGAATGGATGCCGGTCGAGATGCCGGAGAGATTGCCATCGCGTTCGAAGGCAGCCCCCGCCATGTCTACGGCCTGGGCGACCGCATCGGAGAAGGACTGGAAACCACCGTCATAGCGGCCGTTTTCGGCAAGCGCGAAGAGCCGGCGTTCGGTGTCTTCGATCTGCGCCTGCGGCGGCATGTCGAGCGGCGCGTCATAGGCGATATTGACGACGTCCTCGCCAATCTGAATCAGCGATCGGCGTAGCGCGAGATCATAGATGGCGCGACCATAATCTTCCGCATTGATGATCGTGACCGCTTCTGACGCCAGACGCGCAAGGTACTGTGCAACCGTCAGGTCGCCGACCTTCTGGTCGGCCGGCAGGAAGGTCTTGATGGTGACCGGGTTCGCCGTCTTGCCCATGCGGATGATTTCGGACGCGACCTCGAAGATCTTCCGGTGCAGCGGCTCATAGAGATGTTCGGGCTTCAGAAAGTCGGAAACCCGGTAATAGGCGTCGTTGTTCACGAGGATCGCGCCGAGCAAAGCCTGTTCGGCTTCGATGTTGTTCGGAGCCTCCCGGTACAGCGGTTCAGCCGGTTGGACCGGGCTCAGTTTGCGCGCAGCATCGTTCATTCGTTCGCATCCGTTCAGTGTGTCGGCGGTGCCTGCACCATAGCGAAGACGCGAGGCGGCGAAATGGCCCGCACGGCAACCCACATTGATTCACAGGCACATCATCGTGACTTCAGAAAAAGCCGAGGATTCCGATCTTTTCGGTTGACTGTGACATTCAACGAATCGACCTCGGGAGCCTCCATTTTAGCAGAGCGCATACGAAAAACGCCCGGAAAAATCCGGGCGTCTCCCAACTGCAATGTGCAGAAAATCAGGCGTCGTCGCCGTCCATGTCGGCTTCCGGATCGAAGAAGTCTTCCGGACGCAGCGCATCTTCGTCGATGCCATAGATGGCGTCGGCGGAGGTGAGGCTTTCGCCCTTCGACTGGCGTTCGGCTTCTTCGGCCGAACGGGCAACGTTGAGTTCGACCGAGAGTTCGACTTCGGCATGCAGGTGCAGCGTGACCTGGTGCAGGCCGATCGCCTTGATTGGGGTGTTCAGCTCGACCTGGTTGCGGCCGATGTTGAAGCCTTCGGCAGCCAGGATCTCGACGACGTCACGAGCAGCAACAGAACCGTAGAGCTGACCGGTTTCGCCAGCCGAGCGGACAACGATGAAGGACTTGCCGCTAAGAGCATCGGCAACCTTCTGGGCTTCCGACTTGCGCTCGAGGTTGCGGGCTTCGAGCGTGGCACGCTCGGATTCGAAACGCTTCTTGTTGGCTTCGTTGGCGCGCAGCGCCTTGCCCTGCGGCAGCAGGAAGTTACGGGCGAAGCCGTCACGAACCTTGACGGTTTCGCCCATCTGGCCGAGCTTGGCGATGCGTTCGAGAAGAATGACCTGCATTGTCGTGTTCCTTTCAGGTTTCAATCAGTTTCAGAATTGTCGGTTTCGGCCTTCTGGGCCGGCGTCAGGGCAACGGTCCGTCGGGTGTCCGACAGTCCGATGATCAGGGGGATCATGAGCGGCAGCAGCATGATCGTGGAGAGGTAGGCGAGGATCAGCGCCGGCAGGCGCCAGTCCTTGCCACGGGTCTTCAGGTGCAGCCATGCAAAGCCTGCCATCAGGAAGCCGGCGCCGAAGGTGCCGCAGACAGTCGCCCCGATCATTGCGGGCACCCCGCCCATGAAGCAGGCGATGATGCCGGCGAGGAAGATGAAGACCGTGTTGCGGTTCATCCGAAGCGCTGACGGGAAGCTCTCGCGTGGGCGCTTGTTGCGGCCCGACGCGGTGACGATCCGCATGGCGATGTAATACATCATGGTCAAGAGCAGCACCCAGGTGCCGCCCTGGATGATCGGCAGGAGCACGACCATGCTGCCCTTCAGTTGCTCGAGTGCCACGGCATCCGGTGCCATGGCCGGATCCTGCGCATTCATTGCCTGCGCCATGGCATCCACCAGCTGGCCGGTGAACTCAGGGCCAAATCCGATGATGACGCCAAGCACGACGACGGCGACCGTGACGAAGCTGCAGAGCTGCAGAAGAATGTCGGAGAGCGGGTACCAGGCCATCAGATGGTCCGGGCCGCCGATTTCGGACGCAGGGCGTGCGAGGCTCGACAGATGGGCAAGCCAGCCGGCGGGTGCCAGCGTAAAGATTGCCATGCCAAAGGCAAACATCGGCGAGACGCTGACGGTGCCGAGCAAGGCAGCCGTCACGATCGCGGTGATCGCTGCAGCATTGCCCCAGCCTAGGCCAACGATGAGAACGGGAAGTGCGGAAGCCGCATAGAGAATGGAGGCGAGTGTCGGCTGCGCTGCAGCACCCAGCACGAGCAGGGCGGCAGTGATACCGGCAACAAAGCCGGTCGTCAGCGATTTCGCATCCAGTTTGTTCAACGTCGCTGTCCTGCTTGTTCTAGCAGTTAGGGGAGAGGCGCAAGCGGTCTCGCGAGAGCCTTCCCCAACATGGGGTTTTGCCTGATGTCGCGATCTCGCGCCGTCCGGCAGTTTGTTCCGATCCGCGCCCAACGCGGAAGGGATGAAGCCCGCCGGTTGTTGACCGGCAGGCTTCGGATCAGATTACGCTACGACGTAGGGCAGCAGGCCGAGGAAACGGGCGCGCTTGATGGCCTGGGCCAGTTCGCGCTGCTTCTTCTGCGAAACTGCGGTGATACGCGAAGGAACGATCTTGCCGCGCTCGGAAATGTAGCGCTGCAGGAGACGGACGTCCTTGTAGTCGATCTTCGGAGCATTGGCGCCCGAGAAGGGGCAGGTCTTGCGACGACGATGGAAGGGACGACGTGCCTGAGAAGAGGATGCATCAGCCATTGTAATTTCTCCTGTTCTTCAGATTACGCGCGGTCTTCGCGCGGACGACGCTCGAAGCCACCTTCACGCGGGCCACGGTCCGGACGCGGGCCACGATCGCCACGATCACCGAAGTCGCGGCGCGGGCCACGATCGTCGCCTTCGCGGCGCGGACGGTCGTCACGATCGCGCTTCTGCATCATGGCAGACGGACCTTCTTCGTGGGCTTCGACGGCGATGGTCATGTAACGAAGAACGTCTTCGTTGATGCGCATCTGGCGTTCCATTTCGTGGATCGCTGCACCCGGAGCTTCGATGTCCATCAGCGCGTAATGCGCCTTGCGGTTCTTCTTGATGCGGTAGGTCAGGGACTTGAGGCCCCAGTTTTCTACGCGCCCGACCTTGCCACCATTCGCTTCGATGACACCCTTGTACTGTTCGACGAGGGCATCAACCTGCTGGGCGGACATATCCTGCCGGGCAAGGAATACATGTTCGTAAAGAGCCATGACAGCTTTGCCTTTCTTGCGGTTGTCGTCACCCGGATCCGGCGCTAAGCCTCACAGACTGCTCCTGTGCGGCTTGGCACCGCGGCAAGAAAAGCGTTGTGTTCGAGACGGTCGAGAGCGGAGACACGGGAGACCGGAAACCCTTGTGGTTCCTGCTGCAGGCCTTATCGGCCTGCCAGCCCTCCGTTCAGCCACCAGCCAGAGGACCGGGTGTTGTGAACGGCGCGCTTATACGCGTATTCCCGATAAAAGCAAGGGCCGCTCGGCGTTTTTGCGCCGGCGGCCCAGGGTTGGTGTGTGCGGGTGGCTGATGTGTCAGACCTGAACCAACGCTAGGGTATAGCCCACATAGGCGACAAGCATCGCGCCCGCCGTCAGCCTGCGGACCCCGAGGTGGGACAGGAGCAGGAAGGCAAAGCCGATCGTGACACCCAGCATGACGGGTACGTCGAAGCTGCCGAAGCGCGGTGCGATGGCAATGGGCTGGATGACTGAGGTCACGCCGAGGATGAACAGGATGTTGAAGATGTTCGATCCGACAATGTTGCCGATCATGATGTCGGAGTGCTTGCGCAGTGCCGACATGATGCCGGTCGCGAGTTCGGGCAGCGAGGTGCCGACGGCAACGACAGTCAGGCCGATCACCGCTTCGGAGACGCCGAAGTCGCGGGCAAGATTCGTCGCCCCACGGACCAGGAGTTCGGCGCCAACGAAAAGCGTCACGAGACCGCCGAGGATGAGGGCGGCCATGAAGCCGTTGCCCAAGGTCTCGTGTTTGACGTCTTCATCGGCCAATTCCTCGATCGACGCCTTGCCCTGTATATAGGCATAGACGATGTATCCGATCAGGACGGCGACCATGATCAGACCTGCAAGACGCCCGATTTGCGAGAACTGCACGAGGCCGAGCAGCAGCACGGCTGCGGCGATCATCACATAGGTGTCGCGCTTCACGCCCTTGTCCCAGTGGGTGATCGGGAAGATCATGGCACAGGCGCCAATGATCAGCAGTATGTTTGCGCTGTTGGATCCCACGACGTTGCCAAGGGCGATATCCGACGAGCCGGTAAGCGCTGCGCGCACCGAAACCAGCAGTTCCGGCATGGATGTGCCGAAGCCGACGATGACAAGCGATACAATCAGCGTCGGAATGGCGAGTTTCTGTGCCACGGCGATGGCGCCGCGCAGGAGCCACTCGGCCCCGAAGTAAAGTCCGACGAGGCCGCCGGCGACGAGCAGATAATCCAAGTTAATCCCCTATTCTCCAAGGC
This sequence comes from Rhizobium sp. Q54, assembly GCA_943372805.1. Lineage (GTDB taxonomy): Bacteria > Pseudomonadota > Alphaproteobacteria > Rhizobiales > Rhizobiaceae > Allorhizobium. The sequence continues at coordinate 15,611 of CALSAF010000050.1, forward strand.
CCTGGGGCCGATATCACGATCGCCGCCGCAAGTGGTGATGGCCTGCTGCGATGTGTAGGTCACGAACATTCACGTTTTCGTTGGTCGATATCTTCCCCCGACCGCACCTCAGATCGGCATTGGATAGAGACGATGAATGGTGGCTATCCCCTTCATGACCTCTTCCGACAACGTCAGGTCTGCAGCGCCGATATTCACCTTCAACTGCTCCATTGTGGTGGCTCCGATGATGACGGAGGCCATGAACGGACGGGTGAGGCAGAACGCAAGTGCCATGGCCGAGGGATCAAGGCCGTGCTTCTTTGCCAGTTCGACATAGGCGCGTGTTGCCTCTTCCTGATGCGGCACGAGGCGACCACCGATATCGCCGTTGATCGATCCGCGCGATCCTGCCGGCTTCTTCCCGTCGAGATATTTGCCCGACAGGATGCCGCCAGCGAGCGGCGAATAGGCGAGCAGGCCGACATCCTCGTGATGCGAGAGTTCGGCCAGGTCGAGGTCGTAATGACGGTAGAGCAGGTTGTACTCGTTCTGGATGGTCGCGACGCGCGGCAGTCCCCCGGCTTCGGCCAGCGAGAGATACTTCTGTGTACCCCAGGTCGTCTCGTTGGACAGGCCGACGGCCTTCAGCTTGCCGGCCTTCACGCAGTCGCCGAGGGCGTCGAGGATTTCCGCGATGTCAGCAGCAGCCTTGGCCCGGTCCTGCTTGAAGGGGTTGTAGTTCCAGGCTCCGCGGAAGTGAAAGTGACCGCGGTTCGGCCAGTGGATCTGGTAAAGGTCGACATAATCGGTCTTCAGCCGCTTCAGGCTGGCGTCGAGCGCCTCCTTCACCACAGCGCCGGTGATCGGCTTGCCCTCGCGGATATAAGGACGACCGGGGCCGGCAACCTTCGTCGCGAGCACCACCTGGTCGCGCTTGCCGGTCTTTTCGAACCAGTCGCCGATCAGCCGCTCTGTATCGGCATAGGTCTCTGCCGCGAGCGGCGTGGTGGGATAGAGTTCGGCCGTGTCAAAGAAATTGACGCCATGATCGAGGGCGTAGTCCATCTGCGCATAGGCTTCCTCGCGCGTATTCTGCGAGCCCCAGGTCATGGTGCCAAGGCAGATTTCAGAAACAAGGATATCGGTTCGGCCGAGCCGGTTCATCTTCATCGGGAAGCCTCTGATGGGAGAGTGTGCCTTGGGAGGCAGGATTGGTTCGCGTCAATTTAGGCAGAAATTGATGCACCGCAAGATGCCGATAGCTGTGGAACAGCCACTGTCCCCGGGCGGTTCGGCCGGTTTGTCGAGGTGCCGGAGGCTTGACTCGCAAGGGGCTTCTGTGAATTGACAGGGAAAAACCAAGGGAGATACGCCCATGTCAGTTGCATTCACCTTTCCGGGCCAGGGCAGCCAGGCCGTCGGAATGGGCAAGGACCTTGCCGATAATTTTGCCGAAGCCCGCGCCGTTTTCGAGGAAGTTGACGAAGCGCTCGGCCAGAAACTGTCCGATATCATGTGGAATGGTCCGGAAGAGACGCTGACCCTGACCGCCAACGCCCAGCCCGCTTTGATGGCCGTCTCCATGGCGGTTGTCCGTGTGTTGGAAGCCAAGGGCCTGGATCTCAAGTCAAAGGTTGCTTACGTCGCCGGCCACTCGCTCGGCGAATACTCCGCCCTCTGCGCCGCCGGCACCTTCTCGATCGCCGACACCGCCCGTCTCCTGCGCATTCGTGGCAATGCCATGCAGGCAGCCGTGCCCGTGGGTGAGGGCGCCATGGCTGCCATCATCGGCCTGGAGCACGGCGACGTGCAGGCGATCTGCGTTGAAGCTTCCGCCATCGGTCCCTGCCAGATCGCCAATGACAACGGTGGCGGCCAGTTGGTTATCTCGGGTGGAAAGGCTCCCGTCGAGAAGGCTGCAGCCCTTGCCACCGAAAAGGGCGCCAAGCGCGCCATCATGTTGCCGGTTTCTGCGCCTTTCCATTCGGCTCTGATGGGCCCGGCGGCTGACGCCATGCGCGAGGCCCTTTCCAAGGTCGAGAAGAAGGACCCCATCGTGCCGCTGATCGCCAATGTACGCGCCGCACCTGTGACTTCCGCTGCCGAGATCGCCGATCTGCTTGTCGAGCAGGTCACCGGTCAGGTCCGCTGGCGTGAAACGGTCGAGTGGTTCGGCGCCAATGGCGTGACCACGCTTTATGAAATCGGTGCCGGCAAGGTCCTGACGGGGCTCGCCCGCCGCATCGACAAGAACATCAACGGTGTGGCCGTCAATGGCCCGGCCGACATCGACGCAGCGCTCGCCGCCCTCAACGGCTGATCGCCTCAACGAACAACAAGGAAAACGATCATGTTCGATCTGACCGGCCGCAAGGCTCTCGTCACCGGCGCCACCGGTGGCATCGGCGAAGAAATCGCACGCCAGCTGCATGCCCAGGGCGCCATCGTCGGCCTGCACGGCACGCGCGTCGAAAAGCTGGAAGCGCTGGCCGCCGATCTCGGCGACCGCGTGAAGATCTTCCCGGCCAACCTGTCGGACCGCGACGAAGTGAAGGCGCTCGGCGAAAAGGCCGAAGCCGAACTCGAAGGCGTCGACATCCTCGTCAACAATGCCGGCATCACCAAGGACGGCCTGTTCGTCCGCATGTCGGATGCCGACTGGGATGCGGTTCTGGAAGTCAACCTGACAGCCGTCTTCCGCCTGACCCGCGAGTTGACCCATCCGATGATGCGCCGCCGCTTTGGCCGCATCATCAACATCACCTCTGTTGTCGGAGTCACCGGCAATCCGGGCCAGGCGAACTACTGCGCCTCCAAGGCCGGCATGATCGGCTTCACCAAGTCGCTCGGCCAGGAAATCGCGACCCGCAACGTGACCGTGAACTGCGTAGCACCGGGCTTCATCGAAAGCGCCATGACCGGCAAGCTGAACGAAAAGCAGAAGGAAGCCATCATGGGTGCAATCCCCATGAAGCGCATGGGCACCGGCGCCGAAGTCGCCTCCGCCGTGGTCTACCTTGCCTCCAATGAAGCCTCCTACATGACGGGGCAGACGCTGCACGTAAACGGCGGCATGGCGATGATCTGATCGAATTGCCGGAAAGAGCCCCTCTGCAATAGGATGTTGACCGAGGCAAAGGGGCGAATTTCTGGCTTTGCGGCGCGCTTAAACCGTGTTAAGCGGGCCATGACTGTGAGCAGTTGCTCCGTCTCATGAGCCGAAGTTTATGCTTTTGTTTGCATAAACCGCTCTGGGTCAGGGCCGAACGGGTTTGCTGGTGAGGACGTAAGTGTCACTGGCGGAATGCAGGGCAGGGACGCCATTAAGGCTCCCTCTGAATTTTAGAAGGTCGAGGATACCGACATGAGCGATATCGCAGAACGCGTGAAGAAAATTGTAGTTGATCATCTCGGCGTAGACGCTGAAAAGGTTGTCGAAGGCGCCAGCTTCATCGACGATCTGGGCGCTGACTCGCTCGACACCGTCGAACTCGTCATGGCCTTCGAAGAAGAGTTCGGCGTTGAAATCCCGGACGACGCTGCTGACTCGATCCTGACGGTCGGCGACGCTGTCAAGTTCATCGAGAAGGCCCAGGCCTGATCGATCACCTTGCTGCGGAAGGCGGGCGAGAGCCCGTCCTGTCCGCTTGGGCCCGCGATGAGCGGGCCTTGTTGTATCTGGACCTTTGTTTACAATGACTTCGGTCAAATAAATTGGGTGGGCTTCGCACGATGAGACGTGTCGTCATCACCGGTACCGGCATGGTATCGCCTCTGGGATGTGGAACGGAACTGACCTGGCAGCGGCTTCTTGCCGGCCAGAGCGGCGCGCGTCTGGTCACGGAATTCGAGGTCGATGACCTTCCCGCCAAGATCGCCTGCCGCATCCCGACCGAAGGTGAGGGCGCCTGGAATCCTGATGATTGGATGGAGCTCAAGGAGCAGCGCAAGGTCGACCACTTCATCATCTATGCGATTGCCGCTGCCGACATGGCGCTCAAGGATGCCGGCTGGGAGCCGACCACCTATGAGGACCAGTGCCAGACAGGCGTGCTGATCGGCTCCGGCATCGGCGGCCTCGAGGGCATCGTCGAAGCGGGCCATATCCTGCGCGACAAGGGTCCCCGTCGTCTCTCGCCCTTCTTCATTCCCGGCCGTCTGATCAACCTCGCTTCCGGCCAGGTCTCGATCCGCCACAAGCTGCGCGGTCCGAACCACTCAGTGGTCACGGCCTGCTCGACCGGCGCACACGCAATCGGTGATGCGGCCCGTCTCGTCGCCCTTGGCGACGCCGACGTGATGGTCGCCGGCGGCACGGAATCGCCGATCAGCCGCATCTCGCTGGCCGGCTTCGCCGCCTGCAAGGCGCTGTCGACGGCCCGCAACGACGACCCGACCGCCGCCTCCCGCCCCTATGACAAGGACCGTGATGGTTTCGTCATGGGTGAAGGTGCAGGCATCGTGGTTCTGGAAGAGCTGGAGCATGCCAAGGCGCGCGGCGCCAAGATCTATGCCGAAGTTGTCGGTTACGGTCTCTCGGGCGACGCTTTTCACATTACCGCCCCGTCGGAAGATGGCGACGGCGCCTTCCGCTGCATGACCATGGCGCTGAAGCGTGCCGGTCTCACCGCAGGCGATATCGACTACATCAACGCCCATGGCACATCGACCATGGCGGACACGATCGAGCTCGGTGCCGTCGAGCGTCTGGTCGGCGAACACGCGTCGAAGATCTCCATGTCGTCCACCAAGTCCGCGATCGGCCATCTCCTGGGTGCTGCCGGTGCCGTCGAAGCCATCTTCTCGGCGCTCGCCATTCGCGACAACGTCGCGCCGCCGACGCTCAATCTCGACAATCCCCAGGTCGAAACCAAGATCGACCTGGTGCCGCACAAGGCAAGGAAGCGGGACATCAATGTCGCGCTCTCCAACTCCTTCGGTTTTGGCGGCACCAATGCTTCGCTGGTGCTGAAGCGCTACGAGAGTTGATCGGGCAACGGGCGGTCGATCCAATCAACCGCCCGTGATTGCTCTGGATGACGGCGGCATGCTCTTGCCCGCCGCCACTGTCTGCGGATAGAAATCATCCCAACGCCCGGCGCGCCCGCGCCGGACGACGACCCGGATTTTTGCCGCATTGCTGGACGAAACAGCCGCGAGTGCGAAACAAAGAAGGATTGCCGGTGACCGACAACAGCCAGAACGGCGGTAGCCAGAACAACGGTGTCTCCTTCGGCCGCGACGCCGATACCCAGCCGGGCAAGGGACCCTTTATTCCGAAGTCTCCCAATGAGGCGCTGCGTCCCGAGCGGGTTCCGCAGCCGCCGCGTCGCTCGCGCAAGGCCCGCAGCCAGTTGGTGATCTTCCTCAATTTCCTCATGACCATGGTGGTTTTCGTCGGCGTCGTCGCGGTTGCCGGCTTCTTCTATGCCATGGATACCTATCAGAGGCCGGGGCCGCTGGCCGCGAATACCAATTTCGTCGTTCGCAGCGGTGCAGGTCTGGCGGAGATTGCCAACAATCTTGAGCGCAACGGCATCGTCTCCGACGCGCGAATCTATCGCTATGTGACAACGACCTATCTCAAGGAAGGTCAGACGCTGAAGGCCGGCGAATACGAGATCAAGGCGGGCGCCTCGATGAAGGATGTGACGGCCTTGCTGGAATCCGGCAAGTCGATCCTGTATTCGGTGTCGCTGCCGGAAGGCCTCACCGTGAAGCAGATGTTCCTCCGCCTTGCGACCGATCCGGTGCTGGAAGGCGACCTGCCGGCAGAATTGCCGCCAGAAGGCAGCCTGCGTCCTGACACCTACAAGTTCACACGCGGCACCAAGCGGGCAGAGATCGTAGCCCAGATGCGTGCAGCGCAAGAACGCCTGATCGACCAGATCTGGGAAAAGCGCGATCCGGACCTGCCGGTCGATACGAAGGAAGACTTCGTCACGCTCGCCTCGATCGTCGAGAAGGAAACCGGCAAGGACGACGAGCGTGCCCATGTTGCCTCCGTCTTCATCAACAGACTGAACAAGGGCATGCGCCTGCAGTCTGACCCGACGATCATCTATGGCCTGTTCGGCGGCGACGGGAAGCCGGCCGATCGGCCAATCTTCCAGTCTGATATCCGCAAGGAAACGCCCTACAATACCTACGTGATCAAGGGACTGCCGCCGGGGCCGATCGCCAATCCCGGACGCGCGGCGCTGGAAGCGGTTGCCCATCCGTGGAAGACGGATGACCTCTACTTCGTTGCCGACGGCACGGGCGGCCATGCCTTCGCCAAGACACTCGAAGAGCACAATGCCAATGTGCGTCGCTGGCGCAAGATCGAAGCCGAGCGGGCACAGACACCACCGGCAACGCTCGATGTCGAGCCGGAAGTCGATCCGGCGGCGAACAATTGAGACCGACGCAAGGGGCGGGGGCATGACACTGCAATCCATGACGGGTTTTGCCCGTGTCGAAGGCTCGTCGGGACGCTACCGCTGGGCCTGGGAACTGCGTTCGGTGAATGGCAAGGGCCTCGACCTGCGCACGCGCCTTCCTCAGGGCCATGAGGCGCTGGAGACCGATATCCGCCGGCTGGCCGGCGAGCGCCTGACCCGCGGCAACCTGCAGATCGGCTTGAACGTGACGGTCAGCGAGAATCGCGTCGAAGCCGTTCTGAACCGTGATGCCCTCGACGCGGTGCTGGCCCTGCGCAATCAACTCGGTCCCGACGTGTTGGACCCAGCACCGCTGCGGCTCGACACGCTGTTGTCGATCCGCGGCCTCGTCGACATGCGCGAGGCGACCGATGATGCGGACGCCATCGCCGCCCGTGACACAGACATTCTCAATGGCCTTGAACGCGCCATCGCCGCCCTCGCACAGATGCGCACCACGGAGGGATCGGCCCTTCGCCGTATCCTGGAGGAACAGATCGGCAGGATCGAGGATCTGGCCCTGCAGATCGAGGCCGACCCATCCCGCTCGCCGGATGAGATTGCCCGCAGGCTGGAAGCTCAGCTCGCAGGTCTGATGGACACAATGAGCGGTCTCGATCGGGATCGGCTGCACCAGGAGATCGCCATGATCGCCACACGGGCAGACCTGCGCGAAGAGATCGACCGGCTGAAGGCACATGTCACGGCTGCCCGCGAGCTGCTCGCCGTCGGTGGGCCGGTGGGCCGCAAACTCGATTTCCTGGCGCAGGAATTTAACCGCGAATCAAATACTATCTGTTCCAAATCCAATGCCGTCGCGGTGACTGCCGCCGGCATCGAATTGAAGGTCGTCATCGACCAGTTCCGCGAACAGGTTCAGAATCTGGAGTAGTCCATGGCCGCTGCCGCCCCACAATCCGTCAAGATCGCAAGGCGCGGCCTGATGCTGGTCATTTCCTCGCCGTCCGGCGCGGGCAAGTCGACCATCGCGCGCACCCTCATGGACCGCGACCAGCAGATCAGCCTGTCAGTCAGCGTCACCACCCGCCAGCGCCGCCAGAGCGAGATCGAGGGCGTGCATTACCACTTCGTCTCACAGCGCGAATTCGAGCGCCTGCGCGACAGCGACAGTCTGCTGGAATGGGCGCAGGTCCACGGCAACTATTATGGTACGCCGCGCGAGGCCGTCGAAACGGCCATGGGTGAGGGGCGCGACATGCTCTTCGACATCGACTGGCAGGGCGCCCAGCAGCTGCAGGAAAAGATGTCGGCCGATGTCGTCTCGATCTTCATTCTGCCGCCGACCATGGCCGAACTGCAGTCCCGCCTGCACCGCCGTGCCGAAGACACCGAGGAGGTCATCCAGACCCGCCTTAACAACTCCCGCGCCGAGATCGCCCATTGGCGCGAATATGACTATGTTATCGTCAACGACGACCTGAACTCGGCCTTCGATGCCGTCCAGTCGATCGTCAAGGCCGAGCGCCTGCGCCGCGACCGTCGCCATGGGCTCTTCGATTTCGTCGAAGGTTTGATCGCCTGAGACGATCGCTCCGATAGAATGCAAAACGGGCGGCGCGATTTATTCGGCCGCCCTTTCTTGTTGGATCATTCGCCTCTCGGGAAACGCTGGCCTTCCTCAAGGATGTTCAGGTCCATATGATTGCGCATGTAGCGCTCGGACGCCTTCTGCAGCGGTTGGTAATCCCACGGGAAATAGGCACCATTCCGGAGTGCCGTGTAGACGATGTGCCGCCGCGCCTGGCTTTCGCGCACGGCCGCATCGAAGCGCGAGAGGTCCCAGCGCCTTGCCGCTTCTTCACTGAGCGCCGCAAAAATCCCGGCTGCATCCGGGTCCTCGGCGAGGTTTGAGAGCTCGTAAGGATCGGCTTCGAGATCGGTGAGGATCGGCGGGTCCGCCTCGCAGAGCGTCAGCTTGTAGCGTGCGTTGCGAAGCCCGATCATCGGGCTAACCGTACCCTCGGCCGCATACTCCATGGGCACGATGCCCCGCCCACCGGTTCCGGTAGCAAGCGGCATCAGGTCCTCGCCATCGGTCCAGTCAAGGATCGTCGAGATGTCGATCCCGGCGAGACCAGCCAGCGTTGGCGTCACGTCGAGTGTCGAAACCGGCGTCGTCACCAGCCGCCCCTCGACGCCCGGGACTGCCATCATCAACGGAACCCGTGCGGAGCCCTCGAAGAAATTCATCTTGAACCACAGGCCACGCTCGCCAAGCATGTCGCCATGGTCGGAGACAAAGAGGATGACGGTGTTGTCGGCCATTCTCGTCCGCTGAAGCACGTCGAGGATCTCGCCGATCTTGTCGTCGATATAGGAGATGTTGGCGAAGTAGCCTTGCCGCGCTCGGCCTATGTGCTCGTCCGTGATGTCGAAGGCGCGGTGGTCACAGGCATCCATGAGGCGCTGCGAATGCGGATCCTGTTCGTCATAGGGCATCGCAGGCACACTCGGCTGCAGGGCCTCGCAGCCCTCATAGAGATCCCAGTATTTCCGCCGCGCAACATAGGGGTCATGCGGATGGGTGAAGCTAACCGTCATGCACCAGGGCCGCTCGTCATGGCCGCGTGACAGATCGTAGAGCCGCCTTGTGGCGTTATAGGCCACCTCATCGTCATACTCCATCTGGTTGGTGATCTCGGCGATCCCGGCGCCCGTGACGGAGCCGAGATTGTGATACCACCAGTCGATACGTTCGCCGGGTTTTCGATAGTCGGGGGTCCAGCCGAAATCGGCGGGGTAGATGTCGGTCGTCAGCCGCTCCTCGAATCCGTGCAACTGGTCGGGCCCGACGAAGTGCATCTTGCCGGAGAGGCTGGTCTGGTAGCCTGCCGCGCGAAGATGATGCGCGAAGGTCGGGATATCGGAGGCAAATTCGGCCGCATTGTCGTAGACGCGCGTGCGGCTCGGCAACTGTCCGGACATGAAGGAAGCGCGGGCAGGCGCACACAGCGGGCTTGCGGTATAGGTGTTGGCAAAGCGCACGGAGCGCTTCGCCAGGTCCGCCAGATGCGGTGCATGCAGGAAGTCGGCTGGACCATCCGGGAAAAAGGTCCCGTTGAACTGATCCACCATCAGGATCAGAATGTTGGGGCGTGAGCTCACGAGTTCAGACCTCATAGACCGAGAGCCGACTTGACCGCCGTATCACCCGGCTGGCCGTCGAAAGCTGTGATACCCTTGAGCCATGTGTCGAGCACGGCGGGGTTGGCCTTCAGCCATGCGGATGCTGCTTCCTTGGTGTCCTTGCCGGCGAGGATCTCGCCCATCAGAACGTTTTCCATGGAGACGTCGAAAGTCATCTGCTTGAATAGGGTTGCGGCATTGGGGCAGCTTTCGCTCCAGCCGGTGCGCGCAAGCGTATAGACCTCGGCACCACCAAAATTCGGGCCGAAATAGGCGTCGCCGCCGGAGAGATAGGTGATCGGGAAGCGCTCGTTCATCGGATGGGGCGCCCAGGCGAGGAAAACGACGCCCTTGCCTTCCTTGGTTGCCCGCTCGACTTGAGCCAGCATCGCCTGTTCACCGGATTCGACCAGTTGCCAGCCTTCCAGGCCGAACTCGCCGGCATCGATCATCTTCTGGATGTTGGCGTTTGCCGGCGCACCGGGCTCGATGCCGTAGATCTTCCTGTCGAACTCGTCAGGGTTCTTGGTGAGATCGGCGAAATCCTTGATGCCCTTTTCGGCTGTTGCGGTTGGCACGGCGAGGGTGAACTTGGCCCCTTCCAGGTTCTTCGCCATCACCTCGATCGCACTGGCGCTGTTCAGGTCGTCGATGAAGGCCTGCTGCGCCGGCATCCAGTTGCCGAGGAAAATGTCAATCTCGCCGTTTTTCATCGACTGATAGCCGATCGGCACCGAGAGCGTCTTGACGTCGGCCTGGTAGCCCAGAGCATCAAGAACGACCGAAGCGACCCCGTTGGTGGCGGTGATGTCAGTCCAGCCTGGATCAGAAAGGCGAACGACCTTGCAGGCCTCTGCGTCCCCGGCCGTTGCGGTTGTGGTCATGAGAACGAGTGCCAGAGCGGTCACGCTGCCCAGGTTGGTCCCGTTATCGAGTGTCTTGAACATGGTGGTTCCCTCTTTTTCTGATATTGTGTAGCCTTATTGAAGAGGGGTGATCGTCGCCTGTGAAGCAGGATATTTTTGATGTCTGACATTAGTTTTCTTTATGTCTGATCTGTTGATTGATCTGGCCTGGATGCGCCTGCTGATCGAAGTCGACCGAAAGGGAACACTGTCGGCGGCTGCAGAGTCGCTTGGGCTCTCTCAACCG
>CALSAF010000051.1:0-25603 GCA_943372805.1 Rhizobium sp. Q54
GTGGTCGGGCCTATGCGACAGTGAGCGCGCTCAACCTCGATACGGCAGCCAAGTTCGAAACCCGCCATGGCCTGGGCTACTCGACTTTCATCAGCCGCCACGGCGACCTGGAGATTGAGCTCACGCAGACGGTCGACCAAGTGCGTCCAGTCAAGCTCTCGAAGATTCGCCTTAAGAACACGAGTGGCGAAGCGCGCAAGTTCCGCGTTTATGGCTATGCGGAATGGGTGCTGGGCAATAACCAGGCCCGCACCGCACCTTTCGTTCTCTCGACATTCGACGAAGGGACCGGCGCACTTTTCGCGTCCAATCCCTATGACATCAACTATCCCGGTCGGTTCGCATTCCTGGCTGGACCGGAACAACCGGATGGCTACACCACAAGCCGCCGCGAGTTCATCGGTCGCAACGGTACAATCAAGCTGCCTCAGGCCGTCGCCCGTGCCTCGGCTTTGACAGGCTCGATCGAAAGCGAGAGCGATCCTTGCGCCGCCATCGCCTTCGATATCGAACTCGCGCCAGGTCAGTCGCGCGATATGACCTTCCTGCTGGGCGAAACAGATACGGCGGAAGGTGCTATCGATCTGGTGAAGTCGGCCCGCGCCGCAGGCTTTGAAACAATCCTCAAGGACAATCGTGCCTTCTGGACTGGTTTCACCGGCAAGCTCTCGGTCGAAACAGGCGACAAGGCCTTCGACAACCTGGTCAATCGCTGGCTGCCGTATCAGGCCCTCGCCTGCCGGATCTTCGCCCGTGCCGGTTTTTACCAGGCGAGTGGAGCCTATGGCTTCCGTGACCAGTTGCAGGACACGCTTGCCTTCCTGACGGTGGAGCCGCAACTGGCGCGCCGCCAGATCCTGAAGGCGGCAGCACGACAGTTCGTCGACGGTGACGTGCAACATTGGTGGCTGCCCCAGACAGGCGCCGGTGTCCGCACGATGATCTCGGATGACGTGGTCTGGCTTGCATATGCGGCCGACCAGTATGTGACGGCAACCGCCGACGAAACGATCCTCGATGAGCAGATCCCCTTCCTCGAAGGTCCGGAACTGCGTCAGGGACAGCATGACAGCTTCTTCCAGCCGGATGTCGCCGCCGAAACCGCGACCCTCTATGAACACGGCGCACGCGCGCTCGATCTGGCTATTGCCCGAACAGGACAACATGGCCTGCCGCTGATTCTGGGCGGCGACTGGAATGATGGCATGAATCGTGTCGGCATTGAGGGCCGCGGCGAAAGCGTCTGGCTCGGCTGGCTTCTCGGTGCCACGCTTGAGCGCTTCAAGATCCAGGCCGAGAAGCGTGGCGACCGGGAGCGTAGCAGCCGTTGGAGCGATCATCTCTCCAAGCTCAAGACGGCACTGGAATTGGCTGGCTGGGATGGCGACCACTATCGCCGTGGCTATTTCGACGACGGCTCGCCGCTCGGTTCCAACACATCACTGCAGTGCCAGATCGACTCCATTGCGCAGTCGTGGAGCGTTCTTTCAGGCTTTGGCGATCCCGCTCATACCGGCAAGGCCTTGGACGCGGCCGTCTCGAAGCTGGTGGACACGGAGACCGGCATCGTGCGCCTCTTCACCCCGGCCTTTGAAAAACCTGAGATCGATCCGGGCTACATCGGCGCCTATCCGCCGGGCGTGCGCGAGAACGGGGGCCAGTATACCCATGCTGCAATCTGGCTTGGTCTATCGCTCGTCAAGGCCGGACGCCTGGGCGATGCCTGGCGCGTCTTTGAACTGCTGAACCCGATCAATCATGCCCGAACGACAAACGATGCCGAACGCTACCGCGTCGAGCCCTATGTCGTCGCAGCAGACATCTATGGCGGGGAAGGCTATGCCGGACGCGGCGGATGGACATGGTACACCGGTTCTGCCGGTTGGCTCTATCGCTTTGCAGTCGAAGGTTTCCTCGGCATTCGCCGCAAGGGCAGCGATATCGTCGTCAGCCCTGCTCTTCCCGAGCACTGGCAGGGCTTCAAGGCGAAGGTCGAGATCGATGGCCGCAAGGTCGAAGTCGTCGTCTCGCGGAACGCGACAGGTTTCGACGTCACGCTCGATGGCAAGGCCCAGGTGATTGACAATGAACTACCAGAGCCCCCCGCTCCGCCGCCGGCAAAGAAGCCGGCGCGCAAGACGAAGGCAAAGGCAGTCGAATAACCGAAACAAAAAAAGGCCCCGCCATCAGTGGCGGGGCCTTTTGCCTTTCCGGGTGGCGTTTCGACCCTCAGGCCGAATAGACGATCAACAGATCCTTGGCATCGATCTGGTCACCGAGGCGAACGAGCACCTCGGAAATTGTTCCATCGCGATCGGCATGCAGCGCCGTTTCCATCTTCATCGCTTCGATCGAAAGCAGCACGTCACCCGACTTGACCGTCTGGCCGGCGGAGACGGCAACTGTGGAGATCACGCCCGGCATCGGCGCACCAAGATGCGCTGCATTGCCGGTCTCGGCCTTACGACGAACAGCACTGCCCGAGGCACCATGAGCACGATCCGGCACCTTGATGCGTCGCGGTTGACCGTTCAGTTCGAAGAAGACGGTGACCATGCCCTTTTCGTCCGTATGGCCGATCGCCTGATTGACGATAACCAGCGTCTTGCCCTTCTCCAGATCGAGGAAGAGTTCCTCGCCGGCTGGCAGGCCATAGAAATACTGCGGCGTCGGGATAACCGAAACCGGGCCATATGTGTCGGCTGCGAGGGCATAGTCAGTGAAGACCTTGGGATACATGAGGTAAGAGGCAAACTCGAAATCAGTCACCTCACGGCCAAGCTTTTCCTCGATCACCTTGCGTTCCGCATCCAGATCGGCCGGCGGCAGCAGCGAACCCGGTACCGCCGTATAGGGCTGATCGCCCTTGAGCACCTTTTTCTGCAGCGCCTCTGGCCATCCGCCTGGCGGCTGCCCCAGATCCCCCTTCAGCATCGAGACGACCGAATCCGGGAAGGCGATGTCCTTGGCCGGGTTCTCGACGTCGGCCACCGAAAGGTCCTGGCTGACCATCATCAGCGCCATGTCGCCGACAACCTTGGAGGAGGGGGTCACCTTGACGATGTCGCCAAACATCTGGTTGGCGTCAGCATAGGCTTGCGCCACCTCGTGCCAACGGGTCTCCAACCCCAGCGAGCGTGCCTGCTCCTTGAGGTTGGTGAACTGCCCACCCGGCATTTCATGCAGATAGACCTCCGAGGCCGGCCCCTTGAGATCGGTCTCGAATGCGGCGTACTGAGTGCGCACGGCTTCCCAGTAGAAGGAGAGACGGCGGATCCAGTGAGGATCGAGCCCCGGGTCGCGTTCCGACCCGCGCAGTGCTTCTACGATCGAGCCGAGGCACGGCTGGGACGTGTTGCCCGAGAAGGCATCCATGGCTGCATCCACGGCATCGACACCAGCTTCCACGGCCGCCAGGACCGTCGCAGCTGCAATGCCTGAAGTGTCATGCGTGTGGAAGTGGATCGGCAGGCTTGTGGCTTCACGCAAGGCCTTGAACAGCACCTTGGCGGCAGCCGGCTTCAGAAGGCCGGCCATGTCCTTGACCGCGATTATGTGCGCACCGGCCTTTTCGAGATCGGCCGCAAGTGCCGTGTAGTACTTCAGGTCATACTTCGGACGCGCCGAATTCAGGAGATCGCCCGTGTAGCAGATAACCGCCTCGCAGAGCTTGTTCTCTTCGATCACGGCATCCATCGACACGCGCATGTTGTCGACCCAGTTCAGGCAGTCGAAGACGCGGAAGAGGTCGATCCCGCCCTTGGCCGCCTGGCGGACGAAATACTTCACGACATTGTCGGGATAGTTCTTGTAGCCCACGCCGTTCGCGCCGCGCAGAAGCATCTGCAGCAGCAGGTTAGGCGCACCTTCGCGCACAAGTGCCAGACGCTCCCACGGATCTTCCGTGAGGAACCGCATGGAAACGTCGAAGGTCGCGCCGCCCCAGCACTCGAGCGAGAACAGGTTCGGCAGAGCCCGCGCATAGGTGTCGGCGATCTTGGCGATATCATGTGTCCGAACACGGGTCGCGAGCAGCGACTGGTGACCGTCGCGCATGGTCGTATCGGTCATCAGGATGCGTTTTTCGTTGCGCATCCATTCGCCGAACTTCTTGGGCCCGAGTTCGTCAAGCAGCTGCTTGGTACCAGGTTTGATGTCGGCGTCGATATAGGGAACGACTGGCTCAGCGGCATCGGCCGGCGGCTTCGGACGGCCCTTGACCTCCGGATGGCCATTCACGGTCACATCCGCGAGATAGGTGAGCAGCTTCGTGGCGCGATCCTGGCGCTTCACCTGTTGGAAGAGCTCTGGTGTCGTGTCGATGAACCGGGTCGTATAGGAATTGTCGCGAAACTTCGGATGGCCGATGATCGCTTCGAGGAAGGTCAGGTTGGTCGCGACACCGCGGATACGGAACTCGCGCAACGCGCGGTCCATGCGGCTGATCGCTTCCTGCGGCGTGCTGCCCGAGGCTGTCACCTTCACCAGCAGCGGGTCGTAGTAGCGGGTGATGATCGCACCGGAATAGGCGGTGCCGCCATCGAGTCGAATGCCAAAGCCGGCCGCCGAGCGATAGGCGGTGATGCGGCCATAGTCCGGAATGAAATTCTGCTCCGGATCTTCGGTCGTGATGCGGCACTGGAGTGCGTGGCCGTTGAGACGAATGTCAGCCTGCTTGGGCACACCGGATTCCGGCGTGCCAATCGCGTAACCATCGAGGATGTGTATCTGCGCCTTCACGATATCGATGCCGGTCACGACTTCGGTGACAGTATGTTCGACCTGGATGCGCGGATTGACCTCAATGAAATAGAATTTGCCGGTATCGGCATCCATCAGATACTCGACCGTACCGGCGCCGATATAGTTGGTCGCCTTGGCAATCCTCAGCGAATAATCCGCGAGCTCCTGACGCTGGGTCTCGTTGAGATACGGTGCAGGTGCACGCTCGACGACCTTCTGATTTCGGCGCTGGATGGAGCAGTCACGCTCGAAGAGATGCACGACATTGCCATGGGTATCGCCGAGCACCTGGCTCTCGACGTGACGGGCGCGCTCGACGAGCTTCTCGAGATAGACCTCGTCCTTGCCGAACGCAGCCATTGCCTCGCGCTTGCCTTCCGTGACCTCACGCAGCAAGTCCTTCGGATCGCGGATCGCGCGCATACCGCGACCACCACCGCCCCAGGAGGCCTTGAGCATCACGGGATAACCGATCTCGGCCGCCAGACGGTGAATTTCGCCTTCGTCATCCGGCAGCGGATTGGTGGCAGGCACCACAGGAACGCCAACGCTGATCGCAAGATTGCGGGCAGCGACCTTGTTGCCGAGCTGCCGCATCGTGTCGCTCTTCGGACCGATGAAGATCAGACCTGCATCGTTGCAGGCGTCCACGAATTCGGGACTTTCCGAGAGGAGGCCGTAGCCGGGATGGATCGCGTCGGCGCCCGACAGCTTGGCAACGCGGATGATTTCCTCAATCGACAGATAGCTCTCGATCGGTCCGAGATCTCTCGCCAGGTGCGGGCCCCGACCAACCTGATAGCTTTCATCCGCCTTGAAGCGGTGCAGCGCGAGTTTGTCTTCCTCGGCCCAGATAGCGACCGTTTTCAGACCGAGTTCGTTGGCTGCGCGAAAGACGCGGATCGCGATTTCCGAACGGTTGGCGACAAGGATCTTGGATATTGGCAATTCGATCTCCCCAAAACGATATGCCAGGGCATTGTGCACCTGCGAAGAAAAGTCATAGCGCGTTGTTTTGGGAAGTTCAATTTGCCTTGCTTCGCGTCGAGAAGATTCAGGTGCGGCTCAGGTCACCAGCCCCAGTCGGAACGACAAAGCCACCACGTGCTGTCGATTTTTCGCATTTAGTTTGTCCTGAATACCATTCATGTACCAGTCAACGGTGTGGTTCGAAATCTTCAAGATCTTGCTGATCTCATTCGAGGTCAGTCCATCCGCCAGATAGTTCAGAACTTCCATTTCACGCCGCGTCATGCGCGTATCGATCGGCTTGATGGCCTCCGTCTCATCGGCAAAGCGGAATTCCAAGAGACGCCAATAGGCCTTCTTCGCCACGGCATCGAAAAGCGCCACTTCCGTGGGGGACAGATCGATGGGACGCCCGCCCACCGTCATGTTGCCGAGCAGCCCGGTTCGTCCGTGGACGGGGAAAATGTATCCATCCTGCAGGCCGAAACGCATGCTGTCCGCCAGCATGCGCTCCATCCGCTTGCGATGCGGATCCGCTCGGAAGGCGTACAGCGCCTCGCGCCAGCGAAAGCCTGATTGAGCGTGTCCGAGATAACGAATGGTCGGATCGATGAGGACGTATTTCTTAGCGATATAGAGCTGCGGCCATCCGTCCGGCCAGTGCCCCGCCAGAACGAGTTCCATCGGATTTTCGTCCGGTTTGGGCTGACGCACGACGCCGTAATAGTCGAAACCATAGGAACGAATCAGCTTTTCGAGCGTCGTGACGATCTCGGCTGCGGATCGGCACTCATCCACTACGACCAAAAAATGCAGCAATTGATTGATGTTCACAAAACTCTCTCCAAAATGCGCAGCTAAAATACCATTAAAAAGCCACGAGCAGCGGTTTTTTCAACCACCCTGAGCAATATGAACATTTATCGTCAAATTGCGTTATGGGAAGCTTAAAGCGCGGGGGTCGACTTTGGCCTGTGGCCATGCTCCGCCATCGGACCGATGAAGGCGAGATCTTGCAGAGGATCCACTGTAGCATTAGGCATCCTTCGCACTGACGGCAGACTCCGGCCAGATACTGTCTTGGCGCACACCACCAACGAAACAAAGGTAACACGACTTGTCCCTGCTCCAGGTCTATTTCAAGGCTCTGAAATATCTTGCACGCTACAGGTTGCGGGTTTCGCTCGTGGTTGTCGCAAACATCGTCCTTGCTGTCATTACGATCCTGGAGCCGATTCTTTTCGGCCGCATCATTGATGCGATCTCAGAAAAGCGCGATGCCTCGACGATCCTGATCGCCTGGGGCTGCTTCGGCGTCTTCAACACGGTTGCCTATGTCCTGGTTGCGCGACAGGCAGACCGCCTTGCCCATGGCCGACGAGCCGACCTCCTGACCGACTCCTTCGCCAAAATCATCTCTATGCCACTCAGCTGGCATCATCAGCGCGGCACCTCAAACGCTCTCCACACATTGCTGCGCGCAGGCGAGACACTCTTCGGCCTCTGGCTGGAATTCATGCGCACACATCTTGCCACCGCCGTGGCACTCGCGCTTCTCATCCCCACGGCCTTCTCGATGGATGTGCGCCTGACCTCGGTCCTGATCGTTCTCGCAGTTCTGTATGTCATCGTCGGAAAGACGGTGATGAACCGAACGAAGGAAGGTCAAGCCTCCGTTGAAGGTCACTACCACACGGTGTTCTCACATGTGAGCGACTCGATCAGCAACGTGTCCGTGTTGCACAGCTACAATCGTATTGAAGCCGAAACGCGAGCCTTGAAAGAGTATACGACAAAGCTCCTCTCGGCCCAGTATCCAGTCCTCGACTGGTGGGCCCTCGCAGGGGCGCTCAACCGCATCGCCTCAACGCTCTCCATGCTCGTCATCCTGGTTATCGGCACGCTGCTGGTACAACGCGGTGAGTTGAAGGTCGGTGAAATCATCGCCTTTACAGGCTTTGCCGGCTTGCTCATCGCCCGCCTCGACCAGATGATCACCTTCGTCAACCAGATCTTCGAAGCCCGCTCGAAGCTTGAGGATTTCTACAAGCTTGAGGACGCCGTCCAGGAACGCGAGGAACGCGCCGGGGCCGCCGAGCTGAAGCAGGTTCGCGGCGATGTCGAATTCCGTGACGTTTCGTTCGATTTTGCTTCGACCACGCAGGGTGTGCGAGAGGTATCTTTCCATGTCCGCGCTGGCCAGACCGTTGCGATCGTCGGCCCGACGGGCGCCGGCAAGACGACGCTCATCAATCTCCTGCAGCGTGTCTATGATCCACAATCAGGCCAGATCCTGATCGATGGGCAGGACATCGCCAAGGTGACCCGCAAGTCGCTTCGTCATGCGATCGCAACCGTCTTCCAGGACGCAGGCCTTCTGAACCGCTCGATCAAGGACAATATCCGTCTCGGCCGCGAGGACGCGACCGAGGAAGAGGTCATCCAGGCAGCAGAGGCCGCCGCAGCCACCGACTTCATCGAAAGCCGCATGATCGGCTACGACACACATGTAGGCGAACGCGGCAACCGCCTGTCGGGCGGCGAGCGCCAGCGCATCGCGATTGCCCGCGCGATCCTCAAGAACGCCCCGATCCTCGTCCTCGACGAGGCGACCAGTGCGCTCGACGTCGAAACCGAGGCCCGCGTGAAGGAAGCAATCGATCGGCTGCGCAAAAACCGCACGACCTTCATCATCGCTCACCGCCTTTCCACAATTCGGGAAGCCGATCTAGTCGTGTTCCTCGACCACGGTCAGGTCATCGAAATGGGCAATTACGACCAGCTGAGCGCGCTCGGTGGACGCTTCAGTTCGCTGCTGCGGACCAGTGGCCTGTTGAAGGAAGAGCCGAGCCCGGCGATCTGACATAGGCGCGGGAGCGCTCAAAGCGTATCGAGCGTCTCCAGCACCTGGGCGGCGTGTTTGCGGATGGCATCCTGCTTGAAGGGGTCCATCCGCCGCCAAGTCGCATACATGTTCGAAAGCCGCGGATTGCGGGCCAGCTTCTCCGTGTTGCGGTCGAGGAAGTCCCAGTAGAGCGCGTTGAACGGACAGGCCTTCGGCCCAGTCGTCAGCTTGGGATCATAGCGGCAGCCGCCGCAGAAATTGCTCATCCGGTCGATATATTTGCCGCTCGCCGCATAGGGCTTGCTGGCCATCACGCCACCGTCGCCATAAAGCGCCATGCCGAGCGTGTTCGGCAATTCCACCCATTCATAGGCATCGGAATAGACCGCGAGATACCAGTCGCAGACCTCGACCGGATCGATCCCGGCCAGCATGGCGAAGTTGCCGGTCACCATCAGCCTCTGGATGTGATGCGAATAGGCATGCTCGATCGTGTCGCCGATCGCACCCCGCATGCAGGCCATGTCGGTCTTCGCCGTCCAGTACATCTGCGGCAGCGGGCGGGAGGCGGAGAGATGGTTCAAGCCCGCATAACCAGGCATCTCCGTCCAGTAGATGCCACGCACATATTCGCGCCAGCCGAGGATCTGCCGGATGAAACCTTCGACGGCATTGAGCGGCGCCCGCCCCTCGAACCAGGCGGCCTCGGCACGGCGGATCACATCGATCGGCAAAAGCAGGCCGGCGTTTAGGTAGGACGAGATCAGCGAGTGGTAAAGATAGGGCTCGCCCTTTACCATCGCGTCTTGATAGTCGCCGAAATCAGGCAGGATCTCGTCGATGAACTGCTGCAGCTCCATCTCCGCCTGGGTAGCGGTGACCGCAAAATGGAAGCTGTCAAGCGAGCCCATATGGCCGGCGAAGCGCTCCTCGACCAGCCCCAGCATAGATTTCGTAATTGCATCCTTGGCATGGCTGATCCGCTTGGGCCCTTTCAGCCCCTCGGCTGGCGGCTTGCGGTTCTCGGCGTCGAAATTCCACTTGCCGCCGACGGGCTCCTCACCCTCCAGCAGCACCTGGTGACGCCGGCGCATGTCGCGATAGAAATACTCCATGCGCAGCTGCTTGCGACCCTTGCGCCAGGTGCGGAAGTCCTCGATCGAACAGAGAAAGCGGTCGTCTTCGCGGATCTCGACGGGCACGCCGAGAACAGTTTCCCATCCCCGCATCTCCTCGGCCAGACGCCATTCCCCGCATTCCGTGGTGATGACGGCGGACGCGCCGCTCTCGGCAAGCGCGCGGGCAAGCTCACCTTTGAGGCTATGGGTGTTCTCGGGGTCATCAAGCGTCACATAGCGGACCTGGAACCCCTTCTCCCGCAACTCTTCGGCAAAGTGCCGCATAGCCGAAAAAAGAAAGGCGATCTTCTTCTTGTGATGCTTCACATAGGTCGCCTCGCTCATGACTTCCGCCATCAGCACCAGCGAGGTTGCCGGATCGGCATCGGCAAGCGCAGACAGCGAATGCGTGAGCTGATCACCGAGAACGAGATGGATACGCGATGCCTTCACCATTCGATCGGCTGGCCGTCATAGGCAAAGAAGCCACCGGTCTGTGCAGGCTCAAGGCCATCAAGCACCGAGAGCATCATGGCGACACTGTCTGCCGGCTGAATCTTGTCATGCGTCTTGGAGAACCCACCGGAGAAGCCGGTATCGACGGAACCCGGATGCAGCGCCACCACAACACTTTTCGGTCTGAGACGGGCAATTTCAATCGCCGAAGTGCGGGTGATCTGGTTGAGAGCCGACTTCGCCGAACGATAGGAGATCCAGCCGCCAAGCTTGTTGTCGCCAATCGAGCCGACCCGCGCCGAAAGCGTGGCAAACACGCTCTTGCCCTCGTTGGAAAGAAGCGGCGCGAAGTGCTTCAGCGCCAGCGCCGGGCCGATGGCGTTCAGCGCAAACTGCGCTGCCATCACTTCCGCCTGGATCGCCTTGATCGTTTTTTCCGGGCCATTGCCATTGATGACAAGCGCACCAGTCGCACAGAGAATGAGATCGAATTTCTGGCTCGCCTCCGAGAAACGCGCGGCCGCAGCCCCGACAGAGGCATCATCCGTAATATCGAAGCCGTCGCGGCTGCGCGACAGTTCGACCACGCTACCACAGGCAGGATCGGCCTTGATCGCAGCAGCAAAGGCGCCGCCGATACCTCCGCTCGCCCCGAGCACAAGCGCGCGGTAGCCGGGATTGAGGGACGTCATTCCGGAAAAGTCGGACATCTGGATCTCCTGCAGGTCTGTGCTACCCACTACGGCAGGCAGCCAAACCGGATCAGGCACAGATTGTCTCAGAGGCGCTCGATGGTGCCTTCAAAGGCAGGCATCTGACCCGGCTCGATGTCCATCAGCCTACAGACAAGGCCGGCAATCTGGGTCTGCTGCAGCAGGGCCGCTTTCTCGATCCGGAAGCCCACCGTGTAGAAGGGCACTTCAGTTTCCTCCGGCGTCGGCCCTGCATGATTGCCGTCATTGCCCATGCCATGATCCGCCGTGGCGATGATGTTGTAACCGGCCTCGACCCAACCAGGCAGATGCCGCGCAAGCAGATCACCCTGCATGCGTGCCGCATTGCGATAGCCGATGCTGTCGCCCCCATGCTTGTGGCCGGCATCATCGACATTCATCGGATGCAGCAGCAGAAAATCGGGCGATTTCGACCGGATAAGCCATTCGGCATCGGCAAAGAGATGGCTGTCGGGATAGGCGTCATCCCAGTAGAAGACGCCGTGAGTGATATCGCCTGTACCATCGACGAGAATGCGGTCGCGATAGCGGTCGAACGGGCAGGACACATAAAGCTCCGAAACCCAGTGATAAGCGGCAGCAGCGGTCACTCCACCCTGGGCCCGAACCCGCGCGAAGAGATTGTCCCCCACCGAACGGCGCACCACGCCATTACTGACCACGCCATGGTCCACGGGCATTCGCCCGGTCAGCAAGGTCTCATAAAGCGGCCGCGACATGGCGGGCAGTTCGCATGTCAGCTTGCGCACATCGGCGCGGCCTGCCGCCACGAGGCCTTCCATGTAGCCGAGACAGGAGCGGGCCACGTCGTAACGTAGCCCGTCGAGTACGATCAGGATCACTTTGTTCATGGCGCGCAACTTGCCACGAACAGCCTGAATGACAAGGCACAAAAAAGGGGGAGACCGAAGCCTCCCCTTGATCATGTGGTATAGCCTACCGTCAGCGCCAGGCGGCAACGGCCTGCGGTTTCAGCACGCGCTCGCCAAGCACCGGATCGGCGCCTGCAGGCAGCGCCCAGTCCTCGCTTCCGTAGTTGAAGGCGAAGACGAGGTCGCCACGGCGACGGATGCGGATGAAGTCGGGCACGCGCAGCGTCACAACACCGGCCTTCTTGGTGGCCAGTTCCAGCACATCGGCGAGAAGCCCGGCATCCGCCCAGCAGGCGAGATAAAGCACATTGCCCTTCTCGGTCAGAGCCGGATCGCCATTGTCGAAGGTGGCAAGCACCGAGGCCGAGGTCTCCAGATATTCGCGCCAACGGATTGCATGACCCGAGACCGCACCGGAGACACCATCCGAGAGACCCGGACGCATGGAGGAGACCTGAATGACCCGATTGCCCGTGAGTGCACCCAGCGGACCCGGCGGCAGGTTTTCCGGAATGCGGAAATTGCGGTCGCGCGAACCCGTGCGCGCACCGATCACGAGGACACCCGTAGCCTTTTCAAGCTCGGCGCGTGCCGCTTCGGTGACTTCGGTCATGCAGGGCACGACAACCAGCGGATAACCCTCGAGCGACGCGCCCGGACGGACGAAATCGACATTGAGGCCGAGATGGCGAAGGGCCTCATACCAGCGGAAGCAGAGTTCCTCGTAGCGGAAATCCTTGCCCTGCGGCTGGATCATCGTCGACCAGTAGCTCTGATAATCGAAGACCAGCGCGACAGGCGCCTGGCTCGTCTCGGGAAGCGCGCCGAGAGCAGCGAGTTCCTCCGAAACCTGCATGGCTTCCTTGCCGCCCGGCGACCATTCGTCGAGGCCGGGCAGGTTCAGACCCGCATGCATCTGTTCCTGTGCAAACGGTGCCTGGCGCCAGCGGAAATAGCTGACGACATCAGCACCATGCGCGAGCGCCTCCCAGGTCCACAGACGCACCATGCCGGGCTTCGGCACAGGGTTCCACGGCGCCCAGTTCACCGGACCCGGCTGCTGCTCCATCACCCAGAAGCGGCCCTTGCCGACGGCGCGGTAAAGATCGTGGTGATAGGGCGCGATATCGGGATGCGAGGTCTCGGCCCAGCGATTGCGTTCGTCCTCGGTGAAGGGGAACTTCTCGACGAAGCCGATCGGATAGCTGTCCCACGAGGCCAGATCGAGATTGTCGCCGACCTTGAAGTGGTCGAAGTCGGAGACGAAGCCCATGAAGTTATGGGTGACCCAGCGACCGGGCGAATGCTTGCGGATGATCTCGCACTGCATCTTGTCATAGGCCGCGACCTGGTCGGAATGGAAGCGCCAGAAATCGAGACGCGTCGCCGGGTTCGGCTCGGTCACCGTCAGGTTCGGCAGGGCGACGTCGTCGAAGCTGTTGAGTTCCATCGACCAGAAGACAGAACCCCAGGCCTCGTTGAGTTGGTCGGTCGACTGGTAGCGCAGCCGCAGCCAGCGCTTGAAGCTCTTCAGATCTTCAGGACCCCAGGAAACCGTCGTATCGTGACAGCCATATTCATTGTCCGTCTGCCAGCCGACAATGCCGGGGTGCTCGCCATAGCGCTTGGCGACGATCTCGACGATCCGCGCACTTTCCTTCCACCAGGTCTCCGATGAAAAGGTGTAGTGACGACGCGAACCGAAGCCGCGCGGGCGGCCCTGCTCGTCATAGGGGATGATATCGGGGCATTCGTCCACCAGCCACTTGGGCGGGGTTGCAGTCGGCGTGCCGAGCACGACCTTCAGGCCCGCTTCATGCAGCACGTCAATCGCCCGATCGAGCCATTCGAAGGTGAAATTGCCGCGCGAGGGCTCCAGACGAGACCAGGCAAATTCACCGATACGCACGAAAGAAATGCCGAGTTCGCGCATCCGGCGCGCGTCGATTTTCCACCGGCTTTCGTCCCAGTGTTCCGGATAGTAGCAGACGCCCAGCATTATCGTGTCAGATCCCCATTGATGACGGCCTTGCCGTCCTTGTCGAACAGATGGCAGGCCTTGGCATTGATGCCGAGACGCAGCGTCTGGCCGGGCTTTTCGCTGGCCAGACCATCGGCCTTCACCGCAAGCTCCGAGCCATCGGCAAGCGTGACGAAGAACAGCGTCTCAGAGCCCAGATATTCGGCGAGCTTGACGGTCGCCTCGATGACGACATCGCCCTTGCCGGTGGCGTCGATATGCTCGGGACGCAGGCCGAAGGTCATCTCACCGGCCGGAACGCTCGCCCCATGCGTCGGGATCGAGATCTCGGCCCCGGGCAGCTGCACCACGGCAACACCGTCGGCAGCCGAAGCCTGAACCTTGAGGAAATTCATCTTCGGCGAGCCGATGAAGCCGGCGACGAAGAGATTGTTCGGGCGGTGGTAGAGTTCGAGCGGCGAACCGACCTGCTCGATCTGGCCTGCCGACAGCACGACGATCTTGTCGGCCATGGTCATGGCCTCGACCTGGTCATGCGTGACGTAGATCATCGTCGCCTTGAGGTCCTGATGCAGCTTGGAAAGCTCCGTGCGCATCTGGACGCGCAGCGCCGCATCGAGGTTCGACAGCGGTTCGTCGAACAGGAAGACTTCCGGATTGCGGACGATGGCGCGGCCGATGGCAACGCGCTGGCGCTGGCCGCCGGAAAGCTGGCCTGGCTTGCGCTGCAAAAGCGGCTCAAGCTGCAGCATCTTTGCGGCAACGGCGGTGCGCTCCGCAATCAGAGCCTTGGAATGGCCAGTCATCTTCAGACCGAAGCCGATGTTTTCCTCGACGGTCATGTGCGGGTAAAGCGCATAGGACTGGAAGACCATGGCAACGCCGCGCTCGGACGGGCCGATGCTGGTCATGTCCTGGCCACCGATCGCAAGCGAACCGGAGGTGATCTCCTCGAGGCCCGCAATCATGCGCAGAAGCGTGGACTTGCCGCAGCCGGAAGGGCCGACGAAGACGCAGAACTCGCCGTCCTTGACGTCGAGATCCACACCCTTGATGACGCTGAGCGCGCCGAACTGTTTCTTGACGCCACGCAGGCTTACATCAGCCATGGGTCTTGCCTCCCTTGATCGGTTCGAGTTCGAGGAGAAGAGCGCTTTCGGGCGTCAGCATCGGCAGCGGCAGGCCGGAAAGTCCGGCACTGGAAAGCGCGAAGGTGACGGCACCGGAAAGCAGCGCTTTCTGGCCCTCGGAGATACGGATGAATTGCGGTTCTGCCGGCAGCACGGTCTTGATCCGCCACTGGCCACCGAACTGGGTGATCTGCTCGGGCAGACGCAGAGGTGCTGGCTGTTCGCCCACCATCTGCGGCCCCTGAGCGACGATCACCACGATTTTCTCGGCCGAAGCCGCACCCCAGACATAGCGACCGTCCAGCGGCTCCATGCGGAAGCTGGCGCCCGGCGCATGGAAGAGACCGCGCAGCCGCTTGTAGGTCTCGATATAGACCTTGAGTTCGTCGCGCTCCTCATCGGTGAGTTCGAGCGGGTTCAGCTCCACCCCGAGATGATAGGCGATGGCCACGAGCGCCCGGAAGGCAAGCGTGTGGCGGCGACCGGTCTGATGGTTCGGCGAGGCCGAGATATGGCTGCCGAGAATTTCCGGCGGCACGAAAACCGAAGCGCCGCGCTGGATTTCAAGCCGCTCCAGCGCATCCGTGCAATCGGATGTCCAGACGCGATGGGTGCGCTTCAAGGCGCCGTAATCGATACGTCCGCCGCCGGAGGCGCAGCTTTCGATTTCGACATTGGGATGAGCGGCACGAATCCGGTCCATCAGCGCATAGACGGCACGCGTCTGGGCTGATGTCTTCGCCTTGCCGTCGCGACCGGCCGCATGCGTCAGGTCGCGGTTCATGTCCCACTTGATGTAGGAGACGGCATGGTTGGACAGCACCGCGTCGATCTTGCCGAAGAGATAGTCGGAGACTTCGGGACGCGTCAGATCCAGCACCAGCTGGGTGCGCGATTCGAGGATCGGACGGCCCTCGATCGTCAGCGCCCAGTCGGGATGCGCCTTGTAGAGCTCGGAAACCGGGTTCACCATCTCAGGCTCGAACCAGATGCCGAACTGCATGCCAAGCCCGGTGACATGATTGACCAGCGGCTTCAGGCCATCGGGATATTTGCGGGCATCGATATCCCAGTCGCCAAGGCTCGTGGTGTCGTTGTCACGCTTGCCGAACCAGCCGTCGTCGAGCACGAAGCGCTCGATGCCAAGCTCTGCGGCCGCTGTCGCCTGGGCTTTCAGCGAATCCATCTGGTGGTCGAAGTAATTGCCTTCCCAGGTGTTGAGCGTCACCGGGCGCGGGCTCATCTTGCCGCCGGGCCATTGGATCAGCTCGTCACGGACAAAGGCATGGAAGTCCTGGCTGTCGGCGCCGGCATAGGCGATCGGACTGCGATAGCTTTCGCCCGGCTTCAGAACGATTTCGCCGGGTTCGAAGAGTTCACCGAGATGCACAAGCCGCTGACCGTCATCGGTGCGATCGATGACCATTTGATGGTTGCCGCTGAAGCCAAGCGTCACGCCGAAGATCTGGGTCTCGCTTTCGATGAACAGCATCGGAAAGCGGTCATGCGATGTGCGACCGCGCCGGCTTTCCTGGATCCAGGTGCCGTTGCCGAGAAGCTCGCGCCGCGTCTGGAACTCGCGCCCCCAGATGCCGGTGAAGCTCATCACCTGCACATCGCCGGCAGGCGCCAGGAAGGTCGCCGCCATGCAGCGATCAAGCCGATAATCCGCCTCGCCGAGATTGCTTAACTCCGTCGCCATCGAGATCAGGCCCGAGTCATGCGCGGTGAGCGTGATGGCAATGCCGAGCCGGGCGACCGAATCGACAGCTTTGAGCACCGTCTGATTGCCGTTACGAAGGACGGTCCAGCCGCCGAACTGCGCCACGAAATCACGCCCGCCGCGGTGACCTGCAATCGCCGGCCAGCCAAAGAAGCCCATGCCGCCCGTCGGCAGCAGCACATTCGAGGGCACGGCGATATCCATGCCGTTGACTCGGCTGGAGCGCTCGATCTCGAACAGAGGATCTCCTTCGACGGGTTCGGCGCCGAAGGACAGGATCTCCGGCATGCCAAGCTCCGGCAGGCGCAGGCTCAGCGCCAGCTGGCCCGAATCGATGATGACGATTTCGCTCATCCCTTGGTCGCTCCGAGTGTGAGGCCGGCAATGAAGTGGCGCTGCATGAGGAAGAACATCGCGACCGGCGGCAGGGCCGCAACAATCGAGCCGGCGGATACGAGATGCCATGCGGCAACCCACTGACCGTTCAGCGAATAGAGACCCGCAGTTACCGGCATGGCATGCTGGCCCTGCACCAGAACGGTTGCCCAGAAGTAGTCATTCCAGACGAAAGTGAAGATCAGCACGGACAAGGCAGCGATTGCCGGACGCATCAGCGGCAGCACGATATAGCGGAAGATCCGCCATTCGGAGACACCTTCCACACGCGCCGATTCGATCAGCGCAAACGGCAGGCCCTTGATGAAATTGCGCATGAACAGCGTGCAGAAACCGGTCTGGAAGGCGACATGGAAGAGCACGAGGCCCATGGTCGTATCGTAGAGACCCGCGCGCAGAGTCATGTCGCGCACCGGAACCATCAGGATCTGGAACGGAATGAAGTTGCCGGCGACGAACATGAAGAACAGGACGAGATTGCCCTTGAATTTGTAGACCGCGAGGGCAAAGCCGGTGAGGCAGGAGAGTGCGACCGCACCGATCACCGTCGGGATCGTGACCTTGAACGAATTCAGGATGTAGTAGCCGATCGGCGAGTTGTTGAAGACCGCCGAATAGTTTTCGAAACCGGCAAAGCCGGAAGGGATGCCGAAATAGTTGCCGGCGGCGAGGTCACCCGCCGGGCGAACCGACGTGATCGCAACACCGATCAGCGGCAACAGCCAGAGAAAGAGCGCGACCGGCAGCAGGATCTTGTAGGCCATCTGCGCAAAGGGCGAGGCCTTCTGGATCGGAGTGGGGAACATCAGGCGTTCCTTTCCTGGGCGAGCATGCGGACGATGAAGAGCGAGATGAAGACCATCATGATGAGGAACAGCACGACTGCGATCGATGCGCCGTAACCCATGCGGAAGCCGTATTCGGAGAGCGCTTGCTCATACATGAAATAGGAGAGCACCTGGCTCGTACCGTAGGGTCCGCCGGCCGTCATGATCGACACCAGGTCGAAGGAGCGCAGCGAGCCGATGACCGTCACCACCATGGCGATGAAGGTTGCCGGCGCAAGCTGTGGCAGGATTACGTACCACAGCAGCTTGATCCCCTTGGCGCCATCCATACGGGCGGCCTCCACCTGCTCCGGATTGATGTTGTTGAGACCCGTCAGATAAAGGATCATGCAATAGGCCGTCTGCGGCCAGAGGCCAGCGACGATGATGCCGTAGGTGACATAGCGCTCGTCGGCAAGCACGGCGATCTGCTCGCCGAACAGCATTTCCGTGAGCTTCGAGAACAGACCGAAATCCGGCGCATAGAACCAGGTGAACATCAGGCCGACAACGACCTGGCTGATCACGAAGGGAAAGAAGAACAGCGACTTGTAGAGCCGGATGCCTGTGACTGTCTGATTGAGGAACAGCGCGACAGCCAGACCCGCCGGGATCGAAAGCAGGTACAGCACCAGCCAGATCAGGTTGTTGTAGAGCGATGTATAGAAGGTGTCGTCATCGATCAGTTCGACATAATTGCCGAAACCGATCCAGTTCATCGCGCCGAGACCATCCCAGTCATGGAAGCTGATCCAGATCGATTCGAAGATCGGAACCAGCACGTAGATCAGGAACATCAGCATGCCGGGCGCAAGGAACAGGAACGGCGCCAGTGTCTGCTGATTTCGCTTCCAGAAGCCGGAAGTCGACGGAACGGTGTTGCTCATGGCGGCACCTCTGAGGGATAAGGAAAACGGCAACCGGATGCCATGGGCCCAGGGAGACCCACAGCACCCGGCGCAGGGAGCCCTAAGGCTTACTTGTGGACGCGGGCGCGGACCTTTTCGAGCCGCTCCAGGATCTTGTCCAGGTTGTCAGGCTTCACCATGAATTCCTGGAAGCCTTCCATACCGGCCTTTGCCATTTCGGCATTGGCGTCACGATCGTAGAACTGGGCAAGCGCGTAAGCGTTGGACAGCATGTTAAAGCCGGCTTCGAGGAACACGTCCGTCGGCTTCTCGGCCTTGTTGTTGACCGGCAGCTGGCCGAGCGTCGCATTCATCTTCGACTGGGCTTCCGGCGAAGCGAGGTAGGCGAGGAACTTCTTCGCGTCTTCCTTGTTCTTCGCGCCCGACGGGATGTGGAACGTGTCGGTCGGAGCTTCCTCGGCCATCGGGATGCCGGGGGTGATTTCCGGGAACTGCATGAAGCCGATCTGCTCTTCCTTCAGGCCGCCATCCTTCATGGTGGCGACAGCGAAGTTGCCCATCAGATACATGGCAGCCTTGCCCTGAACCATCTGCGGGATAGCATCCTGCCAGTCGATAGCAGCATGGTTCTCGTTGAAGTAACCGGCCTTGACCAGTTCGCCCCACTTCTCGAACACGGCCTTCACGCGCGGATCTGTATAGGGAACCTTGCCGGAGGTCAGCTCCATGTGGAACTCATAGCCATTGACGCGCAGGTTCAGGTAGTCGAACCAGCCGCCCGTCGGCCACAGGGCCTTGGTGCCGATGGTGATCGGCGTGACGCCGGCCGTCTTCAGCTTTTCGCAGGCGGCCAGGAATTCGGCCCAGTTCTTCGGCGGCTCGATACCCTGTTCGGCGAAGATGTCCTTACGATAGTAGATGCCCCACTGGTAGTAGGTGTAGGGCACGCCCCACTTCTTGCCGTCGATGGTCATCGAGGCGGAAGCGGACTTCAGCTGGTCGTTGAGGCCATTGGCTTCCCAGACATCCGTGACGTCTTCGAAGAGACCAGCCTTGACGAAGGGCTCCATGCGGTTGCCGGCATACCAGGCGGCAACGTCGGGCGCGTCGGCGGTCAGGAAGTTGCGGATGGCGGACTTGTAGCCTTCGTGGTCGAAGTTGTTCCACTTCACCGTGATATCGGGATTGGCCTTCTGGAAATCAGCGATCAGCTCTTCCATCGCCTTCTTCGGCGCCGGATCGGAGTGGTCGGAGTTGATGACGATTTCACCGGCAAAGGCGGTGGACGACAGAAGGGCAGCGCCCAGAGCAAGGCTGCTCAGGCTTTTGAAAAAGGTCATGTTTTCCTCCCTATGACCGTTATGCATTGCATATGCGGAGCTTGAAGCCTCGGATCCCACCAGGGCATATATCTCAGCTCAGCTTGATCATCGGATTCAAACCCGTAATAATCTACCGAGTTTTGGCGGAACTTATCCGGGATCCTAAGATTTGGAACATGTAAAACCCCTGCTGGCAGACGAATCCGTTCCCGTCCATCCCGATCACGACCCGCGACACCCGCTGGTCATCTTCGGCGATCACCGCTTTTGCGCCGGCGAGAGCCTGACGGTTCACAGGATGGCCGGGCCACACATGCACAGTCAGATCGAGCTGAATTTCGTCCTGACGGGTCAGATGACTTATTGGTTCGACGGCCGCGAACTGACCGTAGACGAGGGTCGCCTCTGCCTCTTCTGGGGCATGATCCCGCATCAGGTGATCGATCGCAGCGAAGGCACGCGCTTCGTCTGCCTCTATGTGCCGATGTCGGTCTTCCTGGGGCTTGCCAATCTCAGCCGCTTCCGCGATGCCGTCTTTCGTGGCGCCATGATCGAAGCGCTCGAAATCCGCTCCTGGGACAGTGACATCTTCCAGCGCTGGCGCGAAGAGCTTCTGGCCGGCGACGAAAACCTGACGGAGATCGTCCGCAACGAACTGACCGCACGGGTTCTCAGGATCGAGCGCGATGGCTGGCGGGATCTGCGCGAAGAAGGCTCGGCGATTGCAAGCTTCAGCGCCAGTGACAGCGAGCGCGTCGAGCATATCGAACGCATGCTGCGCTTCATCGCCGAACATGCGCTTGAAAACATCTCGGCGGAGGATGTCGGTCGTGCCGTCGGCCTACATCCGAACTACGCAATGTCGATCTTCAAGCGTGCCGTCGGCCACACCATCAACCAGGCGATCGTCCGCCATCGCCTCGACACGGCCCAATCGCTGCTGATCTCGACCGATCTGTCGATCACCGATGTCGCCTTCGAAAGCGGCTTTGGATCGGTCTCGCGCTTCTACGAAGCCTTCAGCGAACGCTTTGTGGAGAAGCCGACCGCCTTCCGTCGTCGCATGCGTTCAAAAGGCCTGCCGCCAGCCTGAGCAGCCATGTCGTTACCGAGCGGCGATCTGGGACAGCTTCGGCATGGCGACGGCAGGGCACCAGTCCTGAAAACCGGTGATGCGGCGAACGATCTTTTCGGCATGGTTGCCGGCTATATCGCGCAGCCTGTGGTCCAGATAGGGATTGAGGAACCGCTCGAGCGTGGTCACCACATAGGCCTCGGCCTCGTCGCCCAGGCCATGCTGGCGAAAACCCGGCACGACTTCTTGCGCGTAGATCGTCTCAAGCTCCGCCCGGATCGCGGCATCCGCGAGGATGTCCTTGACGCATTCCGCCTCCGGTCTTGCGTCCTTCAGCCAGCGATCGGCCAGCACCGTATGGCCGAGATTGAGGATATGCAGTTTCAGCCGCTCATAGGGCGTCAGGTCATCGACCACCTTGATTGAGGGATGCTCGCAAGGAATCGTGAGACCCGGCTGCCGCTCGATGACCCAGATCGCATAGGGCTCGGCAATCGCCCCCGCCGGCTCGATCGGTTCGGAGACGATCCGATCGACCAGTGTATTGCCCCAGATCACCCGTTCGGAAAGCCAGACATCGAAGTCCGGGGCAGCAACATGCTGTCTGGCAAGATCGGCGATCAGGCGCCTCAGCACATCGCCATTGCGCGAGATCAGCTCGCAGGGAAGGATTGTCAGCGGTCCGCCGCCCGCCTCGTAGCGTGCTTTGAGCAGCGCAAGCAGCTTCATCGGGAAAGACTGGGGAACGCCGTCCAGGCTGTCGCCATCGACCAGCGCATAGCCGTTGTCGCCGGTGTTCGAGAGAACGACACGCGCCTCTTCAACGAAGATCCTGGTGACCTCGGCCCAATCCGTGCCCGTCGACAGCGATCGGGCGACCGAGCGGACCCGAAGTGTGTGCTCGACAGCCACCCCGTTTTCCAGCCCGCGAATGATCACGGGGAAGCCCTCCGGAGCCGACAAGGCCCCGATCCGCCCGGCGCGCCTGGCATCGCCGCTCGTCTGCACCACGGTGATCGCCCCCAGCGCCCTTCCCGCCTCCATGGCTTCACTGACGAAGAGATCGGCATGCGCCTGGAGAAATCGGCTCGTGCCGAATTGCAGGATGGGCGTATTCATGGATCAGGCGGTCTCCTGGATCGATTGCAGCAGCGTCTCGCGCGCGGATTTCAGATGCTGACGGCAGGCCTTTTCGATCGCAGATGGATCGCGGGAGAAAAGCGCCTTGATATAGTCGATATGCTCCTCGAGCGCCCGCTGGTTACGCGCCCGCGCATTCGTCTTGTTCCACTGATAGTGGTAGTGGAAGACGATCGAGATGATGTCGTAGAAGTCGATGATGAAACGGTTGCTCGACGCCTTCTGGACCAGCAGATGGAAGCGTTCGTCGAGCTCCGAAAACTCCATGTAACGATTGTCGATATCGGCCAGCAGCGCGTGATGCTGCGCCTCGACCGCCTTGAGCTCCGCCCAGGCGGGATGCTCTTCCGCCAGATGCACGAAGCTTGCCGCCGACCGAAGCTCGAACATTTCGCGCACCTCTGTCAATTCAAGCGCAAACTCGCGGGTAAAGCCTTTAAGCACCCAGTGGCTGTTCGGACGCTTCTCGATCAGTCCGAAGCGGCTGAAACGAATGAGGAATTCCCGCACACTGGTCGTGCCGATACCGATTTCGCGGGCAAGCTCCAGCTCGTTGATCTGCATGCCAGGCTGCGCACCGCCAGCCAGAATGCGTCGCATGAAGCTGCGCTCGATGATTTCCGAGAGCGAACTCGTCTCCTCGTCCGGAAAGTAATCGCTCTGCTCCGGCCTGCGCAGCACCGTCTTCGAACGCTTGTCCCAGGCCACCAGCCCGACTTCGCCGAGCCGTGTCAGAACCGCGCGCACCGTCGTCCGGCTGAC
Source organism: Rhizobium sp. Q54 (assembly GCA_943372805.1). GTDB lineage: Bacteria > Pseudomonadota > Alphaproteobacteria > Rhizobiales > Rhizobiaceae > Allorhizobium. Next base: position 22,963 of record CALSAF010000051.1, read on the forward strand.
GCTGAGCAGTCCGCCAAGCTCCGGCTCCGAGGGAAGCGTATCCGTTTCCTCGATCAGCTTCAGCGTGCGGTTGTAGGCGTCCTTGAAGACGGTGTTCTGCTTGGCCATGGCTCTGCCTGGGTTGAAATGATGCGGGCGGGTCGATCTGTCGCCTCATGGCGCAAGACTCGGGTTCGCGCAACAGAAACCGCCGATTGCAGCGGCCCTGCCTCCTCTTGCTTTGGGTCCTGATCCTCCCGCCCCCTGCATCGTAGGATGCGGGAGCAAATTGTTCTTTATCGATATCATACCCATTGACGAGAAACTGTCTATTGCCGATAAAAGACAAAACACAGGATCCGGTGTCGCCGGACGCATGGGAGAAACATCGGGTGTCGAAACCAGCCTGCATCCTGCTCTCGCAGGACGACAATGTTGCCGTGACCACTGTTGCGATCGAGCCCGGCCACATCCTGCCGGGTGGCGCGTCGGCAGCGACCAAGATCGATCCTGGCCACAAGGTGGCGGTGCGCGCGATCCACAAGGGCGAGCCTGTCGTCAAATATGCCCAGGCCATTGGTCGTGCGACGACAGAGATTGCAGCCGGCGACCACGTCCATTCCCACAATCTCGCCTTCAACGAAGATCGCCTCTCGGTCAGCGGCCTCGCCCAGCCCGAAACGGCGACGGCTGCCGACAAGGGCCGCACCTTCATGGGTTATCGCCGCGCCGACGGGCGTGCGGCCACCCGCAACTATATCGGCATCATCGCCAGCGTGAACTGTTCCACCACAGTCTGTCGCGCCATCGCGGATGCGGCCAACCGCACCATCCTGCCCCATTACGAGGGCATCGACGGCTTTGTGCCGATCGTCCACGACCAGGGCTGCGGCATGAGTTCGACCGGCGACGGCATGCGCACGCTGCACAGAACGATAGCCGGCTACACGAGACATGTGAATTTCGGCGGCGTGCTGATGGTCGGTCTCGGCTGCGAAGTGAACCAGCTGACGCTTTATGGCCAGAGCGGCGCCGGCGCCTCCAAGCGTCATTTCAACATCCAGGATGCCGGTGGTTCCCGCCGCGCGGTCGAAAACGCCCTTGCGATCCTCAAGGAGATCGCAGCCGAAGTCGGCACGATGCGCCGCGAGCCGATCTCCGTCAGCGAGATCATCGTCGGCCTGCAATGTGGCGGCTCCGACGGCCTCTCGGGCATCACCGCCAATCCGGCTCTCGGCGTTGCCGTCGATATCCTCGCCGGCGCCGGTGGCACGGCCATTCTCTCCGAGACCTCGGAAATCTATGGCGCCGAACACCTCCTGCGCAGCCGTGCCATCAACGAGGACGTCGCGGTCAAGCTCGACGGGCTGATCTCCTGGTGGGAGGCCTATGTCGCCCAGCATGGCGCATCCCTCGACAACAATCCCTCGCCCGGCAACAAGAAGGGTGGCCTGACCACCATTCTGGAAAAGTCGCTCGGTGCCGTTGCCAAGGGCGGACGCTCGCCGCTGACGGCTGTCTACAACTACGCCGAACGCGTCACCGAACGCGGCCTCGTCTTCATGGATACCCCCGGCTACGACCCGGTCTCCGCAACGGGACAGGTCGCAGGTGGCGCCAATGTCATTGCGTTTACCACCGGCCGCGGCTCCTGCTTCGGCTCGCGTCCCGTGCCTTCCATCAAGCTGACGAGCAACACTGCGCTCTACAATTCGATGGAAGAGGACATGGACATCGACTGCGGCGTGATCGCCACGGGGGATGCCAGCGTCTCCGGGCTTGGCCGCGACATCTTCGATCTGATCATCGAGACCGCCTCGGGCAGGAAGACCAAGAGCGAGCTCTTCGGCTACGGCGACAATGAATTCGTGCCATGGCACCTCGGTGCCACGCTCTGACCTCGAAAACAGGGATCCGGATATCAGCATGAAGACGAGACGCATCGGCAAGACCGCCCTGGAAGTGACCGAATACTCCTTCGGCACGGCCCCGCTCGGCGGCCTCTACCGGCCCTGTCCCCGCGATGTCGGGATCGCCACGCTGCAAGCGGCCTGGGATCACGGCATCCGCTACTTCGACACGGCCCCGCATTACGGCTTCGGCCAGGCCGAGCGCTATGTCGGCGACTTCCTGCGCGACAAGCCGGAAGACAGCTATGTACTCTCGACCAAGGTCGGCCGCCTGCTGGCACCTGTACCGAAAGACCAGATCCCAAATGTCGGCTTTGTCGATCCGCTGCCCTTCAAGCTGGTCTACGACTACAGCTATGACGGCATCATGCGGTCGGTCGATTTCAGCTATGCACGCCTCGGCCTGAACCGCATCGACATCCTCTATGTCCACGACATCGGCGTCTATACCCATGGTCGGGCGGTCAATGATCGCTATGTGAAGCAGCTGCGCGACGGCGGCTACAAGGCGCTCGACCAGCTGAAATCCTCGGGCGCCATCAAGGCCTTTGGTCTCGGCGTGAATGAAGTCCCGGCCTGCCTGGAGATGATGGCCGACATCGATATCGACGTCATCCTGATGGCCGGCCGCTATTCCCTGCTCGACCGCTCCGCCGTCGAAGAGCTGCTGCCGCTCTGCGAAAAGCGTGGCACATCGATCACTGCCGGCGGCGTCTTCAATTCCGGCATCCTGGCGACAGGTGCCGTTCCGG
>CALSAF010000052.1:0-25409 GCA_943372805.1 Rhizobium sp. Q54
CGCGATGCCGCCATGCACCTGGCCTTCGACGATCATCGGATTGATGATGTTGCCGAAGTCGTCGGCAGCGACAAACTGCACAATCTCGGTCTTGCCCGTCTCCGGATCAACCTCGACCTCCGCAATGTAGCAGCCCGCCGGGAAGGTGAAGTTGGACGGATCGTAGAAGGCGCCTTCCTTCAATCCGGGCTCCATGCCGGATGGCAGGTTGTGAGCGGTATAGGCGGCGAGCGCCACCTGGAACCAGGGCAGTGTCTTGTCGGTGCCAGCGACCTTGAGCTCGCCATTCTCGATGACGATGTCGCTTTCGTCCGCTTCCATCAGATGCGCCGCGATCTTCTTGGCTTTCGCCTCGACCTTGTCGAGCGCCTTGACGATGGCAGACATCCCGACGGCACCGGAGCGCGAGCCATAGGTGCCCATGCCCATCTGCACCTTGTCGGTATCGCCATGCACGATGGAGACATTGTCGATCGGCAGGCCGAACCGTTCGGAAACGAGCTGAGCGAAGGTGGTTTCGTGACCCTGGCCATGGCTGTGCGAGCCGGTGAGCACTTCGACTGTGCCGACCGCATTGACGCGGACTTCAGCCGATTCCCAGAGACCGACACCGGCGCCGAGCGAACCGACCGCTGCCGACGGCGCGATGCCGCAGGCCTCGATATAGCAGCTCATGCCGATGCCGCGCAGCTTGCCGCGACGGGCAGCATCCGCCTTGCGAGCAGGGAAACCGTTCCAGTCGGCAGCCTTCATCGCGGCTTCGAGCGAGGCGTCGTAGTCACCAGCGTCGTAGCACATGATCACGGGCGTCTGGTACGGGAAGGTCCGCACGAAGTTCTTGCGGCGCAGTTCCGCCGGCGAGATGCCGAGTTCCCGGGCCGCTGTTTCCACGGTGCGCTCGAGCAGATAGGTCGCCTCAGGACGGCCGGCACCACGATAGGCATCAACAGGCACGGTATTGGTATAGACAGTCCGGACATTGGCGTGGATCGCCGGGATCGCATACTGGCCCGAGAGCAGCGTCGCGTAGAGATAGGTCGGCACCGAGGACGAGAAGAGCGACATATAGGCGCCGAGATTGGCGATCGTGTCGACCTTCAGCCCGATGATCTTGTGGTCCTTGTCGAAGGCCATCTTCACCTTCGACACATGGTCGCGACCATGGGCATCGGTGAGGAAGGCCTCGGTGCGGTCCGATGTCCATTTGACCGGAACGCCTGTTTTCTTCGAGGCCCAGAGACAGACGATTTCTTCGGGGTAGATGTAGATCTTCGAGCCGAAGCCACCGCCGACGTCAGGCGCAATCACCCGCAGCTTGTGCTCGGGCGCCACATTGTAGAAGGCGCTCATCACGAGGCGTGCGACGTGCGGGTTCTGCGAGGTCGTGTAGCAGGTATAGTGATCTTCCGCCGTGTCATAGATGCCGAGCGTGGCGCGCGGCTCCATTGGGTTGGGCGAAAGGCGGTTGTTGTGGATCTCGATCTCGGTGACATGGGCAGCGCCGGCAATTGCCGCATCGGCCGCAGCGCTATCGCCGATCTCCCAGTCGAAGATCAGGTTGCCGGGCGCTTCCGGATGGATCTGCGGCGCGCCTGACTTCAACGCATCGACAGCGCCGGTGACGACGGGTAGTTCCTCGTATTCAACCACAACGGCTTCCGAGGCATCACGGGCTTCGCCAAAACTGTCGGCGACGACGATGACGACGGCATCGCCGACATAGCGCACGGTCTCATGCGCGAGTGGACGCCATGCGCCCATCTTCATCGGCGTGCCATCCTTGGAATGGACCATCCAGCCGCAGATCAGATTGCCGATACCATCGGCCAGAAGCTGCTTGCCGTCGAGCACATCGATCACGCCAGGCATGGCCTTGGCGGCAGCGACATCGATCGACTTGATCTTGGCATGCGCATAGGGCGAACGGACGAAATAGGCATATTTCATGCCGGGGACGACCATGTCGTCGGTATAGCGCCCCTTGCCGGTCAGGAAACGCTTGTCTTCCTTGCGCGCCACTCGCGCGCCGATTCCTTCAACACCCATTGTCTTCTCCTCCAGAGAAACAGGAATTCAGGCAGTCGGACGGAGGCAGTGCAGTCGGCAGCAGAGAGGCCATCACAGGCTCTCGGTCGCGGCGACCGGGACTGCCGACATCCTTACTCGGCGGCCTGGCGACCGGCGGTCATCGCTTCATTGGCCGAAAGCACGGCCTTGACGATGTTGTGGTAGCCCGTGCAGCGACAGATATTGCCTTCGAGCTCATGGCGGACGGTGGCCTCGTCGAGCGCACCGTTGTGACGACAGATCATGTCGAGCGCCGTCATCACCATACCCGGCGTGCAGAAGCCGCATTGCAGGCCGTGATGTTCCTTGAAGGCGGTCTGCACCGGATGCAACTCGCCGCCGGAAGAGAGGCCCTCGATCGTCGTGATCGACGATCCCGAGGCCTGGACGGCCAGGATCGAACAGCTCTTGATCGACTTGCCGTCCATGTGAACGACGCAGGTCCCGCATTGGGTCGTGTCACAACCAACATGCGTTCCTGTCAGACCAAGTTTTTCGCGAATGAAATGCACGAGCAGGGTGCGATCCTCGCACTCTCCGCTCACTGTCCGGCCATTCACCGTCAGTGTCACTTTAGCCATGTTGTTCCTCCTCGTGTCTCTCCCGGACACAGGCGGCATGGTGGGAGTTTTATGTGACATGTGCAACCGTCCAGAAGGTCGCAAACGAAAATTTTGTGTGCCGCATTGCAGCATCAAACCGCCTGTAAATCCTGGGTTCATCTTTGATGCCTCATGCAATGGAACTACCCGCGAGGGTGTGAGCCACGACCATGGACTTTCCCTTGGTCAAGGCTATGCTCATGCAAGCCTGAAGCCGCCCGGGGAAGAGCTCGAGCGGCGTGGCATGCTGTCAAAAACAAGACCGGCTCGCCCGGACGCGTGGAACTTGGAGAGATGAAGATGAAGAAAGCTCTTGTGCTGATGCTGGTCGGCCTTTCGGTAACCGGCTGCACCCAGACCGAACGTGGCGCAGGTATCGGCGCTGCCTCCGGCGCGATCATCGGTGGCATTGCCACGGGCAACGTCCGGGGTGCCGCCGTCGGTGCCGCCATCGGTGGCGTTGCAGGGGCGTTGATCGGCCGCGTTTCCGAACAGCCGGGCCAGTGCTACTACCGCGACCGCTACGGCAACCGCTACATCGACGCTTGCCCGCGCAGCTATTGAGCGCTGGCACAACGACTGTGAAAGGCGGGGGCATCCCCCGCCTTTTTTCATGTCTCGCTTAAAAAGGGGTATGCGCTCGCAGACGTTTACGCCTAAGTTGTCGGCTGGCGTCGAGGAGAACCGCCAACATTTCGCGATGAAAGCGACATGCGTAGACCGAGTGGATGGACATTGCCGAAGTTTAGTCATGCGTTGCGGCTGGGGCTTGCCCTGTCTGTTGCCAGCCCATTCCTGACCGGCGCGACCTCGCAGGCACGCGCCTTCGAGATTTTTGGCATCCGTCTTTTCGGAAGCGATGAGGCCGATCGCGATATCATCGACCCACTGGATTACACGATCACGCTCGGCGCTGGCACGACGCAGCGCGGGCTCCGGAAGTCGCTGGAACGCACCTCGCTCCTCCTGGCCGAAGAAGACGAACCGGTCTCCGGCGACCTCGGACTGGTGATCAAGGCGCGCGACGATCGCGATCGTCTCATCGCCACGCTCTATGAGAACGCGCTCTATGGCGGCATCGTCAATGTCACCATCGACGGCCGCGACATCGACAGCCTCCCGCCGAACCCGACATTCGACCGGTCGCATCCCGTGCCGGTCGTGATCACCATTCAGCCAGGCCAGGCCTTTCTGCTCGACGACATAAGGCTCGAAGGCGATGCGAGCCGCCTGGACCCGGCGGAATTCGAATTGGTGCCAGGCAAGGATGCGGGGTCGCTCGTCATCTTGAAAGCCACCGAAAAAATGGCTGAACGGCTGAAGACGGAAGGGCGCCCGCTGACCGAGGTGACCCGGCGCGAGGTCGTGGCCGACCATGAAACAAACACGGTCGACGTCACGATCGCTGTCGAGGCCGGTCCGGTGGCACCGCTCGGCGCCGTGACCGTCAAGGGCGCGCGCGCTGTAGAACCTGCCTTCATCGAGCGATATTCACGGCTGTGTGCGGGACAGACCTATTCTCCCGAACAACTGCGCAAGGCCGCCGAGCGGCTGCGGGCCCTGGGCGTATTCTCCTCGGTGACGATCAATGAAGCAGATGACCTCGACCCGGATGGAAGCCTCCCGATCGGCATTGTCGTCTCCGAGGGCAAACACCGGTATTTCGGCTTCGGCGCCAGCTACTCCTCCCTCGACGGGGGTGGGATCGAAGGTTACTGGGGCCACCGCAACCTTTTCGGCGAAGCGGAGTCCTTGCGCCTGGAGGGCTCGGTACGCGGTCTGGGAGAGCTTGAGGACGTCAGCGATGTCTCCTCACTGGACTACACGGCAGGCATCACCTTCATCAAACCGGGTGCCTTCTTTCCCTCCGCAACGCTGGAGGCGAGCATTCGCGGCAGCACGCTGGAGACCGATTACTACGATGCGGCCACCGTCGCGGGAAAGGTGTCGCTTGCCTACGAACTGACCGACACCGATACCGTGAATGCCGGGGTCTCCCTGTCATATGACAGCATCGACGATGCATTTGGCGACGACAACGAGTATCTGACGCTGGGCATACCGATCGGCTACGTCAGCGACACCCGCGACAACCGGCTGAACGCAACGGAAGGCCACTACGGAACCGTGACTCTGACGCCGAGCTACGATTTCTTTGGCCAGACCTTCTTCACGTCGCTAGACGGATCGCTCTCGACCTATCTCGGCTTCGGCGAGGAGGACCGGTTTGTGCTGGCCGGACGCCTGAATGCGGGCACGCTGGTCGGCGGCGACGATCTCTCCGCGATCCCGGCGACCCGCCGCTTCTTCGCTGGCGGCGGCGGTTCGGTGCGCGGCTATTCCTTCCAGGAAATCACGCCGTACAACGGTGCCGGAGACGGCACCGGGGGACGCTCCTACATGACGGCCAACCTCGAAGCGCGCATCGGCATCACCGACACGATCGGGATCGTACCGTTTCTCGACATCGGCACCGTCTCTGACAACAGCCTGCCCGATTTCTCCGATATCAAGATGGGTGCAGGCATCGGCCTGCGCTACATGACACCTTTCGGGCCACTCAGGCTCGATGTCGCTGTTCCCTTGGATCCTTATGGCGGCGGCAGCCGTTACGGCATCTATGCCGGCATCGGCCAGAGCTTCTGAACGGGCAAGACAGGACGATTGACAACATGATCTGGTTGAAGCGCTTTCTCACCTGGACGGCCCGCCTCATCGGCGCCCTCGTGGCAGCGCTGATTGCGCTCTTCGTGGTGGTGATCCTCGTGGGCGGTTTCTCACGCACAGGCAGCCAGTTCCTCGCCGACCGGATCGCCGCCCTCGTGTCCACCGACAACCGCCAGATCACAATCAGCGGCACGGGCCCGCTGCTGAGCAGCCAGTTCTCGGTCGAGCGCGTGACGGTGTCCGACAGCGAAGGTGTCTACGCCTCGATCGAGGACCTGGCGCTCGACTGGACACCCCGGGATCTGGTCCGCAAGCGGTTCACCGCCAAACGCATCTCCGCGCGGCAGGTCACCGTGGCACGTCCACCTCTTCCCCCCGCAGAACCTGCGCCGGAGACGGACGAACCCTTTTCTCTGCCGGTCGAAATCGCCATCGAGACCCTCGATCTGGCATCGATCACGCTCGGAGAAGCGCTGGTCCAGAAGGAGATGCTCTTCTCTGCCCAGGGATCGCTCGAGATTGTCGGCGAGACGATTGCCAGCAGGCTCACCGCCACACGTCTCGACGAGCCAGGCAACAACGCCGTCGCCGACCTGCTCTATGCCCCGAATGAAAACCGGCTGCGCATCAATCTCCACTATCAGGAGCCGCAGGCAGGCCTGCTGGGTGAGCTGCTGCAACTGCCGGGTCGGCCCGCGCTGGCGATCGAGATCGAAGGCGACGGGCCTCTGGACGATTGGGCCGGCGAGCTCACCACCTCCCTGGACGGCGAGCGCACGATGGCCGTCGATGCCACTCATCGGCTGGAAGCTGATGGCAGCCGGTCACTGACAGCCACCGGAGGCGGGCGCTTTGCCGGATTGATGCCTCCGGAACTGCGCGATGTCTTTGCGGGAGACACCAGCATCGATATCGCCGCTCGGCTTGGGTCCAACGGATCGATCGACATTGAGAGAGGACACTTCGGCACGGCGTCAGCCGAGGTAACGGCCGCCGGACGTTACGACCCGGACGGGCGGAACGACATACGACTGACGGCCAGGGCCAAGGGCGATCCGATATTCCTCACGTCGCAGTCCCCCGCATTCACCGGCGACCTGAAACTGCGCAGCCTCGAGGTCTCCGTAACCGGCCAGTCGGCAACAGCAGCCCTGTCCGCCCGGGTTGAGCTGGCGGAAGTGACCATTCCGCAAGGCAGTCTTGCCGACGTCACGGTGACCGCAACCAGCGACAACTTCAATCTCGCAAGCCGCGAGGGTGCCGTAACAGTCCTAGCCTCCGTTCAGGGTGCGCAGATCCAGGATCCGGCCATCGCCACCTATGTCCGGGCACCACTGACGCTGAACGCACCGCTCGACATCTCCGCAGACGCGATCGGCTTCCAGCAACTCTATGTCGACAGCGATGGCCTCGACCTGCAAGGCAACGGGCACTATTCCCTCGATACGAACAGCTTCTCCGGTCGCCTGCAGTTGACGGCTGCGGCCGATCTTCTGCCAGCGGCTCTGGAAAACGTGATCACCGATCCGGTAGCCCTGTCCGCCCGTGTGGATTTCGCAGCGCCGCGGGCGATCGCCCTGCGGGAGATCTTGCTGTCGACCGATATCGGCAATGCAGAGGGAAGCGTGTCGCTCGACCAGGAAGGGGTGATCACCGCCGATCTGACGGGACAACTGCGCGACCTCGGCATTTTCGTCGAGCGCATCACGGCACCGGCAGCCTTCAACCTGTCAGCGTCAGGACCGTTCGATGCGATAGAAACGACACTGAACCTGGCCATCGACGAGGGCCAGGCAGCGGGCTATCGGCTTGAAGCGCTGACGCTGCAGCTAGACGGAATCGCAAGCCAGGTGTCCCCGAAGGGTACGCTGACCGCAAACGGCCAGATCGACGGCAAGCCGGTCGCAGCATCGGCAGAGGTCCTGAGTAACGATGGCGGGACACGCATTGACGCGCTCGAAGTCCTGGTCGGCCCGAACCGCCTGACCGGAGTCATTGATCTTGGAACCGACCTGCAACCGAACGGTCGGGTGTCGTTCGACTTTCCTGACCTGAGCCTGTTGGCAGCCCTCGCGGGTCAGAACGTCCAGGGGGATCTGACGGGGGCCGTGGCGATCAACACGACTGCGGGTCGTCTGTCCGCAGATGTGGAAGCATCCGGCTCGGCGATCGAGCAGGGGAACCTGACGATTGCCGAACCTCGTGTGGATCTGACGGTCTCGGACGTCGCAGCGATGGCAGTGGCAGGCTCCATCAAGGCGGCCACTGTGGCATCGGGCACCAACCGCGTTGACGCAGTGACCCTCGATTTCACCCGGACCGGCGCAGATACCGATGTCCGACTGACGGGGCGTTACGATGATGCGCCCGTATTGCTGCGCGGCACACTTGGTCAGGACGCCGGTATCCTCTCCGTGGGCATCGAGGAGCTGCGCGCCGCCCCGCGCGGCATTGCGCTGTCGTTGGCCTCCCCCACATCCGTGCGTGTCGCCGATGGCAGTGTCGTGATCGCCGAAACCGTTGTATCCGCCGGCTCCGGACGTGTCACGGTATCTGGAACTGTGGCCGACAGGCTCGATCTGAGGGCAGACATTCGCGAACTGCCGGCCTCGCTGCTGACTGGGATCGCCCCGCAACTCGCACCGGAGGGCACTATCTCGGGCACTGTCACCGTGGGTGGTACGCCCGCGTCTCCGGCGGTCGACTACCGCCTGGACTGGCAGGGAGCTGCAATCGCCCAGACGCGCAAGGCAGGACTGGCTCCGTTCGGCATCGCCGCCAAAGGGCGCTTCGAAAACCAGAACCTCACCATCGACAGCCGCCTCGACGGTGGCGGCATCGCATTGACCGCCGGGGGATCGGTGGCACTGCAGAAGGGTCCGGGCCTCGATATCCGCGTCCAGGGCAACGTTCCCCTCTCTGCGGCCAACGGGCAGCTGGCCGCCCAGGGACTGGTCGCCGAAGGCAATGCCAGCGTCAAGTTGACGATCGGCGGCTCCGCCTCCAGCCCGCAGATCACCGGCACGGTGGCGACGACTGGCGCACGTGTGGTCGACGTGCGGCGCAATCTGGCCATCGAAGGAATATCCACCACGGTCAATCTGACCGGCAGCCGCGCCGAAATTGGCAGCCTCAGCGGCAACCTGGCGACGGGCGGCCGGGTGTCGGCCAGCGGCTTCATCGGGATCGGCAGCGCGGGCCTGCCCGCCAACCTGACAATCGTGCTGGATCAGGCCGTCTATGTCGATGGCAATACGGTCACCAGCACCGCAGACGGCCAGCTCACTCTGACCGGGCAGCTTCTCAACGGGCCGACGCTCGCCGGCACGATCAACCTCTCACGCACATCGATCACCTTGTCCGAAAGCCGCCCGTCAAGCCTGCAGGCGCTCGATATCGAGCATCGCAATGCACCTTCCGGTGTTCTGCGCCAGCAACGCGATCAGGCGCCAGCCGAGGGACGCTCGGCAAGCGCGCCGATAGCACTCAACCTGACGATCTCGTCTCCCTCGCAAACCTTCGTGCGTGGCCGCGGCATTGATGCGGAAATCGGCGGGACCATCACCTTGGCCGGCACGGCAGCGACGCCTGTGGTCTCCGGCGCCTTCGAGTTGCGCCGCGGACGGATGCAGATCCTGACGCGGCGTCTCGACATCACGAAGGCAACCATCACCTTCGGCGGCGATCTCGTACCCCTGCTCGATCTCCAAGCGACAACGACCTCGGGCAATACCACCATCACCATCCGGCTCAGTGGGCTTGCCAGCAATCCGGAGGTCAGCTTCAGTTCCAGCCCGGCCCTGCCCCAGGACGAGATCCTGGCACAGCTGATTTTCGGCCAGTCGCTGTCGCGTCTGTCGCCGCTGCAGATCGCACAGCTTGCCGATGCGGCAGCACAATTGGCCGGTGGCCGCGGCAGTTCACTCTTCCAGTCTCTGCGCAGCACACTCGGCATCGACGACCTTGACATCTCCACGGACGAGACCGGCGGCACCAGCATCAGCGCCGGAAAATATCTGAACGACCGGACCTATATCGAACTGCAGCAGAGTGGCAGCGGCGGAGCCAAGGCCGTGATCAACCTGGATATCGGCAGAGGCCTGAAATTGAAGGGCGAAGCCGGCGGCACAGGCGCAGGCGGTGGCATCTTCTATGAGAAGGAATACTGAGCGCGGGGGCCGCACTCCCTCTCAGGTCACCTTGCTGGTCTTGAGCAGGATATGCGATTCGGTGACATTGATGCCCTCGATCAGCCGGATACGCCGCAATGTCTCATCGAAACTCGCGAGATCCCGCTCTTCAAGCTCCGCTATGAAGTCCCACTTGCCGTTGGTGCTGTGCAGCGAACGAACCTGCGGCATGCCGCGCAGTTGATGGGCGACTCGGTCCGCAACCTTGCCCACTACCTCGATCATGATGATGGCCCTGACGCCGCTGGGTTGGATTTCGCTCCCGGTCAGGATCGTGAAGGCAGCAATGGTCCCGTTTGCCACGAGCCTGTCGATCCGCGCAGAAATCGTGGCGCGCGAGGCGCCGGTCATGGCCGCGAGTGAGGCGACGGGAAGGCGCGCATTCTGACGAAGTGCGCCGAGGATATCACGATCAAGGTCGTCCATCTTCTCAGACTGTCACATGGAGGTTGCGATTTGCGCAAACTATAGCGCTTTGTGGCGAAGTTCCATCTTTTTGATAGCGACGCTTTGACGGATCATGGTTCGAAGAGACAGACGAGGAAAAGACATGGACAGACAGCAGAAGACCGTGGCGCTGATCGGCGTGCCGCTTGAGGAAGGATCAGGCCGCGGTGGCTGCGCCATGGGGCCGGCGGCCTACAGGATTGCCGGGATCGCAGCGGCATTGCGGGAACTCGGCTACCATGTCGAGGACCGCGGCGACCTGCGTCCGGAGCCGGCAAAGGACCTGCCCGAAATGGAGCGCGCCAGGCACCTGCCGATCGTCGGCGGCTTCACCCGCGCAATCGAGGCACAGACCCACGCGGCGGCGAGCACGGGTGCCGTACCCATCCTCCTCGGCGGCGATCACAGCCTGTCCATGGGCAGTGTCTCGGGCATGGCGCGCTATGCAAGCGACATTGGCCGGCCGCTTTACGTACTGTGGCTCGACGCCCACTCGGACTTCAACGCACCGGAGACCTCGCCCTCGGGCAACATCCACGGCATGCCTGTCGCCTACTTCTGCGGCAAGGCAGAATTCGCGCCGATCCTCGCCGCCGACCGTCCCTTCGTCGATCCCCGAAATGTGTACCAGGTCGGCATTCGATCCGTCGACGAAGAAGAGCGCAAGCTGATCACCGACCACGCCGTCAACGTATACGACATGCGGGCGATCGACGAAGAAGGCATGGGCAGCATCGTCAAGCAAATCCTCGCAGATGTGCGTGAAGCCGGCGCACTCCTGCATGTCAGCCTCGATGTCGACTTTCTGGACCCAGACGTGGCCCCCGGCGTCGGCACCACGGTACCCGGCGGCGCGACCTTTCGCGAGGCACATCTGATCATGGAACTGCTGCATGACAGCGGTCTGGTCTCTTCGCTGGACCTCGTCGAACTCAACCCCTTTCTCGACGATCGCGGGCGCAGTGCACGTGTGATGGTAGAGCTGGCTGCCAGCCTGTTTGGCAAGCGGATCCTCGACCGTCCGACCCGTGGCGGGTGACCCTCACCAGCCACGCATCAAACATTATAGAATTATAATATGCGCATTTTTCGATTCAAGATTGCTTTTTGTCAATTCAAAACACCCAAATTCTTAGGGTAAATGAGCGAATTTCGCTCACTGACACCCCAGAAAATCGTTGAACATTGACGATTACTTAAACCCACAAGGCTAATATTGACACAGTTGCACTGGCCAGCGGTGCATGCAGGGATCCTTGTGAGGAGGAATACAGATGGGATTGATAGCGTTGCCTGGAGCGGAGTCAAAAGCGATCCTAGAGTCATTGGGAAGGTCGCAGGCGGTCATCGAGTTCAAGCTCGACGGTACGATCATCACGGCGAATGAAAACTTCTGTCGGGCCTTGGGTTACAGCCTCGAGGAAATCAAGGGCAAGCACCACAGGATCTTCTGTGATCCCGCCTACACCGCGACAGCGGACTATCGCGACTTCTGGGCCATGCTCAATTCCGGGAAGTTCGAGAGCCGTGAATACAAGCGTTTCAAGAAAGACGGCAGCGAGATCTGGATCCAGGCTTCCTATAATCCGGTCTTCAGGAACGGCAAGCTGTGGAAGATCGTCAAGTTCGCCAGCGACATCACGGCGGCAAAGCAGAAGAGTGCGGAAGACTCCGGCAAGCTCGAAGCGATCTCCCGTGTCCAGGCGACGATCGAATTCACGCCCGCGGGCGAGATCCTGACAGCCAACGAGAATTTCCTCTCGACCCTCGGTTATACGCTCGGCGAAATCGCCGGCAAGCACCATTCCATGTTCTGCGAACAGGACTACACCCGCACGGAGGCCTATCGGGACTTCTGGAAGAAGCTCGCCTCAGGCCAGTTCGTCTCGCAGGAGTTCAAGCGCATCGGCAAGGGCGGCAAAGAGGTCTGGATCCAGGCCTCCTACAACCCGCTCTTCGACGCCAGCGGCCGCGTTTTCAAGGTGGTGAAGTACGCGACAGACATTACCGGTCGCGTCAACGCCGTCGACGCGACGGCAAAGGGACTTTCCGCTCTTGCGAACGGCGACCTGACGGCCCGCATCGACACACCATTCCCACCGGAACTTGAGCAGGTTCGCGTTGACTTCAACGCTGCAATCGAGCGCATGCGGGCAGCGCTGCAGACGGTCAACTCCAATACCGACGCGATTGCTTCAGGTTCGGAAGAAATCCGGGCAGCATCCGACAATCTCGCCAAACGCACCGAACAGCAGGCGGCAGCGGTCGAGGAAACGGCAGCAGCCCTGGAACAGATCACGCAGACCGTCGCCGACAGCTCCAAGCGCGCCAACGAAGCCGGTCAGCTTGTCGCCCGGACCAAGGAAGGCGCAGAGAAGTCTGGGCTTGTGGTCAAGAACGCCATCGAGGCAATGGGCCAGATCGAGAACTCCTCCAAGGAGATTTCGAATATCATCGGTGTTATCGACGATATCGCCTTCCAGACCAATCTTCTCGCGCTCAATGCAGGCGTCGAAGCGGCTCGCGCTGGTGAAGCCGGCAAGGGCTTCGCCGTCGTCGCCCAGGAAGTTCGCGAACTTGCGCAGCGCTCGGCAACCGCTGCGAAGGAAATCAAGGCGCTGATCAACACATCGTCCGATCAGGTCAAGGCCGGCGTGCAACTGGTCGGTGAGACCGGTAAGGCGCTCGAACTGATCGTCACAGAGGTGAAGGAGATCAACGTCAACGTCATCGCGATCGTCGAAGCCTCGCGTGAACAGTCGACCGGCCTCACCGAGATCAACAAGGCGGTCAACGCCATGGACCAGAACACCCAGCAGAACGCCGCCATGGTCGAGGAATCGACGGCCGCGAGCCATAGCCTGGCCAAACAGGCGGCATCTCTGCGCGAACTGGTGTCGCAGTTTAGAATTGGGCAACACTCTTCGCATAAAGTCATGGAAGCGCGTCCCGATGCTTCACCTGTCGCATCGCCGGCACGCAAGCTCATGGCGAGTGTCGCTCGCGCCGCAGGTGGCGCCGCTGCCGCCAAGGTACAGGAAGGTTGGGAAGATTTCTAATGGCAACTATCAGCTCCACCAGCTTCGGCAGTGAGACCCTCGAGATCATCGCCTTCCGGCTTCATGATCAGGAGTTCTGCGTCAAGACCACGACCATTCGCGAAATCCGCGGCTGGGCCCCCTCGACGCCGATCCCGCATGCGCCGGCCGATGTCATCGGCGTGATGAACCTGCGCGGCTCGGTCATCCCGATCATTGATCTGGCCTACAAGCTCGGCATGAAGAGCACTGTTGCCAACGAGCGTTCGGCCATCGTCGTGGCCGAAGTGCACAACATGGTCATCGGCATGCTGGTCGACCGTGTTTCGGACATCCTGACCATCCCGTCGAGCCAGGTCCAGCCGGTTCCGGAAGTCTCGGCCTCCTTCGACAAGACCTTCTCCGAAGGCATCATCGCCAACGAGAATGGCATGATCTGCTTCCTGAACCTCGCCAAGATGTTCAAGGGCAGCGATCTCGAAGATCTGGCCGCCTGATCCGGCAACAGCCATTTGGTTTCAAAAGGGCAGCGCTGCAAAGCGTTGCCCTTTTGCGTTGATCATGCCGGTTGATCTCCACGCCCTCCTGGCCTACCAGACCAGAAAAAAATCGGGAGGCGAGACCATGGAACTGCTGCTGATCCACACCGGTGGAACAATCGGAATGGCCGGGACACCGGAGGGGCTTGCCCCGAAGAGGGGCCTCGTGGAAGCGGCGATCACCAGCCGCCTGCCGCAGGGCGCGGTGCTCGTCGCGGAAGTCTTCGATCCCTTGCTCGACAGCGCAGATGTCGGGCCTGAACACTGGAACGCCATGCTGGCGACGATCCGCAACCATCCGGATGCCGTCGTCATCATCACCCACGGCACAGACACCATGGCCTTCACCGGAGCCGCCCTCAGCCAGGCACTTGCCGGCGAAGCCCGGCGCATCATTCTCTGCGGCTCAATGGCGCCACTCGGCCATCATGGCGACGCCGAGACCAATCTCGACCTCGCGATCTCCGCCGCCAAAGCCGATACGACCGGCGTGTTTCTGGCATTCGCCGGCAGGCTGCTTGCCGCAGACGGCCTCGTGAAACACCACAGCCATGAGCCGGATTCCTTCCGCTCGCAACCGCAGCCGGAAGCCCTGCTACCGAAACGCCGGACATTCGACGACAGGCAGCTGGCGATCCTGACGCTCTCACCCGGAATGCCGGTCCCGGCGCTGAAGGCCGCCCTCGCACATCTGGACGGCGCCGTGTTGCGGATCTTCGGTTCTGGAACCGCGATGGACAATTCCGACTTGGTCGAGGTCTTGAGCGAAGCAGTGCGCAACGGCAAGCGCCTGCGGGCGGTCAGCCAGTGCGAAGCCGGCGGGCTGTCCCCCGGCGCCTACGCTGCCGGCGCGGCCCTCTGGCAGACAGGGATCGAGAATGGCGGCACGCAAACGCCCGAAGCAGCCCTCATCCATCTCTGGCTGAACTGACGTCGCACTCAGACCGAGGAAGCAACCGGTTGAGGGGGGCGGATCTTAGCGGAGGCCTCCACGACAAGTGGCAGGAGACCGTCTGCTCCCGTTTCGACGAGTTGCAGGAAGCGACGGCGCATGCGGGGTTCCCAGAACTTGTTGATATGCGCGGCGACCCCCTCCACCCGCTCAGCCGCCGGCTGGGAGGCAAAGAAGGTGGCGATCTGATTGGCCATACGGATCAATCTGGCATCGGTATCGCTCTCAGACATGGGCAAACACTCCTTCGGTCACACGCTCGGGGCGGGTGAAAATTTCGAATTCCTCGTCGCGGGCGATGCCGATCAGCGTGATACCCGCCTCCCCCGCCATGCGAATGGCAAGCGCCGTTGGAGCTGAAATGGCAATGAGCACCGGCGCACCAAGAGCCGCCGCTTTCTGTACCATCTCGACGGAGAGCCGGCTGGTGACGACCACGGCACCCCGAGCGGCATCCCAGCCACCGAGAAGCGCCGCGCCGACCAGCTTGTCGAGCGCATTGTGGCGCCCGACATCCTCGCGTATCGCAACGAGCCCCTCCCCGGGGAGATAAAGCCCGGCGCCATGCACGGCGCGGGTCTGGCGGTTGAGATCCTGGGCGGCGCCGAGGAGCGCCATTGCATCTGCAATCTCGCGCGGCGTGAGACGCAGGCCGGCATCTGCAATCGGGGTGATGGCGCGGGTTGCCTGTTCGATCGACTCGATACCGCAAAGGCCGCAACCCACCGGGCCTGCCATGCGGCGGCGGCGAGCAACCAGGGCCTCTGCCGTCATCTGCTTCAGGACCACCTGCAGGTCGATCCCGCCGGCGGCCTCGACCGGATCAACGGCGATCACCTCGTCTGCCGACCGGATGATGCCCTCGGCGAGCGAAAAGCCGACGGCGAAATCCTCAAGATCATCCGGGGTCGCCATCATCACGGCATGGGTGGAGCCGGCATAGGAAAAGGCGATCGGCACCTCCTCCGGCACGAGCCGGCTGCTGGCCGAGACGCGCCCATGGCTCGCCTTCAGCCCGCCGACAATCCGTGCCGTGGAACCGATCACATCGCTCATTCCGCCGCTTCCAGCTTTCCGGCAATGCGCCGCGAACGACGGCTCAGTTCCTCATACTCCTCCTGCCATTGCGTTGGACCGTTCGACGGCGAGACCTGCACGGCGGTCACCTTGTATTCCGGGCAATTGGTCGCCCAGTCGGAGAAATCAGTGGTGATGACATTGGCCTGCGTATTGGGGTGATGGAAGGTCGTGTAGACCACGCCCGGGGCCACGCGATCGGTGATCAGGGCGCGCAGCGTGGTATCACCGGAACGGCTGGCAAGCTTGATCCAGTCGCCATCCTTGACGCCGCGCTGTTCGGCATCATGCGGATGAATCTCCAGCCGGTCTTCCTCATGCCAGACACTGTTTTCCGTGCGCCGCGTCTGCGCACCGACATTGTATTGCGAGAGAACGCGACCGGTGGTCAAAAGTAGCGGGAAGCGCGGGCCGGTGCGCTCGTCCGTCGGCACATATTCCGTGCGGATGAACTTGCCCTTGCCGCGCACGAAGCCGTCGACATGCATGATCGGCGAGCCCACCGGGAATTTCTCGTTGCAGGGCCACTGCACCGAGCCCATCTTCTCCAGATAGTCGTAGGAGACGCCGGCGAAGCTCGGTGTGGTCGCCGCGATCTCGTCCATGATCTGCGACGGATGCGTGTAGTTCCAGGCAAGGCCCATGGCCTGGGCGAGTTTCTGGGTCACTTCCCAGTCGGCATAGCCGTTCTTCGGGCTCATCACGCGGCGGACGCGGTTGATCCGGCGCTCGGCATTGGTGAAGGTCCCGTCCTTCTCCAGGAAGGTCGAGCCCGGCAGGAAGACATGTGCGTAGTTCGCCGTCTCGTTAAGGAAGAGGTCGTGCACGACGACGCATTCCATCGCAGCAAGTCCTGCCGAGACATGCTTGGTATCCGGGTCGGACTGCAGGATGTCCTCGCCCTGGATGTAGATGCCCTTGAACGAACCATCGACGGCGGCATCGAGCATGTTCGGGATGCGCAGGCCCGGCTCGTTGCTGAGTTCGACACCCCAGAGCTCTTCGAAGGTCTCGCGGGTGGCATCATCCGAGACGTGGCGATAGCCCGGCAGTTCATGCGGGAAGGAACCCATGTCGCAGGAGCCCTGGACATTGTTCTGACCGCGCAGCGGATTCACGCCGACGCCGGGCCGACCGATATTGCCGGTGACCATCGCGAGGTTGGCGATCGCCATCACCGTGGTCGAGCCCTGGCTATGTTCGGTCACACCGAGGCCGTAATAGATCGCGCCATTGCCGCCGGTGGCGAAGAGGCGAGCGGCGCCACGCAGCTCCGCTGCGGGCACGCCGGTGAACTTTTCCGTTTCCTCCGGAGAATGCGCCGGCTCGGAGACGAAAGCGGCCCAATCCTCGAATTCCGACCAGTCGCAACGCTCGCGGATGAAGCGCTCGTCGAACAGGCCTTCGGTGACGATGACATGGGCAAGTGCGGTCAAGACGGCGACATTGGTGCCGGGCTTCAGCGGCAGGTGGTAGGACGCTTCCACATGTGGCGTGTGGACGAGATCGATGCGGCGCGGATCAATCACGATCAGCTTCGCGCCCTGGCGCAGCCGCTTCTTCAGCCGCGAGCCGAAGACGGGATGGCCATCGGTGGGGTTAGCACCGATGACCACGACGACGTCGGAATGTTCGACGGAGTCGAAGTTCTGCGTGCCGGCGGAGGTGCCGAAGGCCTGGCCAAGGCCGTAACCGGTCGGCGAGTGGCAGACACGGGCGCAGGTATCGACATTGTTGTTGCCGAAGCCGGCACGGATCAGCTTCTGGACGAGATAGGTCTCTTCATTGGTACAGCGCGACGAGGTGATGCCGCCGATGGCTTCACGGCCATACTGATACTGGATGCGCTTGAACTCCGAGGCAACATGGGCATAGGCCTCCTCCCAGGTCACTTCGCGCCAGGGATCGGTAATCTTTTCGCGGATCATCGGGTTGAGGATGCGGTCCTTGTGGCTGGCATAGCCATAGGCGAACCGACCCTTGACGCAGGAATGACCACGATTGGCCTGGCCATCCTTCCACGGCACCATGCGCACGAGTTCCTCGCCGCGCATCTCCGCCTTGAAGGAACAGCCGACGCCGCAATAGGCACAGGTGGTGACGGCCGAATGCTCCGGCTGGCCGATCGCGATGACGGACTTTTCCGTCAGCGTCGCGGTCGGGCAGGCCTGCACGCAGGCGCCGCAGGAAACGCATTCCGAAGAGAGGAAAGGTTCATGCGCGCCCGGCGACACGCGACTGTCGAAACCACGGCCCTCGATGGTCAGCGCAAACGTGCCCTGCACCTCTTCACAGGCGCGCACGCAGCGCGAACAGACGATGCATTTGGAGGGATCATAGGTAAAATAGGGATTGCTCTCGTCCTTCGGCATCCACTGGGCGTTGATCCCGCCCTCGGTGGAACGCGCCTTGACGTGATTCTCGCCTTCGTAGCCGTAACGCACGTCGCGCAAGCCCACGGCACCGGCCATGTCCTGCAGCTCGCAATCGCCGTTTGCAGCACAGGTCAGACAGTCGAGCGGATGGTCGGAGATGTAGAGCTCCATCACACCCTTGCGGATGGCCTTCAGCCGTTCCGTCTGGGTGTGAACGACGATACCGGGTGCGACCGGTGTGGTGCAGGAGGCGGGCGTGCCGTTGCGGCCCTCCACCTCGATCAGACAGAGGCGGCAGGAACCGAAGGCATCAACCATGTCTGTCGCGCAGAGCTTCGGCACCTGAATGCCGGCCTCCATCGAGGCGCGCATGATTGACGTGCCCTCGGGCACCGTGATCTCGCGACCGTCGATGGTGAGCGTCACCAGTTTTTCCGAGCGCGAGGCGGGCGTGCCGTAGTCGATTTCAGGAACGAGGGGCATGGCGCTTACCTTTCCGCCGTCATCCTCGGGCTTGTCCCGAGGATCTGCTGCGTCTGAACTTCGAGAGCCGGTTCAGCAATGAACGTGCCCCGAATGGCAATCTTGGAAGATCCTCGGGACAAGCCCGAGGATGACGTCGAAGAAAACACACTCATTCCGCAGCCTCCCGAACCGGGGTTGGCGCGAAATCCTCCGGAAAATGCGTCATGGCGCTCATGACCGGATAAGGCGTGAAACCACCCAGCGCACAGAGCGAGCCGAATTTCATGGTGTTGCAAAGGTCTTCCAGCAGCACCTTGTTCTTCTCGGGCTCGATGCCACGGGCGATCTTGTCGACCGTCTCGACGCCGCGCGTCGAGCCGATACGACAGGGCGTGCACTTGCCGCAGCTTTCGACCGCACAGAACTCCATGGCAAACCGCGCCTGCTTCAGCATGTCGGCGGTATCGTCGAAGACCACCACGCCGGCATGGCCGATCAACCCACCGGCAGCGGTAAAGGCCTCGTAGTCGAAGATCGTGTCGAACAGCGAGGGCGGGAAATAGGCACCAAGCGGGCCACCGACCTGAACGGCCTTGACCGGACGCCCGGAGATCGTGCCGCCGCCAATCTCGTTGATCAGCTGGCCGAGCGGCAGGCCAAAAGCGGTCTCGTAAAGGCCGCCATGCTTGAGATTGCCGGCAAGCTGGATCGGGATCGTGCCATGCGAGCGGCCGACGCCGAAGTCGCGATAGAACTGCGCGCCGCGATCCATGATCACGGGAATGGAGGCGAGGGACATGACGTTGTTGACGACGGTCGGCTTGCGGAACAGGCCCTGAAGTGCAGGAAGCGGCGGCTTGGCACGCACCACGCCGCGCTTGCCTTCGAGGCTGTTCAGCAGAGAGGTTTCCTCGCCGCAGACATAGGCGCCGGCGCCCATGCGCACTTCCATGTCGAAGGCGTAAGCGGAACCCATGACGGATGCGCCGAGGATACCCGCGGCCCTAGCGATCGCGATCGCCTCTTCCATCATGGCAATGGCATGCGGATATTCGGAGCGGGTATAGACATAGCCCTTGGTGGCGCCAACCGCGATGCCGGCAATCACCATGCCTTCGATCAGAACGAAGGGATCACCCTCCATGATCATCCGGTCGGCGAAGGTGCCGCTATCGCCCTCGTCTGCATTGCAGACGATGTATTTCTGATCGGCCTTCGCGTCCGCGACCGTCTTCCACTTGATGCCCGTCGGGAAGCCTGCACCACCGCGCCCGCGCAAGCCGCTGTCGGTGACCTGTTTGACGATGTCGGCAGGCGCCATGGCAATCGCATTGGCGAGACCCTTGAGGCCCTGATAGTGGCGGTAGTCATCAAGCGAGAGCGGATCGGTGACGCCACAGCGGGCGAAGGTCAGCCGCGTCTGGCCCTTGAGGAAAGGGATGTCATGGGTGAGCCCATGACCGAGGGGATGCTCGCGGCCCTCAAGGAAGCCGGCATCGAAGAGCGATGGCACGTCGGAGGCCTTGACCGGACCATAAGCGACGCGGCCCTTGTCGGTGCGGACTTCGACCAGCACCTCCAGCCACAGCATCCCGCGCGAGCCATTGCGGACGATGGTGACATCCTGGCCGCGCGCCTTGGCTTCGCGGGTGATGGCAGCCGCCACCTTGTCGGCACCAACGGCAAGGGCTGCCGCATCGCGGGGGACGAAGACGGTAACGCTCATGAGCGCACCTCCGCCAGAATGTCGCTAAGACAGTGTTCGTCCAGCCGGGCATGCAGCTCACCGTCGAGCATCGCAGCCGGCGCCTGGGCGCAGAGGCCGAGACAGAAGACAGGTTCCAGGGTGACGGCACCGTCGGGCGTCGTCTCGTGCCAGTCTATGCCGAGCTTCGCCTTGATCGTCTCCGCAAGAGGCTCGCAGCCCATCGACTGGCAAGCCTCGGCGCGACAGAGCTTCAGCACATGCCGGCCAGCAGGCTGGGCGCGGAAATCGTGGTAGAAGGTGATGACGCCGTGGACTTCTGCGCGCGACAGGTTCAGCGCGTTGGCGATAATCTGCTTGGCGACCTCCGGGATGTAGCCGAATTCCTCCTGCAGGCGATGCAGGATCGGCAGCATCGGGCCCTCCAGATGCTGCAGTTCGGCGATCACAGCCGAAATGCGGGCGGAAACGTCGTCCGCAGCCACACGAATATTCATCGAAATCCTCCTCACCCGCCGAGCTCTGACGGGTTCGTCTATTGGAAGATGATGATGGGTCTGATGTCAGGAGGTCAATACGGCGCTTCCGTCGCTCGATAGAAGATTTCTATCGAAGGCATCTGAGGTCGCCAGCAAGCGCGCCTCATGCAACAGGCCGGAGACGAGCGGGGTGAAGGGTTCGCGATGGGTGGCGACCAGGCCGACCAGATGCTCGGCGTCCGGGGCCGTGATCGGGATCATCCGGATCTCCTCGCCGAAGCCGAAGGATTCCGCCACGTTCTTCGGCATGATCGAGGCCCATTTGCCCGTCCGGATATGCGAGAAGAGCACGATCATCGAATTGGATTCGAGCGTCGGCTTCGGTGACACGCCTGCCTCAGTCATGTGCTGGTTGATGATCCGCCGGTTCTGCATGTCGGCGGTCAAGAGACAGAGCCGGAGATCGGCCACCTCGCTCCAGGTGACGCTGTCGCGATCGGCAAGCGGGGTGCCAACAGCCGTGATCAGGTGATAGCGCTCGGAATAGAGCGGCACGCTGGTGACGCGTCCCAACGGCTCGTTATCAAGATAGGTGATACCGGCGTCGATCTCGAGGTTCTCAAGCAGGCTCAACACCTGCAGCGAGGTGCGCGAGAGGACGGAAAAGGTCACATCCGGATGCCGTGCCTGGAAGGGTTCGGTGAGCTTCTGCACCATGGCGAGTGCCGTCGGAATGACCGCGAGCCGGATATGGCCGGCAAGACCCCGCCGCGCTGCCCGCATTTCTTCGCGCATGGTCCTGGTATCACCGACGATCCGCCGTGCCCATTCGAGCACACGCTGGCCTTCCGGGGTGAGGCCGAGAAAGCGCGAGCCGCGCTGCACGAGCATCACGCCGAGCTGCTCTTCGAGTTGGCGGATACCGGCCGACAGCGTCGGCTGCGTCACACCGCATTCCTCTGCCGCACGGCCGAAATGCTGCTGGCGGGCGAGCGCAATGAAGAATTCCAGCTTGTCTATCATCGAATCCACCCGCTCCGCCGTCGCGGCAGCGCATTCACACGCCCGACAATACCTCGGCCTTGGCTGCAGCCACAGGCTTGGGACCGCAATACATCTTGTAGAGCACGGAGATAAGTTCCGCGAGCTGAGGATCAGCAATGCGATAGTAGATCTGCCGTCCCTCTCGGCGCGTCTGGACCACTTTGTCGTTTCGCAGACGAGCGAGCTGTTGCGACACGACCGCCTGCTGGATGCCAAGAAACTGTTCGATCTCGCCGACTGTCTTCTCGCCCTGGCAGAGCATGCACAGCATCAGCAGGCGGGTTTCATGGGAGAGCGCCTTCAGGAGCCCGCTGGCGGTGCGGGCCTTCGAGAGAAAGTCATCGAGATCCTGCGGGGTCAGTGGCGGCGTTTCATTCATACTGGAATCCAGAAGTCGGTTTATGCATGTCTTGAAGGGTTACGGAAGGACAGTTCCCGCACTCCTCGTACCATATAGGCTGCTCGGCTTACAAAGGAATGGCGTCGGCACGTTCTTTCAGAAGCGACGCGCTCCGGTTCAGCGCTGCGTATTCTTCATCGTTCAAATCGGGAAAAAGGTCGGCCAACACACCGCCTGCGCCGACCACACGGGGGATCGACAGCGCGACATCGCGTATGCCGGCCACCTCCTGCGTGGAGATCGAAACGGAGAGCACGTCACGCTGATCCCGTGCAATCGCCTTGACGATGCGCGCCAGACCGGCCCCGATGCCGTAATAGGTTGATCCCTTGCCTTTGATGATCTTGTAGGCCGCGTTGCGCACGCCGTCATCGATCTGCGCGCGCACCTCATCCGTGAGCGGCGATCCGACCTGTGCAGCGAAGGAGGAAAGCGGAACCGATCCCGCCCGCGCATTCGACCAGGCCAGCACCTCGCTATCACCATGTTCGCCGAGCACATAAGCATGCACCGACTGCGGTGAAATCCCGAGATGGCGCCCGACGAGACTGCGAAAGCGGGCCGTGTCGAGGATGGTACCGGAGCCGATCACCCGCTGCGGATCGATGCCGGAGAGACGCGTGGTGATCTGGGTCATCACATCGACGGGATTGGAGGCGATCAGCAGGATGGCATCGGGGACAACGGGTAGCACCTCTGCCAACACTGCACGGAAGACGGCCGCGTTGCGCTCCAAAAGTTCCAGACGCGTTTCGCCCGGCTTCTGGCTCACCCCGGCCGCGAGAATGACGACACCGGCACCTTCGAGATCGCGGTACTGACCGGCATTGACCACAGTCGAGGACATGAAGGGCACCGCATGGGCGATGTCCTCGGCCTGCGCAACCGCCAGCGCATCATTGCGGTCAACAAGCACGATCTCGCTCGCAAGCCCCATTAGCGCCAGCGCATAACCCGCCGAGCTGCCGACCATTCCCGCACCCACAATGCCGACTTTCATGCTGAATTCCCCCGAATGCACAAAACCCTGGAACTTATGTCATCGGTCATCCGATGACATCAACCAGCTATAGCGCAAAGCGTGACACATTCGCGTCAGATGTGCATGGCGAATGATGTTCGCCTCTGATTTAATGCCGCAAGGCTCTGAAGGGGATGTTCGAAGGATCATGAGACGGCTGCCCGCACTGTCTGCGATGAAGGTTTTCGAGGTGGTCGGCCAGACCCGCAGCTTCACCCGGGCTGCCGAATTGCTGAACCTCACCCAGAGCGCCGTTAGCCGCCAGGTGCGCAATCTCGAAGAACAACTCGGCGAGACGCTGGTCATCCGTCGACATCATCACCTGGAGCTGACGCCTTCCGGCGCCGAGCTGCTGGCTTCGCTGCAGCAGGCGTTCCACACGGTGGAGATGACGGTTCGCAACATCCGCGAGAAGAGCAATCTCCGCCGCCTCAGGATCAACGTGCCGCCGACCTTTGCCAAGCGTTGGCTGATGCCGCGCCTGACCAGTTTGAGAGCCTACCTCCCGGATGTCGACCTGAGCATTACCACAGATCTGGAGGACAATCTCTCGGAACGCGGCATGCTGGACTGCGTCATTCGCTTCGGTGACGGCGAATGGCCGAGTTTACGATCGGAACGGCTGTTCACCGAGCGCCACATCGCAGTCTGTGCCCCGCATCTCATGAAGAGCTCCGGCAATACGGAGACGATCGACCTGTCGTGCCTGACCTTTCTGCATGTGCTGGCCTCCGCAGACCAGCGCTACCTGACCTGGCAACGTTGGCTGGACGCGGCTGGCCTGACCGAGACCGACACACGCGGCGGGCTGGAATTCGATCTGCTCGACCTCGTCATTGAGGCCGCCTGCAACGGGCTGGGTGTCGCAGTCGCCGATCGCTCGATGGTCGCACCGCTGATGCAGACGGGCGCACTCGCACAGGTGCTGGATGTGGAAGTCGAGGGGCACGAGTCCTACTGGCTGGTGACCCGCACGGATCGGGCACTATCGCCACATGTCGAGGCATTGCGGCGCTGGCTGAGGCAGGAGATCGGTCAAGGAGCGGAGCTGCCGCTCAAGCAGGCGAGCGCCTGAAACATTCCTTTTTGGAATGATCAACCCGACAATAAGTCGCTTGCGTAGCGACTGAGCCGGCTTCCTACTGGCGGCAGACTGTCCGTTGCCGGAGCGCCTGCCATGTCCGATTTTCAGAACTTCATCGCCGGATCCTTCCGGGAGACCGGTGCCCGCCAGACGATCGAGGTCAGGAACCCGGCGACCGGTCAGGTTTTTGCGTCCGTCACGGCGGCAACTGAAGCCGATGTCATCGAGGCGGTGGATGCCGCCGCTGTTGCCCAGAAGCCCTGGGGCCGGCTGCCGGCTATCGAGCGGGGCAATGCACTGCGCAGGCTGGCCGACGCCGTCGAACGCCATCAGCAGAAGATTGGTGCAGCACTGGCGCAGGAATCCGGCAAGAGCCTCGAGGATGCCGTGGCTGAAACCGGCTACGGTGTTGAGCTGATGCGCTACCACGCCGAATGGGCGCGCCGCGTCGAGGGCGATGTGATCGAGAGCGACACGCCTGATGAAACGCTGATGCTCAAACGCGCACCGATCGGTGTCGTCGCCTGCCTCATCCCCTTCAACTTCCCTGTTTACACGCTGGTCCGCAAGATTGCGCCGGCCCTGATCACCGGCAATGCCGTGGTCGTCAGGCCCAGCAACAACACGCCGACTTCGGCTTTCGTCTTTGCCGAAGCGATCAAGGAGGCAGATCTTCCCGCAGGCCTCGTCAGCATCATGGCGATGAGCCACGAGGTGGCCCAGGTGATGTCGACCCGCCGCGAAGTCGGGATGATCACCCTGACCGGCAGTGTCGCCGCCGGCCAGACGGTTCTGGACTACTGCAAGACCAACATCGCCAAGCCCTCGCTCGAACTCGGTGGCAAGACGCCCGTGATCGTGGAACCGGATACCGATCTCGACGTGGTGACCAGGAGCGTGCTCGCGGCCAAGACCGCCCATTGCGGCCAGGTTTGCACCTCCGTCGAGCGACTTTACGTGCATGCCTCCGTGCATGGAACGCTTCTCGCCAAGCTCAAGGATGCCTTCGAGCGTCGCCACTATGGCGATCGCGGCGAGGATCCGACACGCATGGGACCGCTGGCCAATGCAGCAGCCCGCCTCAGGGTTCATCACATGGTGGAACGCGCCAAGGCCGACGGCGCCGTCATCGAGACGGGTGGTTTTCTGCCCTCAGGCGACGGCTATTTCTATCCGCCGACACTGCTCTCCGACTGCCGCCAGGACATGGAGATCGTCCAGGAGGAGGTCTTCGGGCCGGTGCTCGCTGTCATCCCC
>CALSAF010000053.1:0-25034 GCA_943372805.1 Rhizobium sp. Q54
GGCCATCAAGATCAGGCCCGCCGCATAAAGCACGCCAGACATGACCAACACCCGCCCGGTGCCATATTTGTCGGCAAGCGCCCCGAAGAAGGGTTGGCTTAAGCCCCAGAACAGGTTCTGGAAGGCCATTGCCAGGCCAAAGGTCTGCCGGTCCCAGCCGCGATCTGATAGCATCGGCAGCTGGAAGAAGCCCATCGCCGAACGCGGCCCGAAGGTCATCACGGCGATCAGCGATCCCGCAAGAATGATGAGCCAGGGCATGGCCGGACGCGCTGTGGTGGTCATTGCGGGTTCTCCTCTGTCGATCACAGAGTAGTGCAGTCGATTGATGAACAGAAACGCCTTTTGATGAACTGGCCATCAGGGGATTTGATGGATGTCAGTTTGGGTTGCGGACGTGGGGGCGCTCGATCCTTCGAGGCCCCTGCTGCGCAGGGACACCTCAGGATGAGGGCTGCAGTGCTGGCTGGTGCCAAGAGTCACTAGGCGCCGGTCTCAATGTTGCACCGATTACGCTGAGATCATCTGAAGGCTGCGCCGCAAAACGATCAGCCCTCATCCTGAGGTGGGAGCGGAGCGACCCTCGAAGGACGAGGGCGGCTGGGGTCGCCACCAAACCGTTTGACCGGGCCTCGATGCGATAAATCCGGCAGTGCCTCATAGGCATAGGCGATCAGCGCTTCCTTCTTCTGCCTGTTCCATCCCTTGATCTGCCGCTCGCGAGCTATGGCGTCGAGAATGCGGCCGTAGCTTTCCGTGAAGACCAATTCCACGGGACGGCGTTTGGCGGTGTAGCCATCATAGGTTCCGGCGTTGTGCTCCCAGAGCCGCGCCTCAATGTTCTGCTTCGTGAGTCCCGTGTAATAGGAGCCATCGCTGCAGCGAAGGATGTAGACGGTGACCTCCATACGCGTGACCTCCAAAAACACCGGCTTCATGGTCGCGCGACTTTGCCTTCTGTACAACTCCGCAATCTATGGGGTTCTTCCATAGTCCGATGTCTTTATGTGCGAGTTCATTGCAAGGCGGTTGCAGATTGGTGCCGGATCCTTCGAGGCCCTTGCTGACGCAAGGGCACCTCAGGATGAGGGGCGCAGTGCTGGCCGCTGCCATAGAGCTCCCTGGAGTCGTCACTATTGCGCCGACAACGTTGATATCATCTGAAGGCTACGCCGAAAACGATCAGCCCTCATCCTGAGGTGGGAGCGAATGCTCCCCTCGAAGGACGAGGGCGGGTGGCAATCGTCTCGATCAATCTCACCGCCCCTTGATCGCCCAGCGCTCCCGACTGCCAAGCACCGTCACCGCATCCCCGACCCGCACCAGACCTTCGCCGCGCGGCACCGCATTCCAGCCGAAGAGCGGCCCCGGCACCCGCCGGTCTGCGGACATCCTCAGACGTCCCATGGCCGGCATCGGGTTGGCGCCCTCGCGCGATCCGGTCTGCTGGTCCTGGGTGGTCATGATGCAGCGCGGGCAGGGTTTGACGAAATCGAAGCGGATGCCGCCGATCTCGAGGCCGGTCCAGGCATCCTCGGCGAAGGGCTCGTCGCAATCGAGCACGATGTTCGGGCGGAAGCGGTCCATGCCGACAGAGCCTTCGCCATGCCGTTCCATGTCCTCGTTCAGCGCCCGGAGCGAACCTGTGGTCGTCACGAGGATCTGGTAGCCGTCTGCAAAGCCCATGGGCGACTTCTCGCCAGCCCAGTCCGCACTCGCCTCCCGCCGGCTGTCACCATCAACGAAGACGAGCTTGACCGACCGCCCGAACCACTCCGAGAGTTGGTCATTGATGCTGTCATGCGCGACGGCGGTACTGACGATCGAACGCCAGATCGCCACATCCATGCGCTGGTCCGGTTGCGGCGGGGCTACTATCATTTCGTTGCCATCATCCAGTCGAAGCGTGACGCCGGTCCCACCTGGCAGGGCGATGAGGCGGGCAAGCTCAGGCAATTCGCGCTGGGTGATGAAGTGGCCCGTTGGATCGACCAGCATCATCCGCCGATCGCCCGCCAGCCCCATGCTCTCGATCCGCGCCTGGGCAAGCGCCATGCCGCGAGCGCTTTTGAAGGGATAGATGAAAAGTCCGGTGACTTGCATGGTGGTGCCTCAGATTTCGTCGCGGAAGAGGGTCAGGAACATCATCAGCCGCTCGTGCCGCTCCTCTGCCAGCTTACGGCCCGTCTCGGTCTGGAAGCCGTCGGAAAGCTTCAGAAGCTTCGCCGGAAAATGGTCGATCGCATAGGAGCGGTCGTCGAGCGGACGGCTCTCGGCCCCCGGATCGCCGGGATGATAGAGGCCCGAACCCATGCGGCCCGCGATATAGAAGCAGCGCGCCACGCCCACCATGCCGATCGCATCGAGCCGGTCGGCATCCTGCAGCATCTTTGCTTCCAGCGTCTCCGGCGTGATGTTGGCGGAAAAGCTGTGGGTAAGGATCGCATGCGCAACGGCCTTGATCCGCGCCTCGGCCCAGCCGAGACCCGCAAGGATGCCACACGCTTTTTCCGCAGCCAGACGCGAGGCCTGCGCCCGGAGCGGCGAGCTCTTTTCAACGGCCACGCAATCATGCAGCAAGACGGCAGTCGCGAGGATCTCCGCGTCACCGCCTTCGCCGGCCTGGATCTTCAGCGCATTCTTGAAGACGCGGTGGATATGGGCAAGGTCATGCGAGCCGTCGTCGCCTTCGGTCGCATGGTCGAGGAGATCGGCTGCGAGTGCCTCATATGGGGCAAAATCGGCGGCGGTGAGAAGGGCGGTCATATTTCGGTCCCTGCTTCGGTTGGCCCGCATCTAGCCCAGCGGAGCCCCCCTGTTCAACCGCTGTCCCTCAGATCTCGGTCGATACCTCCTCATTGTCGGCCGTCGGCAACCGGGCCGACTTCCCGCCCAGGATCTTCTGGTAGAACAGCCCGATGCCGATCAGCACGAAGCCGAGGCCGATGAAGGAGAGCGCGCGCAGCACGCCTTCGAGATTGGCCATGTCGATCAGGAAGACCTTGGCGACCGTGAGGATGACAATGACTGCCGAGGCAATGCGCAGGCTTCTGGCATCGAAGCGCGAACCGAGCGCCAGAAGCCCAACGCCGATCGCAAGCCAGGCCACCGAATAGCTGTAGGTCTCCGCCTGCTCGAACCCCTTCCAGTAGGCAATGAATTCGCCCTGCCAGAAGCGGCGGACCGAAAGCGTGACCCAGGCAAAGCCGAGTATCGCGCCCGAGAGCGCCAGCAGGATGACATAGGGCAGGGGCCGCTTGTCCCGGGCGTAAGAGGCAAGACCCGCATAGGCGAGCCCGGGCAGCAGATAGCCGATGAGCAGCAGGTTGATCAGCGGCCAGCTGCCGGTGCTCTCACCCGTGAAATAGGGATTGAGTGCCCCGAGATGCAGGCTCACCGTCTGCAGGATGGCGATGCCGCCGGCGACCATCGATCCATATCGGAAGACGGGGCTCGGCGATTTGAGATCAAGAGTCATCAGGATGCCCGAGAGCCCGACGACCAGAAGCGTGTAGATCGACTGCTCGCCAAGCGTCGGCGTGGTGGAATCGAGCACGCCGCCATTCATCGCGTGGCGGATCAGGATGGTGACGGCGAGCAGGCCGAGCAGACTGGCCAGCCCCTGCATCGCATTGCGAACCCCATGTCCCGGCCAGTTGCGCATCTCGTAGGCCGAGAGCAGGGCAAGCAGTGCCGGGATGCCATAGCCCGGCAGCAACTGATTGAGTATTGGCGTGCGCGACAGGGCGTCCGGCCCAACCAGGGTCGGATCCCAGCCGATCCGGAACAGCACGCCGGCCAGTGCCGCCACCATGATCCAGGGCAATCCGCTCCAGCCACGCCAGCGCGTCGCGATCAGATAGGCAAAGCCGAGCAAAGCGAGCAGGATCGTGGTGACCACGCCATCGGTGAGGGTGTGCAAGGCCAGCGCGAAGGCGGCGAAACTGCCAGCGAGCAGGACGTCGATGCCGCGCCGGAAGCCGGAGAATGCGCCTTTCCGGTCAAGAAATTCGCAGGCTGCAAGCAGAACAGCGCCGAGGCCGATCGCGAAGCACCCGTGCAACCAGTCGCGGGCATAAATGCCGTAGAAAACGAAGCTGATGGTGGCAAGCATGACCGGCAGAGCCGCCGCAATCATCGCCCAGACCGTCGAGAGCAGCGGATCCTTGGAAAAGCGACGGCGGATCTGGGCAAGGCCGATGAACAGGAAAGCGGCGGCGAGACCGAGCAGCACATACATAACGGTTACGTCAAGCGCCGGCAGGCTGGTCTCCACCATATCCCAGCCGAGCAGCATGGCCTGAGCCTGTCCCAGCATGCCGGTTTCGACGATGGCGCCCAATAAGGCGCCGGCACTCGCAATTGCGGTCGGCCAGAAGGCGCCGTATCGCGCGCTGCCCGCCGCAGCAAGAGCCGCGATCAGCGCGGCGAAGCCGAAGAGCGGGAAGAGATCCGCGATGTCACGTTCAAGCATCATCAGCGCCGGCAGCAGCACGGCAAGCGCCAGCGTGATGTCGAGACCCAGGGGACCGGACGACATGCGACGTCCCAGCGCTTCGAGCGACAGTGGAGCATCGGCCTTTGCCGGGTCGTCGTCCGTCATGCCGGGCCAGATCAGCATCCAGCTGGCAATCATGGCGATTAGCGAAAGCGCAATCGGCACGGTCTCAAACGTGTCGATCAGCGCTACCAGCGCCCAGATCCCGAGCAGGGCCTGGGCAATCGCCGGCACGATCTGCCAGCCCTTAAGGCGCGCAGCCAGCGATGTCGCGACCTGCGCAACGGTCAGGTAGATAAACAGAGTCCAGAGGTTTGGCGACGTCGTCGAGATAAGCAGCGGCGTCAGCATCGAGCCGGCAAGCCCGAGCCCGGCCAGTGCCTGGCCATGCAAGAGCGAGAGACCAAGCACACCTAAGGCCGTCACCGCCAGCAGGATGAAGGCAAGCGTCGGCCCGATGAAATCGTAGATGCCATGCGCGGCATATATCGCGCCGAACAGTGAAACCGCACCGGCAGCCGTCAGGATGCCCGGAACCATGGCATTTGCATAAAGCGCCTCTGCCTTTGGCAGTGCCTTGCGGCGGATGAGTTCACCGACAGCGATCAGGACGAGGCCGAACAGCGCCGCAACTGTCAGTCGCACGCTGGGACCTAAAAGGCCGCTCTCGATCGAGTACCGCACCATAAAGACGCCGCCGAGCGCCAGCGCCAGTCCGCCGGCCCAGACCGCCCAGCGGGCGCCAAGCATCGTTTCGAAGCTCTCTGCGGGGGCAGCCACCGTCGCCTCGCTGCGCGCCGCAGCCGGCAAAGGCGCGGGTTCTTCGTCCACCGAGGATGCGGGTTTGCTTTCGTATGGTGCGCCTTCGAGCGGGGGTTCGTCCGCCTGGATGGGCTCCGCGACCGCCGGAGACAGGGCTGCCGGCTCCGATTCCACGGCCTGTGTGACCATGGCTTCCGGTGCCGCGCCCGATTTGCCGAGCCTGATCAGCCGCTCGCGCACCTCACCAAGCTCCTTTTCCAGCCGGTCGATCCGTTTGGTCGCGCCCCGGTTGATGACAAAGAGAATGCCGATCAGGATCAGCGGCAGCAGTTCGAACATGTGGCCTCGCAGCACCTTGCGGAAGGAAGGAACAAACTAATCCTTTTCGCGGCAAGGAAAAGCGTAGTGTGTCACGCGGTGTTATGCTGACTGACCGCATGGCGCCCTTGCAATCCCACCCGAAACTTTCTACATCGGCACTACCGGCGATGGCCGGTTTTCTTTGGTGCTTGTTATGCTCAGTTTGAGCATAAATGATGGAGGAGATGGCCATGGAAGCGCAGCACCTGTCGCAACGCCGCACCGGAATCCCGACGGCAGCCGAGCGTTTCGGCGTCTGGGGAAGGCCGGATCTGGCCTATACGCCCGCCGTCGCCAAAGAGACCGAGCACCTCTACGAGCGTGTCCGCGATTTCATCCCGGCGATCGAGTGGCCGGTCTTCGCGCCCTATATCCATGCCATCAACCGGCTGAAGAAGCAGCGCGGCGCCGTCATCCTCGCGCACAACTACCAGACGCCGGAGATCTTCCACTGCGTCGCCGATATCAAGGGCGATTCGTTGCAGCTCGCGCGTGATGCCGTCAGCGTCGACGCTGAGATCATCGTCCAGTGCGGCGTGCATTTCATGGCTGAGACTTCCAAGCTTCTGAATCCGGACAAGACGGTGCTGATCCCCGATGGCCGCGCCGGCTGCTCGCTGTCGGAATCGATCACCGGCGCCGATGTCCGGCTGTTGCGCGAGCGCTATCCCGGCGTGCCCGTCGTCACCTATGTGAACACGTCGGCAGAGGTGAAGGCGGAGACCGACATCTGCTGCACCTCGGCCAATGCCGTCGATGTGGTCAACAGCTTCGACAGCGACACCGTGCTCTGCATCCCCGACGAATATCTGGCGATGAACGTCGCCAACCAGACGACGAAGAAGATCCTCACCTGGAAGGGCCATTGCGAGGTGCATGAGCGCTTCACCGCAGACGAGTTGCTCGAATACAAGAAGGCCGATCCGCGCATCGAGATTGTCGCCCATCCGGAATGCCATCCGAGCGTGCTGGCGGTCTCGGACTATGCCGGCTCGACCAAGGGCATGATCGACTACGTCAAGACCAAGCGTCCCGCCCGTGTTCTCCTGGTCACCGAATGCTCGATGGCCTCCAACATCCAGGCGGAAGTCCGCGACGTCGATTTCGTCAAGCCGTGCAATCTCTGTCCGCACATGAAGCGCATCACCCTGCCGAAGATCCTCGACAGCCTGCTTTTCATGACGGAGGAAGTGACGGTCGATCCGGCCATTGCCGGCCGCGCAAGGTTGGCCGTCGAGCGGATGATCAATCTGAAGAATTGAGGCAGTGCTGCCGGCCGGGGAGGGCTGAATGCCAACCAATCTTGAATCCATGCGACCGCAGTCCTGGCAGGGCATCGACGATATCGTCATCGTCGGTGGCGGTCTGGCCGGCCTGTTCTGTGCGCTGAAGCTGGCGCCGCGTCCCGTCACGGTGCTGGCTGCGGCCCCGATCGGGCAGGGTGCGTCCTCGGCCTGGGCGCAAGGCGGCATTGCCGCCGCCATGAGCCCCGGCGACAGCTTCGACAAGCATCTGGCCGATACGGTATCCGCCGGTGCAGGGCTTGTCGAAGAGAAGATGGCGCGGCTGATGATTTCGGAAGGGCCTGACCGTGTGCATGACCTGCTCGCCTATGGCGTGCCCTTTGATCGCGATCTGGAGGGGCACCTTCTTCTGTCGCGCGAGGCGGCCCATTCCGAGCGCCGCATCGTGCGCGTGGCGGGCGATAGGGCCGGTGGCGCGATCATGGAGGCGCTGATCTCCGCTGTTCGGCGCACGCCGTCGATCCGGGTCATGGAAGGCTATGTCGTCGAGGAACTGATCGCCGAAGGCCGCTTCGTCTCCGGCGTCATCGCAAGGCCGGATGCCGGCCAGTCAAAGACCCGCGTCGCCTTTCCGGCCCGCGCCGTCGTGCTCTGCTCGGGCGGTGTTGGCCATCTCTACGCGGTCACCACGAACCCCGCCGAAGCGCGAGGCACGGGCGTCGGCATGGCCGCCCGGGCCGGAGCCGTCATCGCCGATCCGGAATTCGTCCAGTTTCACCCGACCGCAATCGACATCGGCCAGGATCCGGCGCCGCTTGCCACCGAGGCACTGCGCGGCGAGGGCGCCGTGCTGGTCAACCGTGCCGGCCACCGCTTCATGACCGACCTGCATGCTGATGCGGAACTGGCCCCTCGCGACATCGTCGCTCGTGGTGTGTTTGCCGAAGTGGCGGCGGGCCGCGGTGCCTTCCTCGATTGCACCAGAGCGATCGGCAAGGACTTTGCGAGGCGCTTCCCGACGGTCCATGCCTCCTGCATCGCAGCCGGCATCGATCCGGCCACGCAAGCCATCCCGGTCGTGCCGGCGGTGCATTACCACATGGGCGGCGTCGCCGTGGATGCCGATGGCCGCAGCTCGCTTGATGGGCTCTGGGCTGCCGGCGAGGTCACCTCCAGTGGTGTTCACGGCGCCAACCGCCTGGCGTCGAACTCGCTGCTCGAAGCGATCGTCTTTGCCGGGCGCATCGCCGACTCGATCAAGGGCATGCTGCCGGAATCCGCACTTTACGAATGGGCGAAAAGCGCCGGCGAAAACGATGATCTGGTGACCGTGGAGGACAGTCCCGAACTGAAGACCCTGCGCGGACTGATGAGCAGCCATGCCGGCGTTGTCAGAGACGAGGCGGGGCTGAAACGACTCATCCGCGAACTGGTGGACCTCGAGCGCAAGCGTGCCCGCGTGCGCTTCTCCAACATCGTGGCGACTGCCAAGCTGATTGCCGTCGGCGCCTATCTTCGCACGGAAAGCCGTGGCGCCCATATGCGCGCCGACCATCCGGCGTCGCAGGAAGCACTGCGCCATCGCACCTATCTGACGCTCAAGCAAGTCGATCGCATTGCCGCCGAACTGGCTGGCTGACGAGGAAAATTCCGATGATCACGCGCCTTCGCCCGCAAATCTCGCCCCTGATGATCGAGGATCTCGTCCGCAACGCCCTTTTGGAAGACCTCGGTCGCGCCGGCGATATCACCACCTATGCCACGATCGGCCCGGAGAAAACCGCAACTGCCGGCCTCAACAGCAGGGAACAGGGTGTGGTTGCTGGCCTACCGCTTGCGGAAGCGGCCTTTCGCCTGATCGATCCCAGCGTCCGCTTCGAGGCGCTGGTCGCAGATGGCGACACGGTGGCGCCCGGCCAGGTGATCGCCCGCGTCTCCGGCAATGCCAGATCGGTGCTGTCAGCAGAGCGCGTTGCCCTGAACTTCCTGATGCATCTCTCCGGTGTAGCCACCTATACCGCCCGTTTTGCCGCCGAGATTGCCCACACAAAGGCGCGCGTCACCTGCACCCGCAAGACCCTGCCTGGGCTCAGGGCGGTGGAGAAATATGCGGTGCGGCTGGGAGGCGGCTCCAATCACCGCTTCGGTCTCGACGATGCGATCCTCATCAAGGACAACCACATCGCCGTAGCAGGCGGTGTCGCTTTGGCCATCGAAGCGGCCCGGACCTATGCCGGCCATCTCGTGAAGATCGAAGTGGAGGTAGACGGTCTTGACCAGATGCGCGAAGCGCTCCACGCCCGACCGGATGTCATCCTGCTCGACAATATGGGGCCGAATCTGCTGCGGGAGGCCGTCACGATCAACCGGGAACACCATGTATTGCAAGCCGAGACCTATGCCTCGGATACGCGGCGCGTCGTGCTGGAGGCTTCTGGCAACGTGAACCTGCAGACCATCCGCGCGATCGCCGAAACGGGTGTGGACTACATCTCGACGTCCAAGGTCACCATGGCCGCTCCCACCCTTGATATCGGTCTGGACATCGCCGTCTTCTGAATCCACGACAAATTTTGCGTGCAATTTTGCGGTGCAGCAGTTCCGGCAATCCTCAATGTTCTAAAAAAGCCATATGGGACAGTGCCTTGCTGATATATCAGCGATTGCTTCGCTAGTTATCACCCATGATTCCTGGTTTTTGACCGCCGCAAGCGAATCCCCTAGCCCTTGATCATGCATGCAAATTGTATTGCAGGCGGGGAAAGCAGGCGGAACGACGTTTGTTTGTGGGGCAAGTATGACGACGACAATCCTGAGGCCTGATAGCGCTAACGATCGCGCTACCTTCCGAAATGATGCTTCGGAGATGGCGATTTCTACTACGGTTGGACTGCGAGAAACACCTGGAAATTGTCGGGCAGACCGTGTGTCGGACGGCGAAGCTGGTTCGCGAGGCCCGGCGCCCGATACCGGGGAGGCGCAGGGAGCGAGTATCGGCATGACCGAGGATGATACCGTCTGCGTACTTGAGGTTCTGGCGGAGATGCAGCGCATCATCGACAGGCATCTCGAAAAGACGGCAACGCCGCAGGCCGACCGCTGATCTCCTTGCGGGCAAGATGACAATCAGACCCTGAGCCTCGGCTGTGGCGGCAGTTCTGGCTCAGGCCTCCTTCGCCCGGGCGTCGACGAAGCGTTCGGGCAGGGCGACCACTTGCGGCGTGCCGTGATAGGTCACCTGCGGGAACGGGATGGAAATCCCGTTCCCGTCGAAGGACGTCTTCACTTTCTTGATCATCTCGCGCGACGTCGGCCAGAAATCCGAGGCGGCTGTCCAGTACCAGAGCGTGATCACCACCGCGCTATCACCCAGCTGGTCGACATGGGTGGAAATCACGGGGTCTTTCAGAATCCGCGGATCGGTCTCGGCGTGATCGCGCATGATCTTTTCCGCCAGATCGATGTCATCCTCATAGCCAATTCCTACCTTAAGTTCGAAGCGGCGGGTTGGAAGGCGACTGAAGTTTGTGATCGGCACATTCCAGAGTGTCGAATTGGGGGCCAGCCGGTACAGACCGTCAGGTGTCTTTAGTTCGGTGGCGAAGAGGCCGATCTCGACGATGATCCCCGAGATCGACCCTGTATCGATATACTCTCCAACCCGGAAGGGTCTGAGCACGAGGAGCATGATGCCGGCGGCGATATTCTGCAGCGTGCCCTGCAGCGCAAGCCCGATCGCCAGACCGGCAGCACCCAGTGCGGCGATGATCGAGGCTGTCTGGACACCGAACTGGCCGAGCACGGTCACGAAGACGAGAACAAGCGCACCATAGCGGACGACCGTTGCGAAGAAGCGGGAGAGCGTCTCGTCTATGCCACGAACCCTGCCGAGGCCCGCATGGGTCCAGCGACTGAGCAACCCTGCGAGCCACCAGCCGATAAAGAGCAGAAACAGCGCGCCAACGATCGAGAAGGAATATTCCACCGCCAACCGGCTTGCCTGTGCCAATGCCGCCTGTGTCGCGAGCAATGCCTCGTTCGCCTGTGTCTCCATGCCATCCGTTCCTCTGCTGTTGATCCTGAGGACCTAGATGGGGCAGGGGTGAATGAGGTCAACCGCCGGTACGACCACTGACCTTGAGACCGGGTGCTGGTCGTTCCTCCAGAACCTGACGGCGAAACCGGAACAGCGCGGCGGGCCGACCGCCGGTCGCGGCCTCGGTCGACCCTGTCGGCTCGACCAGTTCCGCCCCCTCCACCAGCCGGCGGAAATTCTGCTTGTGCACGTGATGGCCGGCAATCGCCTCCACCGTTCCTTGCAGGTCGGTCAGCGTGAATTCCGGCGGCATCAGTTCGAAGATCACAGGGCGATACTTGATCTTGCTGCGCAGCCGCGCAAGCGCAGTGGCCGCGATACGCCTATGGTCGTGTCGCATCGGACGCCCCAGCGCCGTTGTCATGCGGCGGTGATCGATCCGCCCGTCCTTGACCGCTTCCTCGACGAGCCCGGCTTCATAGAGAAGCTCATAGCGCTCCAGCACCCGTTCCTCGTCGAAGGGAAAGTCGTCGAGGCCGAAAGCAAGCTTCAGGCGGGAGCGCCGCGAGGCAGCCTGTGAGGCATGTCCATCCGCGCGCGCCTCCTCGGCCCAGAGGCTGAGTGCCGGCAGGATGGCCCCGTCGAGCAGCGCCGGCCGGCCCTGCCGCCAGTCTTCCCAGGGCAGGTAGCCGTACCAGTCGCGCCAGCGGGCACCGGAAAGCTCCAGCCGGGCATTGCGGTCGCTGTCGAGCCGCGTCAGCGCGAGATAGCCGACGGATACGACATGCGGGCCCTGATCGTCGGGCATCTTGTGCCGGCCACGATCGCCGAAGGTGTAGAGTTGTTCGATGTAGCCGAGTTCGAGCGCCGTCTGGGCCTCGACGGTATGCCGGAGCGACATTTCCATGGTCCGGTGCCGGTTCGGGTCGAAGGGACCGAAAGGCAGGGCGTCGAGCGCATCGTGATCGTCACCGACTACGAGCAGGCATGGCGTGCGAGCATTGATCGCGACGATCGCAGCATTGAGGCCGATCTCGATCTCTGCCGGGCTCGTCATGGCATGACGACAGCGCGTTGGGGCAGCGGCAGCGCAAAGGGCGTGTTGCCATCGGCATCCGCACCGCGCCCGAGCGCCTTGACCGCCTTCACGAAACGCCCGCCACGCTGGAGCATCTCGTCACCGATCTCGACCAGCCGCATGTTGGGCGTGGCAAAGGGCGAGGCCTCGCGCAGCCGCCGCGCCAGGGCGTCGTCATCGTCGTCGGGTGCCACGGCAAGGCTCGCGATCATCGCGGCCGCCGGTGAGCGCGAAACCCCCATCCAGCAATGCACGACGAGTGGCGAGGTCTGGTCCCAGGCCTTCGCGAACTTTATGATCTCGGCCACATGCGCTTCCTGCGGCGCGATCAGATCGCCCGTGCCGGCGAAGGTGATGTCGTTCATCGCAAGCTTCAGATGCCGCTCCGCCTGTATGACCGCCGGTCGGTGGAAATCCTGATTGGCGGCGAGCAGGCTGATCATTTCCCGTGCCTTGTGGCGCACGGCCATTTCGGCGATGCGTGCGAGCGGCGACACGATGATCAGGCTCATACGGCTCCCCATGTAGTCGATTGCCTGTCGGCCTCGATTTCCTCGAAACGCTTGAGGAACTTGGCCTGTGCCTGATAGGCGGGTAGCGGCTCGATCAGGATCGTGTCGCGGGTAAAACCCTTCGGCTGGCCGAAGAACTTCCGCGCTTCGGCCTCGGCAAAGCCGGCGAGCACGGTGGCCTCGAAATAGGCGGCGATCATGTCGGCCTTCTTGATCAGGTCCTTGAGCGCGGCCTTTGGATGGGCCGGCAGGCCGAAGCGCAGGTGCACGGCCGCTTCCAACCGCTTCTCCACCACCTTGTAACCACCGCCGACCACGGCCTTGAAGGGCGAAATCATGTCGCCGATCACATATTCCGGCGCGTCATGCAGCAAGGCCACCATCAGATCATCGGAGGTCGCCTTGGGATTGCAGCGGCGGAATATGTCCTCGACGATCAGGCTGTGCTGGGCCACCGAGAAGGCATGATCGCCCGAGGTCTGGCCGTTCCAGCGGGCGACGCGGGCAAGACCGTGAGCGATGTCGCTGATCTCGACGTCGAGCGGCGAGGGATCGAGGAGGTCGAGGCGTCGGCCCGAGAGCATGCGCTGCCAGGCACGGCTGGAAAGGGGAGCGGCAGAACCCATGTCAGACATCCTCCGCCGCAGACGGGAAGGACAGTCCGCTCCAGGCTGGAAGGGAAGGGGTCACGGCAACATCACCGGCTAGGATGACCTGTCCGGTGGCCATGGCCTCACCGACCTTGTCGATGCGGACGATGGCAAGCCCGCGCTCACCGGCAACGGTGCCAAGCGTGCCGATCGACTTGCCGCCGATGGTGACTTCGGTCCCCGTCGCCGGCAGCGGGCCCTCGGCCGAGACAATGACCACCCGTCGCCGCGCCGTCGAGCGATGCTGCATGCGCGACACCACCTCCTGGCCGACATAACATCCCTTGCGGAAGGAGACGCCGCCCGATTTGTCGAACAGCACATCATGGGGAAAGGCATCCTGAAGGGCATAGTCATCCCCGGAATCCGGCACGCCGTGGAGCACCCGCAGCGCGTCATATCCGGTGCGATCACCCGACTCGCCCACCTTGCCGGCCTGTCGGAACACGGCGGTTCCGGCCAGCGCGAACCGCTGGTCGACGACACCCGTTCCATCTTCGCCCCAGGTGACAGTCGCCCCTGTCTCGGCCCGTGTTTCGATCGTCACGGCGGCGCGCAGCTTGTACATCGTCAACCGCTTGACGAAGGCGTCCTTCTGATCCGCACGGATGTCGATCAGCAAGCCGTCACCTTCCCGCGAAATCAGGAAGTCGAAGAGGATCTTTCCCTGCGGCGTCAACAGGGCGCCGGGACGCAACTCGTTCGCGGCAAGAGCGCCAAGGTCGGTGGTGATGAGGTTCTGCAGGAAGTGCTCTGCATCCGCACCGCCGACGAGGATGAAGGCGCGATCGGGCAGGAAGGCTGAAGGCATGATGGTCACCGGGCTGTTGCACTGCCGAGAGAGTTAGGCGCTGCCAGTCTAGACGACAAGCAGTTCGCATCACAGCCCACAGTTTGGATCGTGGTCAGTCGCCGACGGACAGAAACTTCCAGCGGCCATCGGGTGTGATTCCGACGCGGAAGAAGTTGTAATTGCCGTATTCCTGCATTTCCGCGACGTCGCCGGCCGTCACGATCCGCAGCAACTCGACCTTTTCCTGCGGTGTCAGAAGCCCCAGCGACTTGCCGGCGAAATAGGGCCAGACATAGGCCTCGTCAGGCGTGCCCTTGTCGACCTGCACGAAACCGGTCGACAGAATGTCGAGCAGGATGGCCAGGATCTCCATGCCGTCGCTATCACCGGAAAGCGCTTTCAGCGCAGCGATCGGATCCTGCTCGGGATCCTGCAGCGGCACCGTCGTCTGGTCGGGCCCGGGGTTCATCAGCGGCTTGAGCTTCGAGATGTCACCGGTCGTGGCTGCGTCGATGATCAGTTGCCGCATGCGGCGCACGGGTTCGGGCGCCTGTTCGATGTCATAGATGACCTCTGCCGGTGGTGTCTCGGGCTCCGTGGTCTCGACCAGATCGGGCATGTCGCGCCTGATCAGCGGATCCGGATCGGGAATCACCGGGATCGAATCCTCGATGATGCCGTCGTCCTCGGGAGCAGCCGGCGTTATGGTGCCCGGACCGGGTGCCTCAGCCGCCGGCGGCGTGATGTCCCTGATGTCGGACAGGGCAAACGCGGGCAACGCTGCCGTGATGGAAGCAAACATGAGCGTCAACGCGCTCGTCAAGCGGAGAAGCCTGACCCGCGACGAGATCATCATTCTGTTCCTCGATTGGTCTGTTACTGAAGCCGGCGCTCAGGCGAGAATTCGCCGGCCAGAAGGCGTGCCTTGAGCGCGTCAAGAATGGCTTCTGCCCCGTGTTCGCCGTGAATCCGGATGGTCTCGCGCATGGCCAGCGCAAAGGCTGCATCGGCGATGATTTCAGGCTCGATTCCATCAGCCATGCCATCGGCCCAGGCTTCGTTCTGGTATTCCAGCGCAGCCTGCATCTTTTCGTGAACGATCATGTCGTCGATTTCGTTGCGGCGCGGTTCCATGGCATTCCTCGAAGCACTTACTCAGTCCTTAACGACCCTATCAGCCTTTTGCCAAAACGACACGGGGGCA
This sequence comes from Rhizobium sp. Q54, assembly GCA_943372805.1. Lineage (GTDB taxonomy): Bacteria > Pseudomonadota > Alphaproteobacteria > Rhizobiales > Rhizobiaceae > Allorhizobium. The sequence continues at coordinate 15,138 of CALSAF010000053.1, forward strand.
TGCCAAAAGAGGTGAATTAATCGTTAATTTCCGAAACGTGCGGTAATTTCTGTGGCGAGTGTTGCGCCTTCGTTACGGTAATTCTGCTCTGCACGAACTGCGGCCGGTGTGCAAGAGGTGTAGACGGAGGCGAAAGACCGATAGCCACGGTTGTAGGAGGCCGTCAGCCGGGCCCGTCGCTTCGGCTCGGTCTTCGTCTCGGCATCCAGCAGGGATTGCAGCTGTTGTCGCCATTCCGGCTCGCCGTCGACCTTGCAGAGATTGCGCAGATAGTGCACGGCCCCGATGATCTCCGAAAGCCGCGCAAGACGCTCGTCATAAGGCGTCGGCTTCTCGGTATCGGCCGGGGGCGGCACGGTAATGACGTTGCTCTCCTGAGCCGCCGCTGTCGCCGTAAAGAGGGCGAACAGGAGAAATGCAGCCGAACGGCAGAATGCTCCCTGTCGGCTCATGCCTCGCCTCCGATGCGCAGATCCGGCGAAAGGCGCAGCACGCAGGCGCGCACGCTGTCCGGGACGGGAAGGTCGAGGATCTCCTCCGGCAGATACCAGCCGGCCTCCATCGCATCGCTTTGAGCCTCTGCAAGACCCTCTGCGTCGGTTTCGACCTGGAAGACGGAGAGCAGGAAATGGCTGCCGCTGACGCCCGCCTCGGGCAGCAGTTCCACCGTCTCGAACAGACGCGGATTGCGGCCTACCAGTCCCGTTTCCTCCAGAAGCTCGCGCAGCGCCGTTTCCTCCGGCGTCTCGCCAGGCTCTGCCCTGCCACCCGGGAAGGCAAAGAGATCCACGGCCGGCGGATTGGCGCGGCGCACGAGAAGATAGCGTCCTGCCCGTTCGACGATGGCGGAAGACGCGAGACGGGGCATGCTCATGGAAAACCAACTCCGGTCGACGAAGGCCTGCTTCGCGCGAAGCAGCGTGCAGGGATTATCGCGGGCTTTTGCCGAGGCCGCAAGCACGGCATCCTGCCTTGACCCATGTCGGTACGACTGCCATCTACAGGGGATGTGTGGACGTTTTGCCCTGACAGCCAGCCCGGAAGAAGTGCGCGAGATCCTCGGACTGATGGAGCTCGAAGGCTTTCCGCCGCGTTACAACATAGCGCCGACGCAGCCTATCCTCGTGGCAGTCGCCGCTCCGCCGCTTGATCCGGGTTCAAATCGTCCGGACCGCATGGCGGTTCTGGTCCGCTGGGGGCTGATCCCGTCCTGGGTCAAGGACCCCAAGGAATTCACCCTGCTCATCAATGCCCGTTCTGAAACGGCCATCGACAAGGCCTCATTCCGGGCCGCGATGCGGCACCGGCGTGTGCTGGTTCCCGCGTCCGGCTTCTACGAGTGGCACAGGCCGCCGAAGGAGAGCGGCGAGAAGCTGCAGGCCTATTGGATCCGCCCGAAGAGGGGCGGCATCGTCTGCTTCGGCGGCTTGATGGAAACGTATATGTCGACGGACGGATCGGAACTCGACACAGGTTGCATTCTGACCGTGGGTGCCAATCGCACGATCTCGGAAATCCATGACCGCATGCCTGTGGTGATCGAACCGCAGGATTTCGCCCGCTGGCTCGACTGCCGCCATGGCGAGCCGCGCGATATCGTGGATCTCATGAGGCCGGCAGATGAGGATTACTTCGAAGCGATCCCGGTCTCGGACCTCGTCAACAAGGTCGCCAATGTCGGTGCCGAGCTCCAGACACCTGTGATTCCGCCACCCAAAAAGCAAAAGCCCGCCACGGACAAATCCGACGACGGGCAGATGAACTTGTTCTAGAGCGAGACCTCGCTCAGGCGACCTTCGGTGCCGGCTTGCGCTTCAGCATCAGGGCAGCGGCCAGCACAGCCTTCAGGCCGAGCGGACGGTAGTTCAAGGCCAGATTCTCGTTTGCCGGCTTCTGCTGCTCGGCGTCGTTCTGCGTCGTCATCGTCATGTTCCTCGGGAGTGTTTCCTGACCGGTATTTTTTGTTCGCGGCTCTCTCTGTGGAGAACATGACAAAAGCGTGGCCGAGGCTGTGACACAAATCAAATTTGAAGAAAAAGAGTAGATAAGGAGAGCCCCGCACAAGTTTTCAGGCTTGGCGGGGCTCAATTTGTACATTTTTGAACAAAAAAACGGTCAAACGCCCCGGTCTATCTCCGAAAGTCCCTTTTCCGCTGATTCTTCGCCAATCGTCAGCGTGCCATAGCGGCGATGCCAGTTTCGGGCACCGAAGGGCAGCGAGCAGAGATAGAGAAGCACGGTCACCACAAGCACTTCCCAGGTAAAGCTCATCAGCAGCGCGACATAAAGCACGACGCCGAGAATCATCGGGAATACCAGGTCCCGGCGGATATGGCTCGTCTCCGACTTGCCCGACCAGACCGGCAGACGGCTGACCAGCAGATAGGCGATGATGATGGTGTAGGCCGTGCTCGCATAGGCGAAGACGCCGACCGGAGCCACGCCGAGGAACCCGAGATAAACCGGCAGCAGCACGAGAGCAGCACCCGCAGGCGCCGGCACGCCGACAAAGAACTCCGACTGCCAGGGCGCCTTGGTCTCGCGCTCGTCCATCACGTTGAAGCGCGCAAGTCGAAGCCCGGCGGCAATCGCGTAGATCAGCGCCGCGATCCAGCCCAGCGACCTGGCCTGGTCGAGCACGAAGACATAAAGGACGAGGGCAGGGGCGACGCCGAAATTGATGATGTCGGCAAGCGAGTCCATCTGCGCGCCGAACTTCGACGTGGCCTTCATCATCCGGGCAACCCGCCCGTCTATGCCATCAAGGAAGGCGGCGGCCAGCACCATCGCGACCGCCAGTTCATAGCGGTTCTCGAAGGCAAGCCGGATGCCTGTGAGGCCGGCGCAGATTGCCAGCACCGTGATCAGGTTGGGAATGATCAGCCTGAGAGGGATTTCCCGGAGCCGGGGACCACGCGCCCCTGCGTCACCCTGAGCCGCCTTGCGGCTGTCGTTCGACGCGTTCTGATCTTCCATCGATGGTTTCCTCAGCTGCGGCGGCTGATGACCGGCCCCTTGGCCGAGCCGAATTCGGCGATCACGGTCTCACCCGCAATCGCGGTCTGTCCGAGCGAGACCCGCGGTTCGGCACCGGCCGGCAGGAACACGTCGAGCCGCGAGCCGAAACGGATCAGTCCGAAGCGTTCGCCTGTTTCGAGCGGTTCATTGGGATTGGTCCAGCAGATGATGCGGCGCGCCACGAGGCCGGCAATCTGTACGACACCGATCGCACCGTGCTTGCTCTCGATGACGAGGCCGTTGCGCTCGTTGTCGGTGCTGGCCTTGTCGAGCTCAGCATTGAGGAACTGGCCTTCCTTGTAGGCGATCGTCGTCACCCGGCCACGCACCGGCGCGCGGTTCACATGGCAGTTGAAGACGTTCATGAAGACGGTAATGCGCAGCATCGGTTCGTTGCCGAGATTGAGCTCTTCTGGCGGCACGACCATCTGCACTGAGGACACGCGGCCATCGGCCGGGCTGATGACGAGATCGTCGTCCTGCGGCGTCACCCGTTCGGGGTCACGGAAGAAATAGGCGCACCAGAGGGTGAGCACCAAGCCGACCCAGAAGAGCGGGTCCCAGATCCAGCCCAGCACCAGCGAGGCGACAAAGAATGCCGCGACGAAGGGATAGCCTTCCTTGTGCACCGGCACGATCGTCTTGCGGATGGTTTCCAACAGGTCCATGGGGTCCTCAGTCTCTTTATTGTCTCGCCCGTGACTACTCTGAAAGCGGCAGATGGGCAATGCCGACCGTCAAATCAAGCCGGCTTAAAGCACTTGTGACAATCCACAGGTGGCCAAAAAAAAAGATCAACTTGTTCTGAAGTCGGCGAGATTTTGTAAATGAATGCACCCTAGAAATGGGGTGTCAATCAAAAGGGGATCCGGGCCAGGTACCGCAATGGACCGTTCCGGACGAGGACTGATTTTGCAGCTCGCCAGAAAAACTGAATCGGTCACGGATACGGCGCCGTTGATTGCGATCGCCTGGTATTCCTCCGGTGGAATGTCTCCGCCGCCAATCATCGGTTCACTTGCGCCGGTCATGGTTCGCGATCCCGGCGAACTTCAGAGTGTTTCAGTCTGCTTTCTCGATGCAAGCCAGAGGTCGGCTGTCAACGGCGTCCTTCGGCTGCGTGCCGCCTGCGGGGATGCGCTCTACCTCGTCGCCGTGACCGGACAAGCCGGGCCAGAGTTGCAGGCCGAACTTTTCGACGCCGGCGCCGACGATTTGTTGCTGGAGGCGGGCGGGCATCAGGTGCTGCACTGTCTGCTGCGCGCCAGGCGGCACCTCACGCGGGTTCAGGCGCATGAGAAATGCCGGGAGGTTCTGCAGGACAAGCTTGATGGCTGGCAGGACGGTCTCGACCACCTGCCGACCCCCATCTATCTCAAGGACGTCGACGGACGCTACCTGGGCTGCAATACAGCCTTCAGCAATTTCGTCGGAAGCCACCGGGATGAGTTGATCGGCCGGACACTCGCCGACTTCCTCGCAAAGGATGCTGCGGATGCTCATCGTGAATCAGACATGGCGGTGATGCGCGACGGTGGTGTCCTGCGGCTCGAGACGGATGTCTGCATTCCGGACACGGGAATGCGCCATATCATGCTCCACAAGGCGCGTGTTGATTCCCGAAATGGCGGGCTTCGCGGGATCGCCGGTGTGCTCATCGACATCACCGAACGCAAGGAACTTGAGGCGCGGCTGACCGCCGCCGCCGAGCGTGATCCGCTCACCAATGCCTATAACCGGCGCAAGTTCTTTCAGGTCGCAACGTCGGCCATGCAAGACGCCGATACGGACCGAAGCCGCTTCGCGGTGGCGGTGATCGACATCGACAATTTCAAGTCGATCAACGACGAACTCGGCCATGGCGAGGGTGACCTTACACTCTGCTCGATCGTGGATACGCTGCGCACGCACGAGGACGATGGCGTTCTCATTGCGCGCGCCGGAGGCGAGGAGTTCTTTGCGTTCTTCGAGGGAGAGCACGTCTCCATGGCCGGCGAAATCCTCGAGCGGATGCGCAGCGATATCGCCCGCTATTGCCGGGTCGTCACGGCTGTTGGCGCTGCCGGCACGATCAGCATCGGCCTTGCCGATTTCAGCCCTGCCGACGAGACCATTGACCATGCGCTCCGGCGTGCAGACCTTGCGCTCTATCGGGCAAAGCGCGACGGGCGCAACCGGCTCTGCAAGGCCGATTGAGCGGAACCGGCAAGGCCCCTTGCTTCAGCTTGCCGGAGGACGCCGAACCACGACGCCAAGTTCGTCGCTCTCGCGCACCTGCCGCAGCTTCTCTTCCGCCTGGGTGGCTTCCCGCTGGCGGTTCCACATCGAGGCATAGAGGCCGTTCTGGTCGAGAAGCGCCGAGTGGCTGCCGCGTTCCGCGATCTCGCCGCCCTTGAGCACGATGATTTCGTCGGCATTGACCACGGTCGAAAGCCTGTGGGCAATGACCAATGTCGTACGGTTCTTCGACACGATGTCGAGCGCCGACTGGATTTCGTGTTCGGTCGTGGTGTCGAGCGCCGAAGTCGCCTCGTCGAGGATGAGGATCGGCGGGGCCTTGAGCACGGTGCGCGCGATCGCGACGCGCTGCTTCTCGCCCCCAGAGAGCTTAAGCCCCCGCTCGCCGACCTTGGTCCCATAGCCCTCCGGCAGCTCCTTGATGAAACGCGAGATCTGGGCGACCTCGGCCGCCTGCTCGATCTCGGCCTCGGAAGCGCCGGGACGGCCGTAGCGGATGTTGTAGGCGATGGTGTCGTTGAACAGCACAGTGTCCTGAGGGACCATCCCGATCACCGCGCGGAGAGACTTCTGCGTCACGTCGCGCACATCCTGGCCGTCGATGGTGATCGAGCCCTGCTGCACGTCGTAGAACCGGTAGAGCAGGCGCGAGATGGTCGACTTGCCGGCGCCGGACGGCCCGACCACCGCGACGGTCTTGCCGGCTGGCACCTCGAACGAAACGCCTTTCAGGATCGGCCGGTCGGGGTCGTAGTGGAAATGCACGTCCTTGAAGGCGATGGCACCCTTGTCGATCGAAAGCGCCGTCGCATCCGGCTTGTCGACCACTTCTGCCTGGACTTCCAGCAGGTCGAACATCTGTTCGATATCGGTGAGGCCCTGACGGATTTCGCGATAGACGAAGCCGATGAAGTTGAGCGGCACGGAAAGCTGCATCAGGAGGGCATTGACGAAGACAAAGTCGCCGATCGTCTGCTCGCCGCGCTGCACGGCAAGCGCCGACATGACCATGATGATCGCCGTGCCGATGCCGAAGATCAGGCCCTGGCCGAAATTGAGCCAGCCGAGCGAGGTCCAGACCTGGGTCGCCGACTTCTCGTAGCTCGCCATCGAGACATCGAAGCGTTTCGCTTCCATCTCCTCGTTGCCGAAATACTTGACCGTCTCGAAATTGAGAAGCGAGTCGATTGCCTTGGTATTGGCATCGGTGTCGCTTTCGTTCATCGCCCGGCGGATGCCGATGCGCCAGTCCGACGCCCGGATGGTGAACCAGATATAGGCCCAGACCGTGAATGCCGTGACGCCAAGATAGGAGAAGCCGTAGGTCCACCAGAAGATCGCAGCCGTCAGGATGAATTCGATCAGCGTCGGAACGGAATTGAGGATCGTGAAACGAACGATCGTCTCGATCCCCTTCGTGCCGCGCTCGATGATGCGCGAAAGCCCTCCGGTCTTGCGCTCAAGGTGGAAGCGCAGAGACAGCTGGTGCATGTGCACGAAGGTTCGGTAGGCGAGCTGGCGCACGGCATGCTGGCCGACGCTGGCGAAAAGCGCATCGCGCAGCTGGTTCAGGCCGACCTGGGCGATGCGCGTGATGTTGTAGAAGATGACGAGCGCCACGGCACCGAGCAGGAAGGTCGGCAGAATGCCTGCCATGTCGAGACGACCGTTCAGCGCGTCGGTCGCCCATTTGAAGAAGTAGGGGACGAGGATCAGCACGAACTTCGAAATGATCAGGAACACGGTGGCCCAGACCACACGCATCTTGAGATCGAAGCGGTCTGCGGGCCACATATAGGGCCACAGATTGACCAGGGTCTGCATCGGATTGCCGTCGTCGGCTGATACCGTCTTCTTGTTCGCCTCTGCCATCCCCGACCCCTCTCGACTTCCTTCAGATCAAAAAGCGGCGATCCCATGGGGACCGCCGCCGTACTTCAATTAGGATTCCGCTGGCGCGAATACAACAACGGATCTGTGAAAGCTCAGTTCACCGGCTCGCCGCGCAGGCGTTTGCGGTGGATTTCCTCGGCGTTCGGGAGCGCCTCCCTCGGCACCGTGAAGATCTGCCCCGGCTCGATCCGGTCCGGATTGTTGATCTGGTTTTCGTTGGCCAGATAGATCGTGGTGTAGCGCACGCCCTGGCCATAGACGCGGCGTGAGATCTGCCAGAGCGTGTCGCCCCGGCGGATGATCACGCTGCTGTCGCTCTGCGCGAGCGGTGCCTGCTGGATGGTCTTCGGTTCCGCTGCAGTGCCCGCAGCCGCCGGTGCCGCAGCATCTGCACCGGATACGGTCGCGGATGTCTGAGCGGCCAGCGACGGCGTTGGCTCTTCCAGCAGCGCGCGGATCAGCGCGAGGATCTTCGGCAGGGTCGCACCCAGTGCTTCCACATCGCCCTTTGGCACGGACTGCAGCAGAGACAGGGCTTCCTTGGCCTTGGCGGAATGGGCGCTGACGGCGCCAGCAAAATCCGCACTGGCATTCGGTCCCGGACGGAATTCGGCGATCGACTGCAGTCCGATCTCGGTTGCCGAGCGGGCGGCCGCGGCCTGTTCCAGCGCCGGCTTCTGACCATTGGCAAACAGGCCCTCGAGGATGGTCATCGCCTTGGTCAGCGCGATGCGCAACCGTTCGAACTCCACCTGTTCCGGGCTGGCCGTATCGGCCGTTGCCGGCAGTGTCGACTGCGCGACCACGGAGACCTGTTCGCCCGCAGGACGCTCGAACGGCACGGAGGCACGCACGACGATCTTGCCGGTTGAATCGAGCAGTTCCACCTCGATGATGTGGTTGCCGACCTCGAGCTTCATTTCGCCTTCGATGACGAAGTTGCCGCTGGTGTCGCTGACGGTCTCGCCGATCGCAGCCTTGTTGGCGAAGCCGCGTACGGTGGCACCAGCCGGGGCCTTGCCGGCGACGAAGATCCGGTTTCCCTCGATCTCGACGGCTGTGACCTGCACTTCGGTGGCGCCAGGGAGGGCGGCCGGAGTGTCTGTGGACGGCGGGTTGGTGGCAACGGCAGCCGTTTCGGTGCTTCCCGGGATGGTTGGTGCGGAGCTCGTTAGTTCGCTCGCGGCAGCCGGGAGTTCAGGCAGTGCGCCTGGGGTCGGCGGAGTGTCTGCGGCAGAGGCTGCGGTGGCAGCCGGGGGCGCCGCGACTTGGGGTGTGCCTGCAGTGTTCGAGCCCGGCAGGGTGATCATGCGGCTCGCTTCACCCGGTTTTGACACCATGGCGAGCAATTCGCCCTTGCCACCATCCGGCACGGAAATCGTCGCGACCTCTTCCGACGTCACGACATTGCCGTCCGGACCCGTGGCGCGGATCTGCAGGGAGTGATCTCCCGGTGCGAGCGGCTGGTCGAGCACGGCGGCGAAGTCGCCGGTCTGGTCCACTGTCTGCGAAGAGATGACCACCGGTCCGTTCAGGATTTCGACCTTGGCGCCGGGAACGGCATTGCCGGCAATGACGGTGGATCCATCCGGCTCGACACGCAGGATGTCGAACCGCGGTACGGTCGGGGTGGTAATGTCGGCAACCGGGGCGGGCGCGACGGGCTGTCCAAGCAGGGCGTCCTTGATTGCAGCGACCATGGTTGCTGCCTTGGCCGGATCGGCCGGCAGCTGCTGGATCAGCGCCAGGGCGCGCGCGGCATCGGCCTGCACGGCCTTGATGCCGTCTGCAAGCGTCGTGTCCAGTCCTTCTGGCAGCTCGATGGCGGCGAGCGCCTGGATGGCGCCCTGGGCCAGCGTCCTGGCGGCGGTATAGGCCTCGATGCCAGGCGTTCTGCCGTCGGCAAACAGCGCTGAAATGCCGTCGATCGCCTTGACGGCTTCGCTCTTGAGGCGATCCATCTTCTGGTTCGTGGCGGCAGCGACGTCGGCTGCAGCCGTTTCGGCGGCGGACGTCACCGCATCCGCGGCAGCGTTCACGGCCGGCGCATCGCTGGTCGGTGCGTTGAGGCGCGGCATGATGACGAACACCATCAGCAGGCTGACGATGGCAAGTACGAGCAGGACCACCCAGAGGGCACGGTTCTTCATGTCTCAAGTCTCCCGGCGGAACAGCCGCCATATCCCTTGGAATTGCTAGCCTTAACCGTTTGTTTCGACAAGCGCAGTGACACCATTACGCCACGCGCGGCAGAGGTTTTCAGCCAATTTTGTTGACCTTCGTGAGCGCAGCCTGTTTTTTGCCCAGCATGAGCGAAGAAAAATCCCCGATTCGATCCGTCTGCGTCTATTGCGGCTCCCAGCCCGGACGCGATCCCGCCTTCATGGAAGCAGGCCGAAATTTCGGCCGCGCCCTGGCGGAAAACAATCTCCGCCTGGTCTATGGCGGCGGCACCAAGGGCATCATGGGGGCTGTGGCCGCGGGCGTGCTTTCCGCCGGCGGACATGTCACTGGCATCATACCCGAATTCCTCGTCGACATGGAAGCGACGCGCCATTCGCTCGGCCAGCTGAACGAGCTGATCATCACCAGGGACATGCACGAGCGCAAACACGCGATGTTCGAGCGCTCGGATGCCTTCGTGACGCTGCCCGGCGGCATCGGCACGCTGGAGGAGATCGTCGAGATCATGACCTGGGGCCAGCTTGGCCGTCACGCCAAGCCGATGGTCTTTGCCAATGTGAATGA